>JAEEMP010000080.1 GCA_016283275.1 Lachnospiraceae bacterium
AGAAAACATGGTACAAAAAGACAGAGGATTTCAAATCTTTGCAAATGCACTGATGATCTTTTTAGTTATCTGTGTGCTTGCACCCTTTTTCCTGATGCTCATGTCATCGCTTACCGACGAACAGACATTGATCGCAAACGGATACAGTTTTTTCCCTGCTAAATTCAGCACATATGCCTATAAGTATCTGCTGGTTCAATCAGGATCCGTGGCGCGTGGTTATTTCATTTCGGTATCGATCACACTGGTAGGAACATTATGCAACCTGTTTATCACATTGCTTTATGCTTATCCGCTTTCGAGAAAAGAACTTCCCGGAAGATATGCATTCGCGTTCTTTCTCTTTTTTACGATGCTTTTCTCGGGTGGATTGGTTCCCGCATATTTGATGTGGACACAGACGTTCCATATCCGAAATACCGTTTTTGCGTTGCTGATCCCGGGTCTTCTTATGAGCCCGTTTAACGTAATCATGATGCGTACATACTTCACGACAAATATTCCGGATGAAGTTATCGATGCGGCAAGGGTTGACGGAGCAGGGGAGTTTAAGATACTTTTTAAGGTAGTATTTCCCATGGCGGTGCCGATCACTGCCACGATCGCACTTTTGGTAGGACTCGCATACTGGAATGACTGGATGAACGGTCTGTATTATATCAATGACGATAAGCTCTACAGTATCCAGGTGCTTCTAATGAAGATCCAGCGTAATCTGGACCAGTTAAGACAGCAGGCTCAGAACGGAAGCGGAAATGTCAATATGGCGGATCTGCCGTCGACTTCAGTCCGAATGGCACTGACAGTTATGGGTATACTTCCCGTCATGATCATTTATCCTTTCCTGCAGAGATACTTCGTGAAAGGTATAACGATCGGTGCGGTAAAGGGTTAAACCGGTATAAATCGGCATTGCTCCCGCTATTTACGATATTGCTGGGGCGTTTTGCCAGTTACTTTTTTAAACTGTCTGTAAAAATAAGAAATATTGAGGATACCGACCTGCTCCGCTATCTCGTTGATGCTCAGGTTTGTGTTCTTTAACAGATACTTTGCCTGATCCATTCGTTTTAAGTTGATATAAGCTGTCAGCGTTGTTTTAAATTCCTTGTGGAAACAATATGACAGATAATCAGGGTTCAGGTGCATTGCTTCGGCAATCTTGACACGATTTATATCCGCGTCCGACAGATGGTCGCGGATATAATTACGTACAGAGTGAACAAAACCGCTGTCGGTGACTTTAATATCGTCGCCGGTTGCAGGATCGGGCTTTACCTGTAATGAGCGCAAAAAAGAAATGGCGCGGGACAATTCCTGATTCAGACTCTGCTTTCCGATAGGTTTGAGCAGATAGTTAAAACAGTGATAATTGATAGCTTCCCTGGCATAGTCAAAACGCTGGTGTCCGGAGAGTATAATGGTAGTTGTCTGAAGCCCCTCACTGTTTAACTGCTCAAGGAGTTCAAGTCCGGTTTCCTTGGGCATCTCAACATCCAGCAGCAGAAGGTCCACTTGTTCTTTTCGTAGGATATTCAGCGCCTGCTGCGCGCTGTAGGCTGTGAAAATATTGTCGACACCCAGTTCTTCCTTGTCTATCATCCCTACCAAGCCCTGAACAATATAGTATTCATCGTCTGTGATTAGAAGATTCATGTGATTTATCCTATTCTCCTTCGTATTTCTTATAAGGGAAACTTATTGTTACGCACAGACCCATTCCTTTTTCGTTGGCAAAGTTAAGAACTGCCTCCGGCCCCATAATGAGTCTTAAACGCATTGCAGTATTATACAGTCCTATACCGGTTCCTTTTTCACTAACAGCGGGCTGCGTAAGTATATTATTGTATTTTTCAAGTTTTTCTTCAGATAAGCCGACTCCGGAATCCGTATGTTCAAGGCAAACGAAGGTCTCTCCGTTTTCGATCTTTTTGGATACCCTGACCCGGATCAGGAAATGCTCACCCATGATAAGTCCGGTTTTAATGGAATTCTCGGTGAGTGTAAGGAGGATCATCGGGAACACCGTTGCATCCAGCACTGTCGGATCTGTTTCTTTTTCAAATTGCAGAGTTCCGGGGAAACGGTTCTGGGTAAGTAATATGTAATTCTCAAGATATTCAAGTTCTTCCGATAACGGAACTATATTTCTGTCCGACAGGGTATACCGAAGATGTGAGGACAGGGTGGTGATGATATTATTTGTCACCTCGATCTTTGATTGATCCTGAGCCGACATAAACACCGTGTTAAGGCAGTTGATCAAAAAATGGGGGGCAACCTGGTTTTTAAGTGACTTTAATTCAAATTCCCGAGCCTGGAGCTGTTCTTCGTAGATACTGATCCTGAGATTGCTTATCTCGGCTAACAGTTTATTAAATGCATCCGTGATCCGGATGGTTTCTTCATAATCATTCGGAGGCATGACCTTGTTGTCCAGTTTACCTTCGTGGATGTTCTCTGTTACAGCCATCAGCGATCTGACAGGAAGCTCGATGATCCTCCGCCCCATATAGCTGTAAGCTATAAAGAATATAACCGCCCACAGGATAAGGAGAAAAAGAAGGAGATAAAAAGGACGAAAGGCCTGAAAAACCTGTCCCTGAGGCAGCAACACTGTAAAACAGTAATCCGAAAAACTCTGCCTTAATGAGATGACAAGTCTTTTCCCGATACCGGGGATAGTGGCATAAAGCGGTTTTTTGAGTGATTTCTCGACCGGGAGCAACAGGTCTTTTCTGTAGTCTTTCTCATATCCTTCCTCGGAAAGAGACTTATCGGCATAAAGAACCCGCCCGGAACTGTCTGTGATCATCCAGATAGCGTCATTTCCGGAAAATTCATCAAATCCCGGAAGATTGTTTAAGTCGATCCAGGCGCCTACGTACGTTCCGCCAACCCGCAACAGCCTGATAAGACAGTCCTGATCTTCAATAAAGAACCAGTTTCGCATAAGTTCCTTATCTGCACTGCCATTTTTAAGATGTGATTTTATAAGCTCTTCGATAAACGAAGGATACGGATATACCGAGCCGGTGCCCTTGCCGGCAGTACTGTAAGCGGGAAGAAAGATGTCTTTGTCCGGGTAATACAGGTAAAAGCCCCTGATTACGGCATGAGTAGTTACCTGAGATAACAATTGGTTCTGAATACGTACGATACACCCCACCTCTTCGTTTCTGTTCATGGTAGTGCGGAGGCGGATGATATCAGGGTCTGAAGAGCAACTGTCGACAAGGAACATGATATCCTGGTCAAGTTCAATATCCAGTCTGTTGTCATAAAAGCGTAGAGAATTCTGGATAGCATCATATGTGAAATGACGCAGCCTCAGATTGATGATCATGGTAACCGCAACAAGGAGCACGGTAAAGATAAACATGGATGAAAAAAACAGGATATCAAACCGGCGAAGCAGAGAGCGCTTTTGTTTTGCCATCGAAAAAGTGCCCTTGAAATAGTGAAATGATCCCCCAAAATTGCGCATACTCACTCCTTTTGATTATGTTAAAATAATAATAGTTATCTATAAAAATAGCAAGTGTGTATACACGACTGTGCGATTCGGAAAAGGAGGCTTTTCGGATGAAGATAATAAAAAGGTATATAGCTCTTTTTCTCCTTGTGTCCATGATGTTTACTTTTGTGGCATGCGCTGCGGGTAAGACAGTATCGGAAGCCGATCCGGGTTCTGCGCCGGAGGGTACAGCGGTAAGCGATATGTCTTATGATTACAGGAAGGCCATAGATGATCGGAGAGAAGAGTATGAGCGGACCGGCGAATATAAGAAAGTCACCTATGCCATGTATACATGGACCGGCAGACCTGTGGGTATAGAGAGAATACAGGAAGCGATGAACAAGATCCTGCGTGAGAAACTCTGTCTTGAGATCGAACTTCTGGCACTGGATTTTGCTTCCTACAGACAGGATATTCAACTGTATCTTACCAACAATAACAAACAGATCGACTGGTTTGGCGGAAATGTTCTCGGATATACGAGCTGTGTCAATAACGGGTTCTGTTACGATCTGGATGAGGATGGTCTTTTAAGCACTTATGGGCCCGGCATAGAAGAACTCGTCCCTGAAAAATACCGTGAAGCCTGCAAATACGCCGGGCATCTGTACGGCATTCCTCCGATAAAGGATCACGCCATCACAACAGCGGCTATCGTGATCGGCAAGGAATATCTTGATGCGATCGGTTATGAATATGAAGAGGATGAAAGGCAGGAGGTTCCGTCATCATGGAATGAGATCGAGGCGATATATAAACAGCTTCACGAGAAATTTCCTGACAAAAATGTGTTCGCAGTATCCGATAATCAGTTCTCTCAGGGTTCTGTCGTAGACGATCTCGGAAACGACTGGTTTGGGGTTCTTTTAGATCCCACCAAAGACAGGAAAGTCGTAAACCTGATGGAGAGCAAAGTGTGGCTGGATACGGTCGAGCGTATGTACAGGTGGAACCGGATGGGATTCATACCTGCCGATGCTCTGACAGATAAAACTTCAAGTTCCGCAAAGATCAAATCCGGAGCCTATATGTCAATGTTAGCTCAGTCAAAACCCGGGTACAAAACCCAGATTTCCGGCGAATGCGGAAGAGAAATGATCGTATTCAGGCTTGGCCGGGATATTATCAAGTCTACCGGCATAACATCTGTGATCACCTGCCTTAATCGGGCAACTCCGGATCCCGTTGCCGCTGTTCAGCTTATGAACGAACTTTACACGGATCCACAGCTTTCCACCCTGTTAGTCTGGGGTGAAGAAGGCACGGACTATGTCACCGATCCGGACGGTCACATTCATTTTCCCGACGGTGTGGATGCCCAAAATGCCGAATGGTATCACTCGATGAACTGGGAACTGCCAAATCAGTATATCTGTCCGGTATGGGTCGGTGATTCTCCGGAGCTTGGTTCCATGATAATGGATTTCAATGCACAGGCAGAGACATCCATAGCTTTGGGCTTTACGTTTGACAACAGCGCCTATACTGCGGAGTATGCGGCATTACAAAATATATATGACGAATATGCGAACCAGCTTCTTTTCGGCTTTTTGGATCCTGTTTCCGGAACGGCGGAATTCAACACAAAACTCAGAAAAGCAGGCTTGAACAGATATATCGCAGAGAAGCAGAGGCAGTTCGACGTGTGGTATGTCAACAATCACAAGGATAATTAAATGATACTTAAATCTAATCATTAAATTAAAGAAAGGAACACGAGAATGGCAAAAAAAGCAAGAATATCCGTTAATCCCGATTTTAAGATCGGGGAGATCTCCAAACGTATCTATGGGGCGTTTATGGAACCTATCGGAACTATTGTAAACGGTAACATGTATAATCCCAAACACCCCACTGCCGACGAGCAGGGATTCAGAAAAGACTGGATCGACGCTCTGAAGAAGACAGATCTTTCTGCAGTAAGGCTTCCGGGCGGTAACTTCGTATCCGGCTGGGACTGGAAGGATTCAATAGGACCCAGGGAACACAGAAAAGAGCACTTAGACATTGCATGGCATCAGTATTATCCCAATGACGTGGGTCACGATGAGTATCTGCAGTGGGCGGAGAAGGTGGGTGTTGAGCCCATGTACACCATAAACCTCGGCACCGGGGACATTAACGATGCGGTTTACAATGTGGAATATACCAATCACGAGGGTGGTACATACTGGTCGGACCTTCGTAAGAAATATGGCCATGAGAAGCCTTACGGAGTTAAGGTATGGTACCTTGGCAACGAAATGGACGGTCCCTGGCAGGTGGCTTCCTGGGAAAAGGACCCGAAAGCCTACGGAGTACTGGTCAATGAGACATCCAAAGCTATGAAGTGGGTGGACGGAAGCATCGAGACTGCAGTATGCGTATCAAGTTCTCCCGACCTTTTACACTATCCCGACTGGGACTTAAAGGTTTTACAGGAATGCTACAACTCTGTAGATTATATCTCCATGCATCATTATCAGTCAGCGGAGATAGGAAATTATGCACAGCTTATGGCAGCTTCACGTTATTTTGAAGATTACATCCGCACCGAGATAGGCTTATGCGACTATGTGCAGCAGCTTATGCGTTCGCCCAAGGTCATGAAGCTTTCTTTGGACGAATACGGGGTATTTCCGAGAAAGAAAGAAAAGCTCCACTTCGGAAGAGAAGCCTATATAGAGCCGGGCACTCACTACAATTTTGACCCTGATCGCGAGTACATCCGTCACGATCCCGACAACATGCCGTCCCGTTCTTACCCGCCCATGGATCCCATGCTCATGGCGCTTGGCAATGCGGGAGTCATCCTTGAGATGTTAAGGCATGCGGATCGTATCAAGATCGGCTGCATGACTTCGGGACTCGGGGTTGCGGCAGGCTGCGATCATGACAGCGTATTCACGGTTGCGGCATATTATCCTTACGCCGACTTAATGAAGTACGGACACGGAATATCATTAAGGACAGCTGTGGAATGCGAGAAGTACGACGTTGAGAGCTTTGCGATAGACGACGTGCACAAGTATCACGAGCAGGAAGGGGTGGATTACGTCGATTCCGCAGCCGCATACGATGAAAAGACCGGTGAGCTCACTGTCTTTGTCATCAACCGCGACTGGGAGGATGCGGCTGATTTCACTCTGGAAGTAACAGGCCTTAAAGGATTTAAGTTTGAAGGACATACGGAAATGTACTCAGACGGCTCCGAAAAAGATGAAAAGGATCCCGGATGGGCACCGACCCCCGTTAAAGACACCCATGTCGAAGACATGACTGTAAAAGCTGAACTTAAGCCTCTGTCATGGAATGTTTTCAGGTTTGTTAAGGCATAAAGACAGTTAAAGCAGTAATACCCGACGAAGTACTCGCACGTTTCAAGGCTTTGTGATACAATAATCTCTGGCCTTTATTTTGGGTACAATATTTAACGGGATACACTGATATGACCTTTAATTCGTTTGCATTCTTAGGCTTTTTCGCCGCAGTAATGCTTCTTTATTTCATATTGCCATCGAAGTCAAGGACGATACTTGTGTTTGTATCGTCTCTGACTTTTTATGCCCTCTACAATGTTAAAGTAACCGGTTTTTTATGCATATATATGATCCTTGTATATGCATTCGGTATATTGGCCGAAAGATCCAAAAGCAAAGCAATATTTGCGTTGATGGTCATTTCGGGCCTTCTTCCCTTATTGATAAGTAAGTATATTAATTTCGGCTTAAGCATTATCGATTCGGTCGTTTCGCACATAAGCGCATCGAATGCAAGTCATTCGGTGAATATCATCGTTCCGCTCGGTATTTCATATTTTACGTTTAAATCGATCGGATATATAACCGATGTTTATAAAGGAAAGATATCAGCGGAAAGAAACTTTATAACATTTTGCGCGTATATCTCCTTTTTCCCCGAGATGCTTGCGGGGCCGATAGACAGAACGGACAACCTCCTTTTACAGCTTAAGGAAAAAGCCGGGAAGAGTTTTTATGATCTTCAGCGAGGCGTTCTTTTGCTTATATGGGGCTATTTTGAAAAGATGTGTGTGGCTGACAGGCTGGGGGCGTGTGTTGATACGGTTTACGCCGATCTTTATGCATACAGCGGAGCTGCGGTCTTTGTTTCGATCGCTTTTTATTCTTTACAGATCTATCTTGATTTTGCGGGTTGCACACACATGGCTATGGGTGTCGCTTACGCAATGGGTTTTAGGCTTCCTCAAAACTTTTCACAGCCGTATCTTGCGGTTTCGGTTCAAAACTTCTGGAAACGCTGGCACATGTCGTTGATGGGCTGGTTTAAGGAATACGTTTATATACCTATGGGTGGTAACCGCAAGGGAACGATCCGTAAATATATAAATATGATGGTGGTATTCGCCTTAAGCGGTCTCTGGCACGGCGCGGGATTAAGCTTTATTCTTTGGGGCTGTTTAAACGGTCTTCTGCAGATAGGCGGTATGATAGTTGATCCGGTAAAAGAAAAAGCCTACAGGCTTTTTAAAGCCGATACATCTTCCGAAGCGATAAAGTGGTTTAAGAGGATCGGAACCTATATTTTAATGTCGTGTACCTGGGTATTTTTCAGAGCCGATTCCGTAAAGCACGCACTTTTGATCTTTAAACGGGCATTTACGGGTTTAAGTTTATATTCGCTTACGGACGGTACTCTTTACAACATCGGACTTAATGAAAAGAACATGCATTTACTTGTGTTCTTTTTACTGATAATACTTATATACGATATTTTGAGAGAAAAGGGCTTTAAGCCCATAGAGAAAATACTCGGCTCACACTGGATATTTAAATGCATCGTATTTTTATCGGTTTTATTTGCCGTAATGATTTTCGGAATATACGGAACGGCGTTTGATGCGTCGAAGTTCATATATATGCAGTTTTAGAGGTAGTGTTTTGAAGAAGATCATTGTACAAAGAACAATAAAAATCATAATATTGCTCGCGGTTTTTGCGGTCTTGTTTTCGGCCGTGCAGAATATCCTAAGGCATAAATGTTTATACAGACTTGATGAGACACCTGAGACAGAGATGTGGGAGCAGCTGTATGATCTTCCGAAGGATACGCTTGATATAGTTTTTGTGGGCAGCAGTCACGTGTACAACGGTATAAATCCTGTGGAGTTTTATGAAAAGACCGGGCTGAAGGGGTTTGATCTCGCTACATCAAATCAGGATTATTTTACGGGTTATCATATGCTTAAAGAGATGTTTAAGACACAGTCTCCGAAATATGTTGTGATCGAGACCTATGCCTTTCATCAAAGACCGTTTGTCGATCAGGAATATGACAAAAATCTATACTATAAAATGTCACTGGATGATATGAAGTTATCCCTTAATAAAGTCGGCGCGGTCAGGGAATGGCATAAAAACAATAACGATATAAATGTTATAGAAAGGCTTTTCCCCGTTTTTGAATATCATTCAAGATGGGATGAACTTAATCCCGCAGATTTCTCCGATACCGCACTAAGATCCGTGGAACTTGGATTTGCATACGGCACTACGGGTGATGAATTTATAACATACAGAGGTTATACCAATGCGGGCACGCCGGTAGAATGCCCCGACCTGGCCATTGAGTATTTCGATAAGATCGTAATGCTTTGCAGAGAGCACGGCGCCGAAATAGCCCTTGTTACGGTTCCCGATTCGATAATTGATGCCGGGAAAAGACTAAAGATCGGTGAAATAGCCGATGAAAGAGCCATTCCTTTTATTGATTACAATGAGCCTTCAAAATATGAAAGCACCGGCTTGGACGGAGATTGCTGGCGAGACAGAAGTCATATGAATCTAAAGGGGTCTGTTCTATTAACGGATGCGATCGTAAGAGACTTTAAAGAAGCCGGCGTGATCGCTGTTAAACCTTTGGACAATGACAGGCTGTATCTGGAGGCGGGAAAGAGGATAGAAAGAGATACTCTTAACAGAACGATTCCTACGATTACCGATTTTTCGACATACCTGGACATTCTGGGCAATTCAGAAGATTACGGAGTAATTATCGCAGCGCAGGGTGAGGCTTTCGGCGGACTTGATGACGCTTTAAAAGAAAAACTTTCCGCATTTGTTCCGGGGGTTGATTTCAGCGACTGTTACGGAAGGAGTTTTATCGCGGTAAAAGGTCTCGGCGAAGATGAAGGCATTTTGGATCTGGGTGTTCTTTCACTGGAAGGTGATTTTGACGACAAGACACATTACGAGATCGAGAGTGTGGGTTCTTTTGCGGGCTCCGACCTTGAGTTTGGAAGTTATGCGACCATAAAGTTAAACGGTGTTGATTATGCGGAGAATACCGACGGGCTTAATTTTGTGGTGTATGATAAGTCCACGGGAGAAGTGATCGATGCGAATGCTTTTGCCACATATGCGGAAGGCGCACCGGTCATCCGACTGCGATATTAAATATGTCTTGTTTTTTCATATTAAAAAGGGTACATTAAAGATTAACTATTATTTAGTCAGGAGATAAATGAAATGAAAAACGGAGAAAGGGTATATAACCCTAAAGAGATAGAGCCCAAGTGGCAGAAATATTGGGCCGAGCATGAAACATTCAAAACAGATGTGTGGGATTTTTCGAAGCCCAAGTTTTATGCGCTTGATATGTTTCCTTATCCTTCGGGAGTCGGTCTTCATGCGGGCCATCCGGAAGGGTATACCGCTACGGATATAGTATCAAGAATGAAACGTATGCAGGGATATAACGTCCTTCACCCCATGGGATATGATTCTTTCGGTCTTCCGGCTGAACAGTATGCGGTATCTACCGGTAATCATCCCAACGGATTTACACAACAAAATATCGAGACATTTTCACAGCAGCTTAAAGAACTCGGGTTTGACTACGACTGGTCAAAGATGGTAGCCACATCCGATCCCAAATTTTATAAATGGACTCAGTGGATCTTTAAGCAGCTTTATCTTGACGGTTACGCAAAATATATCGATATGCCCGTTAACTGGTGCGAGGAACTCGGAACGGTACTTTCAAACGATGAAGTTATCGACGGAAAGTCCGAAAGAGGAGGTTATCCGGTTGTCAGAAAGAACATGAAGCAGTGGGTCATCAACCAGCCCGCTTTTGCCGAAAAACTTCTCGAAGGCTTAAACGAGATCGACTGGCCCGAATCCACAAAGGATATTCAGAGAAACTGGATAGGAAAATCTACCGGTGTTGAAGTTGAATTTTCGATCGTGGGCGGCGGAAAGTTCTCCATTTTCACGACCTGTATTGAAACGATCTACGGTATCACATTTATGGTACTTGCACCGGACGGACAGATTGTAAAGGATTTAATGCCCCGTATTACAAATAAGGAAGAGGTTCAGGCTTATATCGATGAGACTCTTAAGAAAAACGATCTTGACCGTACAGAGCTTAACAAGACAAAGTCGGGTTGTGAACTTAAGGGCGTAACCTGTATCAATCCCGTTAACGGTAAGGAAGTAAGGATGTTTATAGGTGATTTCGTACTTGCCAATTACGGAACAGGTGCTGTTATGGCCGTTCCTTCACACGACCAAAGAGACTTTGAATATGCCGTGGCTCATAATATCGATATGATCCAGGTTATCGAAGGACGCGATGTGAGCGAATGCGCTTTTGAAAAACAGGATTATCTCGGAAAAGGCTGCAAGCTTATTAATTCGGAAGAATTTACAGGTCTTACCGTTGAAGAGGCCAAAGAAGCGATCACTTCAAAACTTGAAAAGATGGGTGTTGCCAAGAGAACGGTCAACTATCACTTCCGTGAATGGATATTTGCCCGTCAGCGTTACTGGGGTGAGCCGGTTCCGATCGTACACGGTGATGACGGAAAGATATATGCGCTTGACGATTCCGAACTTCCTCTTGTTCTTCCGGAACTTGAGGATTACAAGGGAAAGAACGGTCAGGCTCCTTTGGAGAATGCAACCGAATGGAAGAAATACGATAAAAACGGTATAAAGGGTAAGCGTGAGACATCCACCATGCCGGGATCTGCAGGTTCTTCATGGTATTATTTCAGATATATCGATCCCGATAACGACAAAGAGTTTGCCAATCAGGAACTTTTAAAGCACTGGATGCCCGTCGATCTTTACATAGGCGGTCCCGAGCATGCGGTAGGCCACCTTATGTATTCCAGGATCTGGAACAGATATCTTTATGATAAGGGGCTCGCTCCCACAAAGGAACCTTTTAAGAAGCTTGTTCATCAGGGAATGATCCTTGGCGCAAACGGTATTAAAATGGGTAAGCGTTTTCCCGAATATGTGGTAAATCCTTCGGATATAGTAAGAGATTTCGGCGCCGATACTTTAAGACTTTATGAAATGTTCATGGGTCCTTTGGAGGTATCAAAGCCCTGGAGTCAGGACGGTGTAGTCGGTGCCAGAAAGTTTATAAACCGTGTATGGACGTTTATTACCGATGAAGAAAACATTACTTCGGAAAACGACGGAGCACTTACAAAGCTTTATCATCAGACAGTTAAGAAAGTAAGCGAGGACTTTGAAAAGTTAGGCTTCAATACTGCGATCTCCCAGCTTATGATATTTATGAATGCCGCATACAAAGCGGGTAAATGTCCGAAAGAGTATGCTGAAGGTTTTGTAAAGATGTTTTCATGTATCTGTCCTCATACCGGTGAAGAAATGTGGCAGTGCTTAGGCCATGACGATACGATCGCATACGAAAACTGGCCGGAATATGATGAGGAACAGTGTAAGAGCGACACAGTTGAGATCGGTGTTCAGGTAAACGGAAAGGTTAAGGGAACCATAGAGGTTGACGTTAACGAAGAGTCCGACAGCGCCATTAAGAAGGCGCATGAGCTTAATCCGGTCAAGGCTGCCTGCGAGGGCAAGACGATAGTCAAGGAGATCTACGTTAAGGGCAAGATCGTCAACATTGTTGTGAAGTAAGTTTAAGGGACATATATGAGAGCATACGAAAGATTTATAAATTATGTTAAAGTCCATACCACTTCGGATGAGGATTCGGGCCTGCATCCCAGCTTCAAAGGAGAGTTTGACCTTGCAAGTCAATTGAAAGATGAACTGACTGAATTAGGTCTTACGAATGTAAAACTTGATGATAAGTGCTATGTTTACGGCTTTTTGCCCGCCACACCCGGATATGAGAAGGCACATTCCATAGGATTTATTTCGCATATGGATACTTCACCCGACGCACCCGGTGAAAATGTAAAGCCTGTTCTTCATGAAAATTTTAACGGCGAAGAGGTTTCTTTTCCCGCTACAGGTTATGTGATGAAAGCCGATAAATATCCGGAACTTCGTTCTATGAAGGGCGAAACGCTTATAACTTCCGACGGCACAACGCTTTTGGGCGCTGATGATAAGGCCGGAGTAGCGGAAATAATGACGCTTCTGGAAGAATTGACCAAATCGGACAATACAGTTCACGGCCCGATCTGGGTATGTTTTACGCCCGATGAAGAAATCGGAGAAGGAACCGAGTTCTTTGACCTTGATTACTTTAAAGCGGAATTCGGGTATACCGTTGACGGGGGTGACTGTCACATTCTTGAATGTGAAAATTTTAATGCCGCTTCGGCAAAGGTAACAGTTAAAGGAATTTCGGTTCATCCGGGTGATGCAAAAGGGAAGATGTTAAATGCTTCAAAGCTTGCCATGGAATTTCACGGAATGTTACCCAAGGATGAATGCCCGGAATGTACGGAAGATCGCGAAGGTTTCTTTCACTTGACCGATATGAAGGGAAGGACCGGAGAAGCAGTTCTTTCTTATGTAATAAGAGATCATGATGCGAAACTTTTTAGTGAGAAAAAAGATCTCATTATTAATATAGGAAATAAGTTAAACGAAAAGTACGGCGAAGGAACATTTACCGTAACCGTTAAAGATTCCTATTACAATATGCTTGAGAAGATAAAACCTCATATGCATCTTGTGGATAATGCATTGAATGCGATCAGGGAGTCGGGATTAAATCCCGAAGTTATTCCGATAAGAGGCGGTACCGACGGAGCCATGCTTTCATATAAGGGTCTTCCCTGTCCGAATCTCGGTACCGGCGGTTTCTATTATCACGGCAAGCAGGAATGTACAACGGTCGAGAGAATGGACAAGATGGTTGAGATTCTTTTAAAACTGGTGGAAATCTATTCAAAATGGGACGATTGACCGCTAAAAGATACTATTTTTAAAAAAATTATCGAAAAATTAAAATTTTTTAAAAAAAAGTGAACCCTTTTGAAAAAAGAATAAGTCTTTATTAGTGTAATGAGTCGAAAAAGGAACGCCCGAAACATCTGAGCCTTGATCGAACATTAAGTCAGTGGACTTATTGTTTGCGTGGGGTTCTTTTTTATTTCCCAAAGCAAACAGAGTATATCAAGTTTAGATAAATCGGAGGAATGCAATGATGAAGAGAAGGTTATCAAGAATTTTAGCTACAGCACTTGCAGCAATATTCTTTGTAACATCGTTTAACGGAAATGTCTTAAAGGCATTTGCTGCTGAAGGCGAGGGAAACCCCGTAATCGAGCAGAATGTTGACGGTGAACAGGGCAATGACGAAGTACAGCTTGACGGACAGGGCACTGATGAAGAACAGCCCGAAGTACAGCCTGACGGACAGGGCAATGATGGAGAACAGCCTGACGCACAGGGCACTGGCGAAGTACAGCCCGATGGACAGCCCGAAGGAGGTGCAGAAGCTCCCGCAGAAGAACCCAAGAATATGGTAACGATCACCTGGGTTATAGACGGTATAGCTGTAACTACCGAAGCTGAAGAAGGCGATATTCCCACATATGTTGCCCCCACAAAGAAAAATGCAGATTTTGCATACTGGGCAAACGTTCAGGAAGAAAACCTTAGTGAGGAAGCAGCATCCGCAGTTATAAAGCCTGCTACAATAATAGTCGATGAAAACGGTCAGACAGTAGTCGATGAAAACGGCAAGAAAAAAGGTCAGACATACTATGCTGTATTTAAATCTACTGCATATTTCTATTTCCTTCTTCCAGGTAAGGAGGACAAGACCAGTCAGGAAAAGAAAGACTATATGTATGCCGGTTCAGGTATAGTTATTGTTCCTGATCATCAGAAGTATCAGATAGATAATACTACAAGATATTATGATCCTGATGATAATGAAACATTCTTTAAAGATAAGCCACTTACGGATTATATTGTTGTAGGTCCTACAGATGCACAGATAAGTGCAGGTTTCGCTGCAGCCAATGCACAGGCCGGCATAAGTGAAGATGCAGCGAATGCGATTAATTTCTATAACAGTCAGGTTAAATGGCAGACGCTTACTGCAGCAACCAATTCGGTTGACACAAATTATGATGTCATTGAGAAGGCTTCAAGAATCCATATCGATGGTAAGGTTGTTACAAGATATTATACAGTTACATTTGTGGACTATAACGGAGCAACATTAGGCGTATCGACAGATATTCCTTATAAGGGATCTGCATCTGCTCCCGGAGACCCTTCTCGTCCGACCGTATATTATGGAGACGGTTCTTATACAACATATACTTTCGCAGGTTGGGATAAGGCGTTTGATATAGTTTTAAGCGATATGACCGTTACGGCTACATATACTTCAAATTTTGTACCCGCTCCCGAACCGGAACCTCAGCCGGAACCCGAACCCGAACCCGAACCTGAACCCGAACCCGAACCGGAACCGGAACCTCAGCCCGAGCCTCAGCCGCAGCCTCAGCCTCAGCCTCAGCCGCAGCCTGAACCCGAACCTGAACCTGAACCCGAACCGGTTGAGATAGTTGACCAGCCTACACCTCAAGCTCCCGCTCCTGCAGAAGTTGAGATCGAAGCTGAGCCCGTTCCCATGGCTCCCGTTATTGATATCGAAGCTGAACCTACACCTCTTGCAGCAGCAGATCACTGCTTCATCCACTGGGTAATCCTTGGATCGTCTATCTTATATGCAGCATATGCAGCATTACGTACATATATGCTCAGAAAAGAAGGCGAAGCTGACGTAGCAGAGGCAACAAAATAATATCACTTGATTTGATAAGTATTGTTGTGTTAAAATTAACTTAGTATAAAAAGGTATATTTTCTGAAGGGGAATTAATAATGCCGGACATCAACAATGCAAGCGTTGTCAATGACGACGATAAGAAGAAAAAAACTAAAGGATCGGTCCTTGATGTAATAGTAACAGTTGTTGCTCTTATATCACTGATAGTATGTTACTTCCTTTGGGGTTGTAAGTACGATCTGCCCGCAACTATTTTGGCGATAGCCATTGTACTTGCAGGATCCGGAGTTCTGTATCTTCAGCATAAGAAGAGCAGAAAGATGGATGAGCTCAATTAGACCGATTTTATAACAAATAATCATTTAAGAGGTAGATGTTAAACATCTACCTCTTTTTTGCGTGTACGCATGTGACCATGAATAGCAGAAAACGTTTTCCAAAAACTGCTTGACTTATCGCATTATGAGTAGTACCATGTTTATGGAAAACGATTTCCAAAGGAGGCTTTATGGTATCCATTAAAGACGTTGCCAAGAAGGCGGGCGTAGCTACATCGACGGTTTCCAAGGTGCTTAATAATTATCCGAATGTAAGCGCTGAGACCAGAAAAAAGGTCAATGAAGCGATCGCGGAACTTAATTTTGTACCCAATGCGGTTGCTTCGGCACTTTCAAGTAAGCAGGCCGGAAGAGTCGCAATTTTGATGGACCAGTCTTCGCAGACCACTTCGATCGATGAAGTTGATATGCAGTATATTTCAGGTGCGATCTTAAAAGCCCGCGAGCTGGGACTTGACGTGATCACTATTTTCTTTTCCATGTTTGAAGATAAGAGCGTGGACGAGATTTCTGTTTATCTTAGATCTCAAAGTATAACGGGGATCGTTATTTTCGGACTGTCCAAGGAAAATTCAAATTTAATAAAACTGATCAATCGCGAAGAGTTTAAATGTGTTTTGGTGGATGCTCCGCTTATCAATAAGAGCACATCCTGTGTGTGGGCAGATCAGGCAAAGGCTCAGTACGACGTGGCCAATGAAGTTTTAAAAACCGATCCCGTCAAGTCTATGTTATATATTTCCGGAAAAGAAAACGGCTTCGTGACTGCGGAGAGGCTTAAAGGCATTAAAGCACTTTGCAAGGACAAAGATATAGCTCTTACCACAAAATGCGGGGACTTTTCGGAAAAGAAGGCAAGAGAGATAACGCTTGAGTGCGGAAAAGACTACGATATGATCGCCTGTGCTTCGGATATGATGGCCATAGGCGCCATGATGGCACTCAAGGAAGAAGATATATTCAGACCTGTCTGCGGTTTTGACGGTATAACATTAATGGGCTATGTAAGTAATCGAATGACTACAGTACGTCAGAATTTTTTTGAAATAGCATCAAAAGCCATGGAAGAAGCGGAAAATCTAATTTCCGGAGGCATTGGCCGAGAGATACATACGGATTATGAGATAGTGAGACTTGATTATAAAGATATATTAAGATAAAAGTCCGGGAGGAAACAATTATGTCATTAAGAGCTGATATGCAAAAAGAAGTAATGCTTATGAACATGGAAAGCGAGCTTGAGTCGCGTTCAAAGAAAGCATACAAAAAAACGGTCAGGGAGTGTACGGATAAAGAACTTTACTACATTCTTATCGAGCTTACGAAGGAGATGACGTCTCTTTCCGAAAAGATCAGCGGTGATAAGCGCGTTTACTATATTTCGGCCGAGTTTCTGATCGGTAAGCTTCTTTCCAACAATCTTATCAATTTGGGTCTGTATGACAAGATAAACGAGATCCTTAAGAAAAACGGCAAGGATCTTTCGGCGATAGAGGAATACGAACCCGAACCTTCTTTGGGAAACGGCGGGCTCGGAAGGCTTGCATCATGTTTTTTGGATTCCATGGCTACGCTTGGGCTTCACGGTGAGGGTATAGGCCTTAACTATCACTTCGGCCTTTTTAAGCAGGTATTCAAAAACAAACTTCAGAAAGCGGAAAAGAACGATTGGATCGAAGATAAATCCTGGCTCATAGATACAGGCATAAAGTTTCCGGTACAGTTCGGTGATATGACTGTTAAGTCTCATCTTTACGATATTGATATCGTTGGATATCGTAACGGCACCAACAGGCTTCATCTTTTTGACATAGAGACGGTTGATGAATCGCTTGTCGAGCAGGGTATTGATTTTGACAAGGAAAAGATAAAGAAAAATCTCACTCTTTTTCTTTATCCCGACGATTCCGATGAGGCAGGCAGGCTTTTGAGAGTATACCAGCAGTATTTTATGGTATCCAATGCCGCTCAGTTTATATTAAAGGAATTAAAAGAGCAGCAGTACGATTTAAGGCGTATGTATGATTATTGCGTGATCCAGATCAATGATACGCATCCGACGATGATCATACCGGAACTTATCAGGATCCTTGTCAACGATAAAGCGTTTACAGTTGATGAGGCTATAGATGTAGTATCAAAAACCTGTGCGTACACAAATCATACGATCCTGGCAGAGGCACTTGAAACCTGGCCGATCGGGTATATTGAAAAAGTTGCACCCAAACTTGTGCCCATAATCAAAGAACTTGATAAAAAGGTTAAGGCAAAATACAAAAGCCCCAAGGTTTGGATCATTGACAAAGAAAACCGCGTGCACATGGCGCATATAGATATTCATTACGGCTTTTCGGTAAACGGTGTGGCGGCAATCCATACGGAAATACTTAAAAACACTGAGCTTAATGCTTTTTATAAGATCTATCCCGAAAAATTCAACAATAAGACAAACGGTATCACATTCAGAAGATGGCTTCTTTCCTGTAATCACGAGCTTGCGGATTATCTTTCGGATATTTTGGGACCTTATTACAAAAAGGATGCAAGTCAGCTTGAAAAGCTTCTTGAGTTCAGAGAAAACGAAATGGTATTGGATCGTCTTTCCGAGATAAAGATGGATGCCAAGAAGCGCCTGGCCGCTTATATAGAGGAAAAAGAGGGAATATCCATCGATCCTCATTCAATATACGACATACAGGTAAAGCGTATGCATGAGTATAAGCGCCAGCAGATGAATGCTCTTTATATAATCCATAAGTATTTGGAGATCAAAAGAGGTAAGAAACCTTCAACCCCGATCACTTTTATATTCGGAGCAAAGGCTGCACCCGCTTATGTAATAGCCAAGGATGTGATCCATTTGATCCTTGTTCTTCAGGATATAATAAACAATGATCCCGATGTAAGACCTTACATTAAGCTGGTAATGGTCGAGAATTACAATGTTTCCTATGCGGAGAAACTTATTCCCGCCTGTGATGTATCCGAACAGATCTCACTTGCATCAAAGGAAGCCAGCGGTACAGGAAACATGAAGTTTATGTTAAACGGCGCGGTAACTTTGGGTACCGATGACGGTGCAAACGTTGAGATCCATGAACTGGTCGGCGATGACAACATATATATTTTCGGAAAGGATGCGGATACCGTCATCAAGCATTATAAAAAGGGCGACTACGTATCCAAAGACTATTATGAAAAGTCAAAGATCGTAAAGGAAACCGTTGATTTTATAGTCGGTGAAAAATGCTTAAAGGCAGGTATCCGCGAAAATCTTACAAGACTTCATGATGAGATCTTAAATAAAGACTGGTTTATGACGCTTCTTGATCTTGAAGAGTATATCAAAAAGAAAGATGAAGTGTTTGCGGATTACGAAAAACGCACCAAGTGGAAGAAGATGATGCTTACAAACATCGCAAAAGCAGGCTTTTTCTCTTCGGACAGAACGATCGAAGAATACAACAGGGATATCTGGCATCTTAGTGATTGAAAAGACAGGCGGATAATGTTTTAATTATTTTACAGACAATATTGGGAGGCATATAAATGCGAGCAAGCGGTATTCTTTTACCTATATTTTCTCTTCCCGGCAAATACGGGATAGGCGGATTTACCAAGGAAAGTTATAAGTTTGTGGACTTTCTTAAGCGTGCACATCAAAAATACTGGCAGATTCTTCCGCTTGGTCCGACGGGCTACGGTGATTCTCCTTATCAGTCATTTTCCACATTCGCGGGAAATCCGTATTATATAGATCTTGATGCACTTGTGGCCGAGGGCCTTTTGACGGAAGCGGAGTGTAAAGAGCATGATGCTGACGATGCAAGCGGCAGGATCGATTACGAGAAATTGTACAATACAAGGTTTGAACTGTTAAGGTTAGCTTTCAAAAGAAGCAACATACGAAATAACCGTCAATTTAATGAGTTTGCCTCACAAAACGCTTATTGGCTCGACGATTACGCTCTTTTCATGGCTCTTAAGAATAAATTCGGCGGAAAAGCCTGGACAGAATGGGATGAGGATATCCGTATAAGAAAGCCCGATGCTCTGGAAAAAGAACGCGAAGCACTCGCCGAAGAATGCGATTTTTATCGTTTTCAGCAGTTCTACTTTATAACACAGTGGTCGGCACTTAAGAAATATGCCAATGAAAACGGTATTGAGATCATAGGTGATATACCGATATATGTGGCGGCGGATTCATCGGACACCTGGGCCAATCCGGAGCTCTTCGATCTTAACGATGAAAATATACCCAATAAGGTTGCCGGCTGTCCGCCCGATCCGTTTGCACTTACGGGCCAGCTTTGGGGTAATCCTTTGTATGACTGGGAATATCACAAAGAAACAGGTTATGAGTGGTGGATAAAGAGAATGGAATTCTGCTTTAACCTCTATGATGTGGTAAGGATCGATCACTTCAGAGGTTTTGATGAATATTATGCAATTCCTTACGGCGATCCCACAGCGGAGTTCGGCACCTGGCAAAAAGGTCCCGGATACGATCTGTTTAAGGCCATAAAGGAAAAACTCGGTGAAAAGAAAGTAATCGCCGAAGATCTGGGTTTTTTGACCGATTCGGTCAGAGAAATGGTCAAGAAGACGGGATATCCCGGAATGAAGGTGTTGCAGTTTGGCTTTTACGGCGGACCTGACGGAGAGTATCTGCCGCATATGCTTGACAGAAACAGTGTGATGTACACCGGTACACACGATAACGAGACTTCAAAAGGCTGGTATGAGAATCTTATAGATACAAAGGATAAGCATACAAGCAAGTTCTTTGACGAATATACGGGAAATGATTTTGTGGAAACGGCGGCATCGGTAATGGTAAGAACAGCCATGAATTCAATTTCCGACACTTGCATCATAATGATGCAGGATTATTTAAATCTCGGAAACGAAGCTCGTATAAACCGTCCGTCCACTCTCGGTGACAACTGGGTATGGCGCATAAAAAAAGGCGCGACCACGGCAAAACTTGCCGATAAGATCGCGCACCTTACACATATAAGCGGCAGGGATCTGTATTAAAGCGGTTTTAATTTCATTTTGCTCATGGTTGAATTGTGATATGCGGAATCGTGTGTAACATCTTTTTTAAACCATGAGGGCATTTCAAAGGCGTTAGCTTCCTCTACGGATTCAAACTCTACTTCGGCTATTATAAGAGGTTCGAAAGGAGGTTTGAATACATCGAGTTCAACGGTGTATTTATCCAGGGGGATAAAATAGCGCCTTTTATTTATTATGTTTCCGTCTGCTTTTTTGATAAGGTGATCAAATGCTTCTTTATTCAGGGGAAGGTTGTATTCTTCCCGTACCATCTTTCCGCCGCCTTTATAAGTGAGGAAAAACTCGTTTCCTTCACGTCTTACACGTACAACCGGGTCGGTACATAAATACCCCTGGGTGAAATCTTTGTAAGGATAAGAGGTGTAATCAAAGGCCTTTTCATCTATAAGAAATTTTCTTTCTATTTCCATTAAGATTCCTCTCCTTAAGTATAGAAAAGTTTACACAATTTGAGTATAATAGTCTTGTTATTTTGCGTCAATAAATGTAAGCGGTTTATACAGCTTATAAGACTGGGGGTATAATATGCAGATCGCCGTTTTTTTCGGAGAAGGTTTTGAGGAAGTTGAAGCTATTACGCCGGTAGATCTATTAAAACGGGCGGGACACGATGTGTTGACCGTTTCGGTCGGGCACTCTCACCATGTAATGGGTGCTCACGGAGTAATGTTCAAGACGGATTTTTGTATCGATGAGGTGCATATCGATAACTTCGATATGCTTATCCTGCCGGGGGGCAAAGGACACAAAAATCTTGAAAAATGCGATGTATTGATGCGTAAGGTCAAGAAGTTTAATGAGAAGGGAAAATACATTGCCGCTATCTGCGCAGCTCCGACCATACTCGGTCGTCTCGGCATATTGGCGGGCAAAAAAGTTACGTGTTTCCCGGGACTTGAGGCAGATCTTTTTGATGCGACTTATACGGGAGCGGAAGCCGAATGGGACGGCAATATAATCACAGGCCGGTCAGCAGGCTGTGCGGTGCCGTTTTCACTTAAGATCGCGGAAGCATTGGACGGAAAAGAAAAGGCCGCCAAATTGGCCAAAGAAATATATTATGAATATTATTAAAGGATAGGAGTATTAAGTTCATGGATGCAAAGTCAATTGTCAAACAGTACGGGCAGGAACAGCTATTACGTTACGAGGATAAGCTTTCGGAGGCGGAAAAGACCTCGCTCTATCACCAGATCGAATCCCTTGATTTTTCGGTTCTGTCGGAGATAGAGAAGAAGTCGAGCGCAAAACGAGGCAAGATCACTCCGTTAAAAGCAATGGAGTTATCCGAAATTGAGGCCCGTCACGACGAACTGTTTAAGGCAGGAGCCGATGCCATTAAGGCAGGAAAGGTAGGAGCGGTACTTCTTGCGGGAGGAATGGGTACCAGACTTGGTTCCGACAATCCAAAGGGAATGTACAATGTTGGTATTACAAAGAATCTTTATATCTTTGAATGCCTTATAAACAACCTTATGGATGTTGTAAAAGCTACGGATACATATATACCGCTTTTTGTAATGACAAGCGATCTTAACTATGAATCCACGACCGCTTTCTTTAAGGAAAAGAAGAATTTCGGTTATCCGGATGAATATGTTTTCTTCTTTAAGCAGGAGATGGCTCCGGCTTGTGATTACAACGGTAAGGTATTTCTTGAAACGCCTTCAAAGGTTGCGGTATCTCCGAATGGTAACGGCGGATGGTTTTTATCCATGATGAAGAGCGGCATGCTTGAAAAGGCCAAGAAATTCGGGATCGAATGGTTTAATATTTTTGCTGTTGATAATGTATGCCAGCGTATCTGCGATCCGGTATTCATAGGTGCGACCATTCTTGAGAAGAGAACCGTTGGTTCAAAGGTTGTAAGAAAAGCCGATCCGTTTGAAAAGATCGGTGTAATGTGCCTTGAGGACGGTACTCCTTCGATCGTTGAATATTATGAACTTACGGACGATATGGCGTACGAAACCGATGAGAGAGGCGAAAGAGTTTATAATTTCGGCGTTATCTTAAATTATCTTTTCAATGTTGCGGAACAGGAAGAGATAGTAAATAAGAGCCTTCCTTATCATGTTGTTGAAAAGAAGATACCTTATCTCGACGAAAACGGAAATGCGGTCAAACCCGAATCTCCGAACGGATATAAGTTTGAACAGCTTGTTCTTGATATGATCCATATGGCTTCATCGTGCTTACCGTTCGAAGTTGTCAGGGAAAAGGAATTTGCCCCCATCAAGAATAAGACCGGAGTCGACTCCGTTGAGAGTGCAAGGGAATTGCTTAAGAAAAACGGTGTTGAGCTTTGATCGATCTTAAATGATATCGTAAAAAGCGGTGGATGCAGCATATGCGTCTCACCGCTTTTTTGACGAACGGGCATATATGCGGAGAGATATTATTTGAATCTCTTTTTTCTTTACTTATACGCTTTAATGTGTTAATCTGTTAAAGAATATTGCATATTTATGCATTAACCGGGTTATGCGGTAGAAAGGAACAATATGAATGCAACAAGTATTTTAATTTTGATTACGATCATTGCTTATCTTGCCATGGTCGTATTTATCGGTTTTAAATATTCAAAGCAGAATAAAGATGCCGATGATTTTTATCTGGGCGGACGTAAGCTCGGACCGTTCGTAACAGCAATGAGTGCGGAAGCATCCGACATGAGTTCGTGGCTTCTTTTGGGACTTCCCGGGGTAGCTTATATTTCAGGTCTTGCGGATGCATCATGGACCGCGATCGGACTTGCGGTAGGTACATATCTAAACTGGCTTATCGTTGCCAAGAAGATCCGTCGTTATTCCATAAAAGTAAACGCCATAACGGTTCCCGAATTTTTCACAAACAGATATCATGATGCGAAAAAGATCCTTCAGACCGTTGCGGCGATCGTGATAGTTATTTTCTTTATACCTTATACAGGTTCGGGATTTGCTGCCTGCGGAAAGCTTTTTAGCAGTCTGTTCGGTATGGATTATCATACAGCCATGATAGTAAGTGCCATTGTTATTGCGATCTACACGTCTCTCGGCGGTTTCCTTGCCGCTTCCACGACAGACTTTATACAGTCGATCGTTATGACTGTAGCCATTATAGTGGTATTTGGTTTCGGCGTATCCGTAGCAGGTGGCTGGAATGCGGTAATGGACAATGCTTCCGCACTTCCGGGATACTTAAGCCTTACAAGTATTCATGATGTTGTAGCCGGTACAGCTTCAAATTACAGTGCACTCACCATTTGTTCGACTATGGCATGGGGGCTTGGTTACTTCGGTATGCCTCATATTCTTTTAAGATTTATGGCGGCAAGAAAAGAAGAAGAACTTACTTTTTCACGCCGTATCGCTTCCGTATGGGTTGTTATCTCCATGGCGGTTGCGATATTTATCGGTGTTGTCGGTCTTGCAATGAGCGGTGTAGGCGCAATAGTAAAACTTGAGGGAACCAATTCCGAGACAGTTCTTGTAAAGATAGCACAGCTTCTTTCGACAAACGGCTGGATATGCGCGATCATATGCGGTGTTATATTGGCAGGCGTCCTTGCGGCCACGATGTCAACTGCGGATTCACAGCTTCTTGCTGCAGCATCTTCGATCACCGAAGATATCCTTACTTCAAAGTTCGGAGTTAAGTTCTCCGAAAAGAAACAGATGATGACAGCCAGGATCGCTGTTCTTGTGATCTCCTTATTCGGTATGATAATCGCATGGAATCCGGACAGCTCCGTATTTAAGATAGTATCATTTGCATGGGCGGGATTCGGTGCCGCATTCGGGCCGATCGTTCTTTTGGCATTGTTCTGGAAAAGATCCAATCTTCAGGGTGCGATCGCAGGTATGATCACCGGAGGCGCGATGATCTTCATATGGAAGTTCGGTATAGCCAAGCTTGGCGGTGCTTTCGCAATTTACGAACTGTTACCCGCATTTATCATCGCTTTGATCGTAAATGTTGTGGTATCGCTTCTTACCAAGGCTCCTTCGGACGAGATAAACAAAGAATTTGAAGAGGTGAAGGCAGGTAACTAAAGTCTTTGTTTTAACAAAATGAAATAAGATCTTACGAGCCGGGAATAAGATACGGATATTTTGTTCCCGGTTCTTGTTTTCGCCAGTTTTTAGTTGCGCCTTTGGCCAATGATACTGTAAAATTAATAAATAGTCTTTAATTATGCATTGGAGAAGGGAGATGAGGTATGCAGTTCAGGGAAGAGATCATGAGGTATGCGGGTGAACTGGAGAAATTGTGCGTAAAAAACGACAGTATTGCCCCTGAGTTTTATGAGCAGTATGATGTAAAGAGAGGATTAAGGGATATAAACGGTAAGGGCGTTCTTACGGGTCTTACCAATATTTCAAGAATTGATTCCTCCGAGATCATAAACGGAGAAAAGGTTTCCTGTGATGGGAAATTGTGGTACAGAGGTTATGATATTTTCGACCTTGTAAGAATGTTTGCAGGGCAAGGGTTCGGTTTTGAAAAGACTGCATATCTGCTTCTTTTCGGAGATCTTCCGGATGAGTCCGAAACGGAAAGATTTTGTTACGTATTATCAAAGAGCAGGACTTTACCCACTAACTTTGTACGTGATGTCATAATGAAGGCTCCGTCAAGGGATATAATGAATTCAATGACCAGAAGTATATTAACTTTGGGGTCATATAATAAAGCTGTGGTCAAAAACGACCTTGCGGACGAGATAAGAGAAGATATCATGCTTATCGCAACATTTCCGCTTTTGGCCGTTTATGCATACCATGCGTATAATCATTACACAAACTTAGGCAGTATGTATATTCACCGTCCGGATCCGAACAGGTCGACGGCCGAGAATATCCTTGCAATGTTAAGGCCTGATTCCAAATACACAAAGCTTGAAGCGGATGTGCTGGATATCGCGCTTATTCTTCATATGGAGCATGGCGGAGGCAATAACTCGACGTTTACCACAAGAGTTGTCACATCCTCGGGTTCCGACGCATATTCCTCCGTAGCTGCGGCAATGTGTTCACTTAAAGGACCGAGGCATGGCGGCGCCAATATCAAAGTTACGGAAATGATGGCAGACATTCATAAGAACGTCAAAGATGCCGATGATAAGGATGCATTAAAGGATTACCTTCTTAAGATCCTTGAAAAAGAGGCGTTTGACAGGCAGGGACTTATCTACGGTATGGGCCATGCGGTATATTCGCTTTCGGATCCGAGAGAACGGGTTCTTAAGGAATATGCAAGAAAGCTTGCTTATGAAACAGGCAAGGAAAAGAAGTTTGATTTTTATGAAAGCGTTGAATTGGCGGCACCGGAAGTAATAGCGGAACACCGTCACATATATAAGGGTGTAAGCCCTAATGTGGATTTTTACAGCGGTTTGGTATATGAGATCTTAGGTATTCCGAAAGAGCTGTACACACCTTTGTTCGCAATAGCAAGAATTGCGGGCTGGAGTGCACATCGCCTTGAGGAACTGATAGGCGGAGGCAAGATCATAAGACCCGCATATCAGAGTGTTATGGAGGTAAAAGATAACAGGCCTTAAGCGACCCGTGAAAAGGGGGCAAATTTGTGAAAAAAACAAGTCTTTACAAAAAAATGAGCATGATCGCGGTTGTGCCGGTTCTGCTTCTTGGTATTGCAGTTACAATCCTTTCTTATATACGTTTCACCAATACCATTTATGAACAGACCAAGATAGATATGCGGAATGTAGCCAATTCGGTCAAATTTACGTATGATTCTCTTTATGAAGGCAATTATGTTCTGGTTAAAGACTTATCCGGGGCTTACAACCTTAAAAAGGGCAATGCTATCGTAAGCGGCGACAATTCGATCGTTGACGGTCTGTCGGCTTATTCTGACTCAGAGATATCGCTCATATACAGCGATACCCGTATCAATACCACGTTTATGACTCCGGGCGGAGAACGTTATATAGGAGTCGGCACAAATGCGGAGACAAGTGCAAGGGTTTTGGCAGGTGAAGAACTTTTCTACGAAAACGTTGAAATGTTTGACGATAAGTATCTTGTTTTGTATGTACCGCTTTCAAACGATAACGATGAGATCGTGGGCATGATCGAGGTTGCCAGATCGAGTTCGGATATACATGCTGCGGTATTGCGCGCCGTATGGCCGATAATAATCCTTACCATTATCGGAATGGTCGTGACCATATTCATATCGTTCAGAAGCACTTCGGAGATCACCAAAGTACTCAGGAAACTTCAGATATTTATGAATAAGGTTGCGGGCGGAAGCCTTAATACAGAGCTTGACACAGATGTTCTTAAAAGAACGGATGAACTTGGCGATATTTCAAAGTCTGCCACTTCCATGCAGAAGAGTATAAGGTCGTTTGTGGAGACCGATCCTCTTACACAGCTTGGAAACAGAAGATATGTCAAGAACATGCTCAATAAGGTAAAAGAACGCTACAAAGAAACCGGTCAGCCTTTCAGTATTGCAATAGGCGATATAGATTTCTTTAAGAAGGTCAACGATACCTACGGACACAATGCGGGTGACGAGGTATTAAAGGCTGTAGCCGCAACACTTAAGAGTATGATGAACGGAAAAGGCTTTGCCGCACGATGGGGCGGCGAAGAGTTTATCATGGTATTCGACAGAATGGCCATGTATGACTCTGCCGACTGGCTGTGGAAGATACTGGGAAAGATCAGGGAAATGACAGTTGAGGCAGACGGCTTTGAGATCAAGGTGACCATGACTTTCGGTGTGGTCACGGGCAGAGATACCAATTCGGAGGCTTTGGTGGAAGCTGCGGACGAAAAACTTTATTACGGCAAGCAAAACGGCCGGAATCAGGTTGTCGTGGATCTTCCGGGCAATTCCGATAATATAGACATTGAGGAGGTAGAAATGAAGAAATTTGAAGGATATCAGAAAGGTATTAATTTTGGGGGCTGGCTGTCCCAATGCAATCATACCTTTGAAAGATACGAAAACTTCATTAAAGAAGAGGACTTTAAGCATTGTAAGGATCTTGGATTTGATCATATCAGAGTTCCCGTTGACTACAATGCTTTTCAGAATGAAGACGGAAGTGCACGCGAAGGCGGTATCGAGTATGTGAATCGCGCTGTTGAGTATGCAGGCAAATACGGTCTTAACATGATATTGGACCTTCATAAAACAGCAGGTTTCTTTTTCCATGAAGAGGCTCATGAAAGCGGGTTCTTTGAGGATGAAGCTTTGCAGGAAAGATTCTATAAGTTATGGGAAAATTTCGCAAAGCTTTACGGCTCTTTAAGCGACAGGGTAGCATTTGAACTTCTTAATGAGGTAACCGATAAGGATTACATGCCCACCTGGATCGGCATTATGGAAAAATGTGTTAAGAGAATAAGAAAATATGCCCCGGATACTTATATACTTCTCGGAGGATACTGGAACAATGCAGTTACAGCCGTAAAAGACCTTCCGCTTCCTTTTGATGATAAGATCGTATATAATTTCCATTGTTATGAGCCCATAATCTTTACACATCAGAAAGCTCACTGGGTAAAGGGCCTTGAAGATTACAAGATCTCTTATCCCGATAAAGCGGGTCTTTATGCTTCTGAGAGCAAGAGACTGGGTGTTTCCGTAGACGGTTTTGATGCCATGGGCGAGGATGAGAATTTAAGTACCAAGTATTTTGAAAAGCTCTTTGAATCTGCGATAAAGACAGCCGCAGAAAGAAATGTTCCTCTTTATTGCGGAGAATACGG
>JAEEMP010000081.1 GCA_016283275.1 Lachnospiraceae bacterium
GTGATAAGGAACCGGATATCGACTTAAACTTCTCGGGCGAATATCAGTCCAAGGCGCACAGATACACGGAAGTTATCTTTGGTGCGGGGCAGACTTTCAGAGCGGGTACCATAGCTACTCTTGCCGATAAAACCGCGTACGGTTATGTTAAGAAATATTTTGAAGGAAAAGAGATACATAAGCGCGACTGTGAGATAAACAGGATAGTATCGGGCTGCGTGGGCGTAAGACGAAGCACGGGTCAGCACCCGGGCGGTATCATAGTGCTCCCGGTGGGTGAGGATATAAACTCCTTTACTCCCGTTCAGCATCCGGCCAACGATATGACCACCGATACGGTAACCACGCACTTTGATTACCATTCGATCGACCATAACCTTTTAAAACTTGATATCCTCGGCCATGATGATCCCACAATGATCAGAATGCTTCAGGATCTTACGGGCATAGACCCCATTGAGATACCGCTTGACGATAAGAAGGTCATGTCGCTGTTCGAATCGACCGAAGCTCTTAACGTGGATCCGAAAGACATAGGCGGGTGTGAACTCGGCTGTCTGGGTGTGCCCGAATTCGGTACGGATTTTTCAATGGGCATGGTACAGGAAGCAAAGCCCAAATACTTCAGTGATCTTGTAAGGATCGCAGGCTTAAGCCACGGTACCGATGTATGGCTTAATAACGCCCAGGATCTTATCAAGAACGGAATAGCCACAATTTCAACGGCTATCTGTACGCGTGACGATATCATGACTTATCTTATAGGAAAGGGTGTGGATCCTTCCGAATCGTTTAAGATAATGGAAATGGTACGAAAAGGAAAAGTTGCGGGCGGAAAGTGCGACAAGTGGCCTGAATGGAAGGCCGACATGAGTGCACATGATGTCCCCGACTGGTATATAGAATCCTGTGAAAAGATAAAATACATGTTCCCGAGAGCCCACGCCGCCGCATATGTAATGATGGCATGGCGCATAGCATATTGTAAGGTGTATTATCCTTTGGCTTATTATGCTGCATTTTTCAGCATACGAGCAAAGGCGTTTAACTATAAGACCATGTGTTTCGGACGTGATGTGCTCGAAGCAGAGCTTAAGAGGTTAAGGGCGCTTGATAAGCCCACTCCGAAAGATGAAGACTCCATAAGGGATTTAAGGATCGTTCAGGAGATGTATGCAAGAGGCTTTGAGTTTATGCCCATCGATCTTTTTAAAGCAAAAGCGAGGCTGTTTTCCGTAACAGACGGAAAGATCATGCCTTCTTTTACCAGTATCGACGGACTTGGTGAAAATGCTGCGGACTCTATCGTGGAAGCCGCAAAGAAAGGTCCTTTCTTATCGAAGGATGATTTTAAGACCAGAGCCAGGGTTTCGCAGACCATAGCCGACGAAATGGCCGATCTCGGCATACTCGGGGATCTTCCTGAATCCAATCAGATAAGTCTGTTTGATTTTATGTAGAAGTGAATTAATATACAATCCGAAACGATCATTTCAGATAGTGTTTATAGAGTTATAGGTATAGGTTATTCCGGATTAAAGAGTGTGTGAGAATCTATATTTACAGAAATTCTTTTACACACGACAATCGGCGTAAATTCAATCAATGACCTGCATTATTCTCCGTTATTCCTATTGCGGTATTTACGTCGCTTAAGTTATCGTAACTTGCGACGTAACTTCCGTCCTTATATAACCTGAATTCATTGTAGACGATATGTGTGATCAGGAAGACGGAATCGTTTTGCCTGTATATTCCTATATCGCTAAGGCGATCGCCTTCGGGGTTATAAGGGATAAGTGAATCCGCATTTTCAACATCCTCAGGGGATACGATCCGCTGGCTATTGACTTTATCAAAGCGCGGAGCTTTATAGTATCCTGCGACGCCGCCGGATACGTAGGTTATATCAGCATTTACAAAAGCAAATTCTCCGTCCTCTATTTCAATATCATACGGTATTTTATATGTGAGGGTCCATTCGGATTTTCCCGGCGTGGCGACAATACAGTTTCTGTCTGCACAGAACACATAGCAGTCAACGTCAAACTGTTGGTCGTAATAAAATGCGTCGGACACATATTCGTTCGGGGAATCTTTGCCGTTGCGGCCTTTTTGAGAAAAGCCGCATGCGCTGAGGGTGGACAGGATAATAGCGATTAAGGTTAAAGCGACGATCTTATATATTTTCATAATATTTTTTTCATACACTCCGTAGTATTGATCGGTTTTCGGGAATAAGTATTTATATTATAACAGATATCATTTTCATAAGTTTATTTTTATATGTAAAAAATCCTTGCAATATTTTTTCTTTTACGATAATATATACAAGTGCCTTGGGTAAGGCATTTGTATGGCTGGTTGGTCAAGCGGTTAAGACGCCGCCCTCTCACGGCGGAATCAGGGGTTCGATTCCCCTACCAGCTGCTTAATAAGAAGTCGCACCGCGGCTTCTTTTTTTATCTGTTCAAGCCTGTATGATATGGTTTATAATCGAATGGTGTACACAGTTTAAACACACAACTTACACAGATCGATACGATTTTTCACAAATTTCGAACACATTTTGAGTTTATATTCATAATCACAATAAACGTTTTGCAAACAAGAGGCTTTTGATGACAAAGGACAAATTTGAGAGAGTTGAAATTAAATACAGATTGTCCAAAGAGCAGTACGACGAGATCAGGAAAAGACTTGAACCTTATATGAAGGTCGATGAGTACGGAGTATCAAGGATCACAAGCATATATTTTGATACACCGGGTTACGATCTTATAAGGGAATCTCTTGAAAAACCCGTATACAAGGAAAAGTTCAGGCTAAGGGGATACGGTAAGATAAATGATGATTCGACCGTGTTCCTTGAACTTAAAAAGAAGTATAAAAGGGTTGTCTATAAAAGAAGGGTAGCCCTTAAGTACAAAGAGGCGATAGATTACATCGAAAAGGGCATTTATCCAAAAGAGGATTCCCAGATACTTAAAGAGATCGATTATTTTATCAATTATTACAAGCCCACTTCAAAAACTTACATATCCTGTGAAAGGATAGCGCTGTACGGTATCGAAAACAATGAGATACGTATTACTTTTGATAAAGACATAGTGGGCAAGCTTAACGAGGGAAGATTTGTAAATGTGACCGGTGCAAGCCCGCTTCTTGATCCCGGAGAGAGGCTTATGGAGATAAAGGTTCCTGATGCGCTTCCTTTATGGCTTACGGGAATGTTAAATGATCTTAAGATATATCCTCAAAGCTTTTCAAAGTACGGCAATGCCTGCACAACGCTTATTGACTACGACAACAGGGCAGAAAACGGTTTATCCGCGCCCGAGAACGATAATACAGAATATGCCATTGATGCAACCCAAGGAGGTACGATAACATGTTAGACAGCATACTTGCACAAGAAGGCTCATCGGTTATATCCCTTACCGTTACGGGGATGCTGATCTGCAGTATAGCATCCGTAATACTCGGACTTATAATTGCGATAACCTATATGATCTGCAGTGAGAAATATTCAAAGAACTTTGTGGTAACTTTAGTAATACTTCCTATTCTCGTACAGGCAGTGATCATGATGGTAAACGGCAATCTCGGAACGGGTGTTGCCATCGTCGGAGCCTTCAGTCTTGTCCGTTTCCGTTCGATCCCCGGTACCAGCAAAGAGATAGGAACGATATTTTTCTCGATGGCGATCGGGCTTGCAACAGGTATGGGCTATGTAGGCTATGCGGCTATATTTACGGTTATCGTGGCCCTTCTTTTCATTGTGCTCCACAAGAGCGGCTTCGGAGAGAAAAAGTCCGAGACAAAGCAGCTTAAGATCGTTATTCCGGAAAACTTAAACTTCGACGGAGTATTTGACGATATTTTCGATAAATATCTTGAATACATCAAACTCGACAGGGTTAAAACAACAAATCTGGGAAGCATGTTCGAGATAAGCTACTTTGTAAGATTAAAAAGCGATGCGGATATAAAAGCCATGATCGACGAGATCCGCACAAGAAACGGAAATTTAACGGTAGCCTGCGGTACGGTTACGCCTCTTACCGAAGAACTGTAACAGGTTTTATCAATGGCGAAAGGAGCGTTTTTATGAAGACGAAACTTACGGCATTGGGGCTTATATTTGGAATAGGGCTTTACTTAACGGCTTGTGCCGTCGGCACGGACAATGTTACGGGAGTTAAGGATCCGATAACGGATATATATGGATCCGCGACGGATGAAATAACTTCTTCCGATACAAAGGCAAACGTATCTTCTTCCGATCCTTCGGTAGAGCTTAATGATTCGGATCAATACTTTGATTACACCGAAGGATCATATTCCTTGATAACTTTAAACGGTGACAGCGCTGTTTTCGATTCTTCTTGCGTAAGTGAGAAAGACGGGGTCATTACAATATCCGATCAGGGCGTATATGTCCTTACGGGTTCATATAACGGCAGTATCGTCGTGGACGCCGAAGATAACGACAAAGTGTATCTTGTTCTTGAAAACGCAGATATTACCGCAAAGGACGGACCCGCGATATATGAAAAGAACGCTGATAAGGTGATCGTTCTTTTACCCGAAGGAACAGACAATTCGCTTACGGATTCTTCCGAATTTTCGGATACTTCGGACGATGCACCGAACGGAGCGCTTTGGTGTAAGGATTCACTTACGATAAACGGTACCGGAAGCTTGACGGTAAAGGCCGGTTTCGAAGACGGGATCGTATCCAAGGATAAGCTTAAGATAATGAGCGGAAATATTACCGTGGAAGCTTATGATGAGGGTATAAGAGGGAACGATCTTGTATATACGGGTGATGTAAATCTTAAGATAAAATCGGGCGACAAGGGCATAAAGTCCGATACTTACATATCAGTTACCGGCGGCATCCTTACGGTCAATGCGGAGGATGATGCGTTTAACTGTGATGCGGATATAAGTATCGCGGACAGCGATATCATCATAACTTCGGGTGATGATGCGATCCATGCGGATGGAAATCTAACGATCGAAAGCGGTGTCATAAATATCGCAAAGAGCCATGAAGGCCTTGAAGGAAACGTTATTACCGTGAATGACGGCAATATAAGCATAATTGCCGAAGATGACGGGCTTAATGCAACAAGACCTTCATCCGATACTTCGGAAAAAGGAGATAAAGAAGATCCGTTTTCGGTAGATGAGTCGGCGAATATTTTTATAAACGGCGGAAGCATTTATGTGGATTCCAAAGGCGACGGGATCGATTCAAACGGCAATATTACCGTGACCGGAGGATATATATATGTTTCGGGTGCCGAAAATTCGGGAAATAACGCAACGGATTATCAGGGAACATTTCTTGTAAACGGCGGAACAGTGATCGCCACGGGAATGTCGGGAATGTATCAGTCCATATCGGAGGATTCGACGTGTTTTGTCATTGACTGTACGGGTATATCCGTTAATGCGGGCGATACGGTCGAAGTGTACGGTCCGGACAATGATCTTCTTGAGAGCATTACCGTACCGAAGAAAGCGGATTCGTTTATGTTATCTTCCGATTACCTTATTGAAGGAGCGGAATATACACTCATTGTCGGTAATGCATCTTATACGTATGCAGCCGGCACCGGCTCAAGCACCATGACCGGTATGGGCTTTGGCGGCCCTGCCGGAGGCCGTCCCGACATGGGCGATTTTACGGATGGTCAACGTCCCGAGTTCGGAGACGGAGAAATGCCGGATTTCGGTAATTTACCCAACGGCGAACGCCCCGACTTTGGCGGGCGAAACGGACACGGGAACTTTGAAGATCGGGATCCCGGTACCGATGTGACCCCTTAATGTGTTCTTTTATCTCCGTGAGAGCGGGAAATTCAAAGAATTGCTTGATTTTTTAAATAAAGAATGATATTATATGCATGGTTTAGTAAGAGTGGCTTTCAGGAGCCACTCTTATTTGTTGAAAAACACGGAGGGCATATGAGCAAAAGGGAAACCTATGAAGAAAAGACCTTAAAACTCCTTGAGCCTATCGCACAGTCAAACGGCGTTGAGATATACGACGTTGAATATGTGGAAGAGGCGGGCGAATGGTATTTAAGGGCATATATCGACAAGGAAGGCGGAGTCACCATTGACGACTGCGAGGCTGTAAGCCGTGCCTTGAGCGATGCGCTTGACAGGGATGAGTTTATCGATGATGCTTATTATCTTGAAGTTTCAAGCCCCGGGCTTGGAAGACAGCTTAAAAAGGATAAGCATTTTGAAAAAAGCATCGGTGAAGAGGTCGAACTTAAAACTTACAAACCCATAGACAAGGTAAAGGAGTTTGAGGGAGTTTTAAAAAGCTTCGATGCCGAGACCGTAACACTCGATATTAACGGAAAAGATGTTTCTTTTAACCGTAAAGATATTGCGAAGATAAATTTAAAACTTGATTTTTAAAAACGGAGGAAACCCAAAATGAATAAGGCTTTACTTGAAGCACTTGACGCACTTGAAAAGGAGAAGCAGATTCCCAGAGAGGTATTGTTTGACGCGATAGAGAACTCTCTTCTTACAGCCTGCAAGAACCATTTCGGAAAGGCAGACAATATGAAGGTCGAACTCGACAGAGAGACCTGCGATTATTTCCTGTATGCCGAGAAGGAAGTTGTTGAGAATGTTGAGGATCCCGTTACTCAGATCGGTCTTGAGGAAGCAAGACAGATAAATGCTGATGCGGGTGTCGGCGATACCGTAAAGGTTGAGATAAAGTCACAGGAATTCGGACGTATTGCGGCGCAGAACGCAAGAAACGTCATCACACAGAAGATCCGCGAAGAAGAAAGAAGCGTTGTTTACAACATTTATTACGAAAAAGAAAAAGATATCGTGACCGGTATCGTACAGCGTTATGTGGGCAACAATATCTCCATAGATCTCGGTAAGACCGATGCTTTACTTATGGAGAACGAGCAGGTTAAGACCGAAACATTCCGTCCCACAGAGCGTATCAAGCTTTATGTGCTTGAGGTAAAGAACACGAACAAAGGCCCCAAGGTACTTGTAAGCCGTACCCATCCCGAACTTGTAAAGCGTCTTTTTGAAGCTGAAGTTACCGAGATCAAGGACGGAACGGTAGAGATCAAGTCAATCGCACGTGAAGCCGGAAGCCGTACAAAGATCGCGGTATGGTCGAACAATCCCAACGTTGACGCTGTCGGCGCATGCGTAGGTATGAACGGTGCGAGAGTAAATGCGATCGTTGAGGAGTTAAGAGGAGAGAAGATCGACGTTATCAACTGGGACGAGAACCCCGGTAATCTTATCCAGAATGCACTAAGCCCCGCTAAGATCGTAGCGGTATTTGCGGATCCCGATGAGAAGACCGCCAAGGTTGTAGTGCCCGATTATCAGTTGTCTCTTGCAATCGGTAAGGAAGGACAGAACGCAAGACTTGCTGCAAGGCTTACCGGATACAAGATCGATATCAAGTCGGAGACCCAGGCTAAGGATGCTCCCGGTTTCCGTTACGAAGATTATATTGACGAATACGAAGACGGTGAATACGATGAGGATTACGACGGTGAATACGAGGACGGCGAGTATGAGGAAGGCGAATACGAAGACGCTGAGTATACCGATGAGAATCCCGATGAGGAAACTTCCGGCGAGGATTGAGAATGGAAAAGAAAATTCCTTTAAGACAGTGTGTCGGCTGCGGTGAGATGAAAGACAAGCGTACGCTTATAAGAGTAGTACATACCAAAGAAGGCGGGATCACGATCGATCTTAAGGGCAAGGCAAACGGAAGAGGCGCATATATATGCAAGAAGCGTGAGTGCCTGAAAAAAGCATGTAAGAACAAAGGCTTTGAGCGCGCATTTAAGGTTGCCATACCCGAAGATGTATACAACAGTTTGATAAAGGAGTCAGAGGCATTTGAGGAATAAGACATTATCGATGCTGGGCCTGTGTCAGAAAGCAGGGAAGCTTAAAAGCGGCGAGTTTGCCGTTGAGAGCGCGGTAAAAGGCTGCGAGGCATATCTGGTCATTCTGGCCAAGGATGCGTCGGCCAATACAAAGAAAAAGTTTAATGATATGTGTTCGTTTTACGAAACGGATATTTACGAATACGGCACAAAAGAAGTGCTGGCGGCGGCGATAGGGCGTGAAGAGCGTGCTGTGCTGGCCGTATGTGATGAAGGCTTTGCATCATCCTTAGAGAAACTGTTAAAACTGTCAGAGGAAAATTCGGAGGAGTAGTGAAATATGGCGAAAATGAAAGTACATGAGTTGGCAAAAGAACTTGATATAAAATCCAAGGATATCATTGATTTTCTTGCAGAAAAGGGCATAGAAGCAAAGGCCGCACAGTCCTCCATCGAAGATGATGCGGTCGA
>JAEEMP010000082.1 GCA_016283275.1 Lachnospiraceae bacterium
AAGGGTAAGATGCGGCAAGGGCACATACATTAGATCGCTGTGCGAAGACATAGGCAATAAATGCGGTGAGCTTGCATATATGACAAGCCTTATAAGAACCCGCGTTTCGGGCTTTTCGATCGATACGGCCGTTAAGCTTTGTGATATAACAAGACTTCGCGACGAGGGAAGGATAGAAGAATATATCATGCCCGTCGATGATTGTTTTAAAGACTATCCCAAACTTACCGTAAAGCCCGAGTTTCGTAAGCTCATAGATAACGGGAACAAGCTTTTTTACAATATGGTGGACGGCGATTTTTCAAAAGAAAACGGTACTTTGGTAAGAATCTATAACAACGATGATATATTCACGGGAATATTTGTGGTTAACAGCATTGATAAAACGTTAAAACCGTTTAAAATGTTTATGGGAGAGTAAATGATAATCATAGACGGACAAAGCGAAATTGAATATCCGGGAAAGACCCGCGTTGCCATAGGAAAATTCGATGGCATACATATGGGCCACAAGCGTCTTATAAGTGAGATCACCGGTAAAAATGACGGACTTTTGGCTGTTGTGTTTACTTTTTCTTTTGCTTCGGAAATATATCTTAACAACGTGGAACGCATCCTTTCGGATGAGGAGAGACATAAAATATTTGAACAACTCGGCGTGGACATCTTAGTCGAATACGATTTAAACGATGTCACCGCAAAGACCGAACCCGAGGATTTTGCAAGGATCGTATTAAAAGAACGCCTGCACTGTGCCGAAGTCGTGTGCGGAAGCGATCTTTCTTTCGGATATAAGGGTCGCGGGAATGTTGAGCTCCTTAAATCAATGGAAAAAGAACTGGGTATCAAAACCCGTGTAATAGATAAGGTTAAATATCTCGGTGAGGATATTTCGTCGACGCGTATAAGAAAAGCCCTTTATGAGGGTAACTTTGCGGATGCCGAATATATGCTCAAAGGATGATGAGGAAATTGTTATGAAGATGGCAATCATTTTGACGCTGATCGGCGGACTTGGACTGTTTCTTTACGGAATGCGCGTCATGAGTGAAAGCATTGAAGCTTTTGCGGGCGCCAAGTTAAGAGGTATTCTCGAAAAACTTACCACAAACCGTTTTATGGGTATATTGGTAGGTCTTGTATTTACAGCTACCATTCAGTCATCATCGGCCTGTACGGTCATGGTGGTCAGCTTTGTCAACTCCGGGCTCATGAATCTTTATCAGGCTGCCGGAGTCATCTTCGGTTCAAACATCGGTACGACCGTTACCGCATTACTCGTTTCTTTCAAACTCGAAAAGATCGCTCCGATCATTCTTTTTGCCGGCGTTGCCGTCGTAATGTTTTCCAAAAATCAGATGCTGAAAAAACTTGCAGATATAGTTATCGGTTTCGGTATTCTTTTCATGGGATTAAGCTCCATGTCTTCTTCTATGGGCACCATGAAGGATTCCCAGGCTGTCCTTGATGCGTTTGCAAGCTTAAGGAGTCCTCTTTTGGCGGTCTTATTGGGTCTTTTGATCACGGCCGTGGTACAGAGTTCGTCGGTAGTCGTATCCATAATGGTACTCCTTGCCAATCAGGGCCTCATGGGTCTTGAAATGTGCATGTACATAACCCTGGGAAGTAACATCGGTGCCTGTACTTCTGCCGTACTTGCTTCGTTAAACGGTAAAAAAGACGCAAAGCGTGCGGCTCTTATCCATGTACTATTCAACATTATCGGTACGGTCGTCATGTATATATTCTTTGCGGTCGACGTCGAAGCTTTTGTGGGCTTTATGTCCAAACTGGCAGGTGCAGATGCCGGCAGGGTTGTTGCTTTTTCGCATTTGTTCATAAAGGTCATCCAGGTTATGATAATGACTCCTTTCATCGGCCCTATAGTACGGCTTACAAATGCCATTATCCCGGGTGAAGATGTTAAGGTCGGTTACCGCGAATCCTTCAGGCTTAAATACATTGGCGATAAGGTTGTTCTTAATCCGGCGACCGCAGTTGTCGAAGTCATCAAGGAAGTTGACCGTATGGCCAGTCTTGCCGAGGAAAATTTAAACCGCGCAATGAATGCGCTTATTACTCTTGATGAAGAAGATATCGAAGACGTATACAAGGTGGAAGAGAACATCAACTTCCTAAACCATGCGATCACAAATTACCTTGTTAAGATAAACCAGACAACCCTTCCTATCGAAGACTTACGATCGATAGGCGGTCTTTTCCATGTGGTAAACGATATAGAAAGGATCGGCGACCATGCCGAAAACGTTGCCGATGCGGCAAAACAGCGCCGTGAAACCGGCATAACTCTTTCGACGGACGCTCAAAGGGAACTCGGCATAATGCTTGACAAGGTTAACGAAATGCTTCGTCTTTCCGTAGAAGTGTTTACTTACGGCAAAAAAGAGAACCTCGAAAAGATAAGTCAATATGAGAATGAAGTCGACGAACTCGAGAGAAAATATCAGGCCAACCACGTCGAGCGTCTTACCAAAAACGAATGTACGCCGGAAGCCGGCATGATATTCTCGGATATCGTATCGGGTCTGGAGCGTATCGGAGACCATGCGATCAACATCGCTTACTCAATGATCGATTCAAACGAAGTAGAAAAAGCATAAAAAATGACGGCTCCTCACGGAGCCGTTTTTTTATATCTGTTCGGGTTCTGTCAGTTCGACCTTTTCTTCAGGCAGAAGATCGATCAAAGTCTTTTCGAGTTCTGCGCTTTGGATAGGCTTTGTTAAGTAGGCTGAAAAGCCTAACTCAGCATATTCGACATCCATTCCGATAAGGGCGTTTGCGGTGAGCATTACGACAGGGGTTAAGGTGTTTAAACCTTCGCTTGAGATGGATACGAAAGTTTCTATACCGTCGGGTGCGGGCATTCTATGATCTAAGAGGATCACATCGTATTTGTGTTTTTTGCAAAGCTCAATGGCTTCGTCGCCGCCGCCCGCGGTGTCGATCTTAAGTTCTGTTTTTTTGAGTAAGGCCTTTATTACGGTAAGGTTTACCTTTATATCGTCAACGATAAGTATATGTGCGGTCGGGGCATGGAAACTTTCGCGGTATACATGTTCGGGCTTTTTATCATCATGGATCTTGAAAGTACCTAAAGGAGTTTTGTCGGTTATCTTTTGAGGTATGCTTACTCTGAAGGTACTTCCGGCTCCGGGTGCACTTTCGACGATAATATTTCCGTTCATCAGTTTTATCAGATCTTTGGTGATCGAAAGACCTAGACCGGTTCCCTGTATCGTATAGTTTTCTTTTTCATCGACACGCTTAAACGAATCGAATAAGGTGTCAATGTCTTTGGCATCGATGCCTATGCCTGTATCGGAAATGGTGATCAAAAGATCCACTTTCTTGTCATTTAATTCCGAACAGCTTACGTTTACGCTCACTCCGCCGGTTTTTGTGTATTTAATGGCGTTTGATATAAGATTGCTCATTATCTGTCTTATAAGTTTATTGTCACCGTTAAGGACCGAAGGGATATTCTCGTCGCAGTTTATCGTATAATATAAGTCTTTGCCCTCAGCCATCTGGTGAAAATAGTTGTAACATTCGCGCAATAGGTCGTGGGGATTGTAGTCGGTCGGACGGATATCCATCTTATTGGCTTCGATCTTTGAAAAGTCGAGAATATCGTTGATTATACCCAAAAGAGCGTTTCCCGACGACCGGATGTTTTCCGAATATTCCTTAAGCAGAGGATCTTCAACGGTACGAAGTATCATTTCGTTAAGCCCCAGGATAGAATTAAGGGGTGTTCTTATCTCATGAGACATATTGGCAAGAAAAGTGCTTTTGGCGCTGTTGGCGGCATCCGCAATATTCTTGGCTTCCTGGATCTCACGTAAGTATCTTACATCTTCGGTAGTGTCTTCGATAAGGAAGTACGATCCGATCGTACGGCCCTTTTTGTCGGTAAGCTCGCTGTATCGGATATTGTAATGTTCTTCGGTAATGACTCCGTTTGAACTGACCGTATGGATATAGTGATGTGTTCCGTATTCATGCCCTTTGCTTCTTAAAGTGTTTACTACCGTAGCCACCGGTTCGCTTTTAAAATTGTAGGTTTTCTCGTTGACATCAAATCTTTCTTTTGAAAAAGTGTTTGCATAGATGCAGTTGTCGTTAAGATCGAACAGGATGAGGCCTTCGTTCATATTGTCGGTGGCGCTCCCTACCGATACGCTCATCAGACTTTTTGGCACGAATGTGCTTATGCAGAAATACACAAGTGTTCCGGCAACGGAGTAGAAGATGACAGAAGCATCGAGTAAAAGCCCTGCGGTCATATATATGATGTTTAACACTATAACGAATATCAGCACGGAAAGGATGCCTATATACTTGATCCTGTACATGCTGTAACTTTTAAACATTTGGTATACGAACAGGAAAAGAACAAATGCAAGCGGGATATAATCCACCGCAAGATGGAAATAATATAAAGGCCTGAAGCCGGTCTGATAGAAGATAACTCCGCTTGCGTCCTTTGTTTCGAATATATAAAAAACGTGATTAAACAAAAGGTTTAAAAGGATCGATACCGTATCGACCGCCATTATGATCATCGTGGGCATGGCAAACCTTTTGGAAAAACGTCTGTGATTCGTATAGACAAGGCAGAATACGGTAAGGCAGTAGATTATCCAGTCTATTGACGAAAAATACAGTGCATAGGAAATCTCGGCGCTTACTTTGTTAAAAGAACAAGCTACGAATATATTTGCAAGGATAGCCACAATAGCGGTCTTAAGTGCATATGACAGCCATTTGGCGTAATATTCGCTGTTATTCTTCATCGCTTTCAACAGGAATAATATGTTGATCACGGCAATGCAATCAACAAGTATATAGATTGTTTTTGTAAGCATTCGGTAAAAGCCTTCCTTTGCATAAAAAATGTGTGACCGTACAAATATTGATTATACAGTCACACAATTAATCATGCATTAAGCAGAGAATAATAAAATCCGTGCTTTTCGATAAGCTCTTCGTGAGTACCCTTTTCGATTATGTTTCCGTCCTTCATGACTAAGATAAGATCCGCATTTTGTATGGTGGAAAGGCGGTGTGCCACTATAAAACTTGTGCGGCCCTCCATCATGGCAGTGAATGCGTCGGTGATCTTTCGTTCGGTCCTTGTATCTATTGAAGAGGTAGCCTCATCAAGTATGAGTATCGGAGGAAGGTTAAGCATTACGCGCGCTATGCAGAGAAGCTGCTTCTGCCCTGCGGAGAGATTGCCTCCGTCCTGTGAAAGGACAGTGTCATATCCGTTTTCAAGCCGCATGATAAAGCTGTGTGCATGGGCTTTTTTGGCGGCGGCCTCTATAGCTTCTCTTGTGGCTTCCGGATGGCCGTAGGCAATGTTTTCGGCTACGGTCGCCGACTTAAGCCATGTATCCTGAAGCACCATTCCTATCTGGCTTCGAAGATCCGCCTTGTGAAGACTTCCCGAAGGTATGTCATCATATAAGATCTTACCTGCATCGGGTTCATAGAATCTCATAAGAAGATTTATAAAAGTGGTCTTTCCGCAGCCTGTGGGACCTACTATAGCAATGTGGTGGCCCTTCGGTACATCAAAGGAAATATCATATAACAGTTTCTTTGATTTATCGTATGAAAATGCAAGATTTTTGATCTTGATATCTCCGGAAAGCACCGGATCTTCAACTGCGGTCATTCCTTCTGTGATATCGGTCGTATCCTCTGCGTCCAGGAATTCAAAGATCCTTCCGGCGGACGCGACGGCACTCTGGAATTCCGTAACAACACCCGAAATTTCATTAAACGGCTTTGTGTACTGGTTCGCATAGCTTAAAAAGCACGTAAGGGTTCCTATCGTGATCTTTCCGTTTATGCCAAGCAAAGCTCCGAATATGCCGACCGAAGCATATACAAGACCGTTTACGAATCTGGTAACGGGATTCGTGGTCGACGAAAAGAAAAGAGCCTTCAGATTGACCCCGGCAAAATTTTCGTTCATTTCATCGAAACTTTTTTCTTTTTCCGATTCCGCTCCGAAAGCCTTTATAAGTCTTACGGCATTGACCGATTCATTTATGAATCCCGTCATCTCACCCTGGAGTTTGGCCTGCTTTGAAAAATGCTTAAAGGTCTTCCTTGATATAAAGGAAGCCGCAAAAAGCGAAAGAGGTGTAAGCAACACAACAACGACCGATATAAGACCGTTTGTGTAAAACATAAACGCAAGTGTTCCGATTATCGTAAGCACACCCGTAAAAAGCTGAGAGAAACCGAGCAAAAGCCCGTCGGAAAGTCTTTCCACATCGGTGATCGTACGGCTTAAGATCTCGCCGTGTCCTTTGGAATCCAGATATGATACGGGAACGGAGTGGATCTTTAAAAGCATTTTGCGGCGGACATCCTTAACGACGCGGAATGTAACACGGTTGTTTGAAAGCGTCATGAAAAAGTTTGAGACACCGTTTATCGATAAAACAACAAGGAACGTTATAAGTATGGTACGAATGCCCTCAAAGTCGACGTTGTCTTTACCGATCATGCAGTCGACGGCGCGGCCCGTGAGGATCGGGATATAAAGTGTACAAAGTACGTTGAGCACCGCCATTAAAAGGGAAAATACTATAAGTACAAGATGCGGTCTTATAAGCTTAAGGATGCGGGTGTAAACAGCTTTGTTTTTCATTTACATCGCCTCCTTTCCCGACTGCGAGTTTACGATCTCTCTGTATACCGCAGAGGACTTTAAAAGGTTTTCATGAGTATCGAAACCTGCCATGTGTCCGTCGTCGAGTACAAGGATCTTATCCGCATCCTTAACGGATACGACACGCTGGGAGATTATAAAAACCGTAAGTTTATCCGAGAGTTTTTTAAGGTTTGCGCGAAGTCTTGCATCGGTTGCATAGTCAAGCGCGCTTGAAGAATCGTCAAGGATAAGCACGGGATTGTCCTTAACAAGAGCTCTTGCGATCGTAAGCCTTTGCTTTTGACCGCCCGATAAGTTGGAGCCCGCTTCCGTGAGTATATGATCAAGTCCTTCGCCCTTTTTCTCGATTATTTCTTTGCCTTCACTTATCCTTAAAGCTTCCCACAGGGTTTCATCGCTTGCATCGGGACAGCCGAGGATCAGGTTTGACCGTACAGAACCCGAGAACAGCTGGGCTTTTTGCGGCACAAGCGAGATCACATCCCTTACGGAATGCAGAGTATAGTCTTTGATCGGATTACCGAAAAGACTTATGCTTCCCGAATCCGCATCGTAAAAACGCATGATAAGGTGGGAGAGTGTGGACTTACCCGAACCGGTACCGCCTATAATGCCGATCGTTTCACCCTTCTTTACCGAAAAACTTATATCATATAAAGATTCCGCGCCGGCACCGGGATATTTAAAACTTACATCCTCAAAAGAAAGAACGATATCGTTTTTGCTGTGATCGGACGCAACAAGCGTTCCGTTATCTTCAAGTGTTTCTTTTACATCAAGTGTATCCGCTATCCTTGAAGTGCTTGCAAGAGCCTTATTGATGGTCACAAAAAGGTTTGTAAGCTTTACAAGTTCGATAAGTATCTGCGACATGTAGTTTATCAAAGCAACGACCTGTCCGTTGGTAAGGATACCGTCATTTACAAGATTACCGCCGTTGTAAAGGACGACCGCAAGTGCAAGGTTTACAAGGATGAGCGTTGCGGGATTGAGTACGGCCGATATCCTTGCCGTGACCGTATTCATGCGGTAGAAGCTTTGATTGTCTTCATCGAATTCCGCCTCTTCATCATCGTCTGCCCGGAAGGACCTTATGACTCTGGCGCCTGCTAAATTCTCACGTATATGAAGGGTAAGCCTGTCCAGTTTTTTCTGGATGCTTTTGTACATCGGGATGGTCTTAAAGGTTATATAAGCCACTACCGCGAAAAGAACGGGAATAACGAGGGTAAAGATGACCGCAGCCTTAACGTTTATCGTAAAGGCCATGATCATGGCGCCGAATACGATAAAAGGCGAACGGAGCAAAAGACGTAGCACCATGTTCACGCCGTTTTGAGAGGTGTTTATGTCGTTTGTCATCCTTGTGATCAGGGATGAGGTTCCGAGTCTGTCGGTATTCTCATATGAAAAAGAAAGAATCTTTGAATAAAGATCCTTTCTTACGCCTTTGGAAAAGCCTATTGCCGCACGGGCCGCAAAAAACTGCGCCGTAAGCGAACACGTAAGGCCGATAAGGCCCAAAAGAACAAGTATCGCTCCGTTTTTGTATACGACCGTTTTATCGTGCCCGGTGATACCGAGGTCGATTATCTTTGTCATAACAAGAGGCACAAAAAGTTCAAACAGCGCCTCGAGCATTTTAAATGCGGGCGCTATCACACATTCTTTCTTATAGTCCTTAAGGTATTTTAAAAGTCGTTTCATTTACGATCGCTTCTTTCTATTACAGTTTGAGCAAGCCCGTTTAAGAGCTCACAGGTCCTGTTCCAGGATTTCGGGATGGCTTCATCCATGTTGTGCATCATCCAGTCCGTGATGAGGCCGAAGATAAGGCTTCTTACGGTGCGGACCGTTGTCTCTCTGTCGGCGTCGCTTACCGGAATATCCTTAAATACCGTATCAAGATAGAGCCTTACGACATGATCGCTTACTTTCATAAGATAACTTTCGTATGCATCGCGGCTTACCGAATTATATATGTGAAGTACCGCACTTTTATTCTTAAGCGCATACGACGCGGTGGCCTCTATACATTTTTCAAGCGAATCGATGCTCGGATATTCTTCAATGATCCTTTGCGCATCATCCGTTATTATCTCTTCAAGAAGTGTGGGAATATCCTGATAATGATAGTAGAAGGAATTACGGTTTATGCCGCAATCCTCGACTATGTCTTTTACACTTATCTTGCTTAAAGGTTTTTCGTTCAACAGTTTTAAAAACGATTCTTTGATCGCTTTTCCCGTAAAGTTTGCCATATCCTTCCTCCACTTTGAAATTTTACAGAGAAAAAGAATAAATTTCAACTTTATTAAATGTTTTGATCCTTATCATTTTATGCAAACGTTGTTATTTGCCCAATTTTTATACAATCCTGTTTCTTTTACCCAAATTTTGGACGTGGCCCCGGTTTTGTCCGTTTAAAGAACGCAGGATTTGTCTTATTTTATCATCGAAAGAGGTGAGAAACATGAAATCGACTGTACCGATGAAAACCGCAAAAGCAGGATATATAGTGATGTCTCTTTTACTGATCGTATTCGGCATTTTAACTTTTATAGATCCAAAGGGATTTGAAAATACGATAGGAACGATCACCGGAATATCACTTATCCTTTTCGGGCTTGTAAAAATGATCGGATATTTTTCAAAGGATCTTTTCAGACTGTGTTTTCAGTACGACCTGGCCTTTGGGATATTACTCATAACGCTGGGCGTCCTGGTCCTTATCAAACCCGAAAACGTACTTAATTTCCTGGTGGTCGTACTCGGAATACTGATCTTTGCGGACGGGCTTTTTAAGATCCAGATAGCGCTTGATGCAAAGGCATTCGGTATTCACAAATGGTGGATGATACTTTCGATAGCGGTACTTACCGGAGTGATAGGGTTCATGCTTTTGATCCGCCCGGGGGAAGGAAGCGCGATACTGATAAAACTTTTATCGATAGCTTTTGTATCGGACGGGATCATGAGTCTTGTAACGGTCTTAAGTTCCGTCAAGATCATCGATCATCAGAGGCATGAAGAAAAGATGATAGAAGGCAGGTGGAGAGAAATATGAAATTTGCAAGAGGAGTAGTCAGATCGAGATATTTGATATTGATCGTTTCTTTGGCACTTTTGATCGCTTCCTTTATAGGATTGTCAAAGACAAGGATCAATTACGATATGCTTACATATCTTCCCGATGATATGGAGACCGTTAAGGGGCAGGACATCTTAATGGATGAGTTCGGCAAGGGAGCTTTTTCTTTTATCGTTGTCGAGGGTATGGAAAAGAACGATGTCAAAAAACTCGCCGATGAGATAAGGAATGTTGAACATGTGGATACCGTTTTATGGTATGACTCGTTTTTCAACGTGGATATACCGATGGAGCTTTTGCCCGATGAAGTTTATTCAATGTTCAACGAAGGCGACGACACGATGATCGCCGTGTTCTTTGACAGTTCCACATCGGCTGATGTGACGATGGATGCGATAAGAACGATAAGGGGCATAACCGGAAGCAATTGCTTTGTATCCGGCATGTCAGCCCTTGTAACGGATCTTAAAGCGCTTTGTGAAAAAGAAGAGCCGGTGTATGTGGGCATAGCGGTCTTACTTGCAACGATCGCGATGATGCTTCTTTTGGACGGCTGGCTCATACCGCTTGTGTTCCTTGCAAGCATAGGAATGGCCATAGCCTATAACCTTGGAAGCAACGTATTCATGGGCGAGATCTCATATATCACAAAAGCCCTTTCGGCGGTGCTTCAGCTCGCTGTTACAATGGACTATTCGATATTCTTATGGAACTCGTACAATGAAAAGCTTACAACACAAAGCGACCATAAAGAAGCAATGGTCCTGGCCATAAAAGATACGCTGACATCGGTCGTCGGAAGCTCCGTGACCACGATAGCCGGATTCATAGCACTTTGCTTTATGAGTTTTACACTGGGTAAGGATCTGGGCATCGTTATGGCAAAGGGTGTTTTCTTGGGCGTTATAGCCTGCGTGACTATCCTTCCGTCGCTTATCCTTTTGCTTGACAAGCCGCTTTTAAAGACAAGGCACAAGTCGTTTATTCCAAAGACGGATAAGTTTTCGGAAAAACTTTTAAGGATATTTCCGGTGCTTCTTATCATATTCGCGGCACTCACGATCCCCGCATACTTTGGATATTCAAATACGCAGAAGGAAGTCTACTACGATATGGGCCGGTGTGTTCCCGATGACATGGAGGTCGTGATCGCAAACAAGAAGCTTTCGGAAACCTTCGGAGTGGCTTCGACGCATATGCTCTTGGTAGATACGGATATCCCTCAAAAGGACGTAAGAGCAATGCTAAACGAAATGGAAAAGGTCGAAGGCGTCGACAAGGTGATCGGTCTTGAATCTGTACTGGGTTC
>JAEEMP010000083.1 GCA_016283275.1 Lachnospiraceae bacterium
ATGAATTATTATTCGCAGATGTATTCCGTATAAAAAGTGTTCTTTTAAAAGGAGAATTTTAAATGAAAGGTATTATCCTTGCCGGTGGATCCGGTACAAGACTTTATCCGCTCACAAAAGCTATTTCAAAGCAGATCATGCCGGTATATGATAAGCCGATGATCTATTACCCGCTTTCAACACTTATGCTCGCGGGAATAAGAGAAGTTCTTATTATTTCCACGCCGAGAGACCTTCCCGTATTTGAGGAACTTTTCGGAGACGGAAGCCAGCTTGGTATGAATTTCTCATATGCGGTTCAGGAATATCCCAGAGGTCTTGCCGATGCATTTATCATCGGAGCAGATTTTGTCGGAAACGATGCGGCAGCACTTGTGCTCGGTGACAATATTTTTTACGGACAGAGTTTTTCGCAGGTCTTACGTGCTGCCAAGACAAGAAGTGAAAGCGAACCGGGAGCAACGATCTTCGGATATTATGTAAGAGATCCGAGAGAATACGGTGTTGTTGAATTTGATGTAAACGGAAAGGCTCTTTCAATAGAAGAAAAACCCGCAAATCCGAAATCAAATTATGCTGTACCGGGCTTATATTTCTATGATAATGATGTAGTGGATATAGCGAAAAACGTTAAGCCTTCCGCAAGAGGTGAGATAGAGATCACAAGTATCAACAACGAGTATTTGTCCCGCGGAAATCTACATGTTGAGACTTTGGGCCGCGGATTTGCTTGGCTGGATACAGGATCTCACGACTCACTTTTGGATGCCGCTGATTTTGTTGCAACATTCCAAAAGAGACAGGGACTTTACATTTCCTGTATAGAAGAGATAGCATATAAGAGAGGATTTATCGACAAGGATCAGCTTTTAAAACTTGCCGAGCCCCTTATGAAGACAAACTACGGCAAATACCTTACCGAGGTAGCGAATGGATTATAGGTTCAAACAGAGCACTGTTGTGATCGCAATAATGTCGGTGCTTATGATAATAAGTATCGTTATAATCGCGAACTGGCGCACTTTGTCGGGCAAAAAGAACAATAAAGCCGAGCCTTCGGTTCAGGAGCCCGAGTCAGTTGTTGTCGAGAGTTCTTCGGATACGTTCTTTAAAGGTACGAGACTTGGCAATGATCTTGATGCATGGAAGAATGATGAAACTTTTTTTGATAAGGATTTTAAAGGAAGTTCCGCCGAAGAGACATCGGATGTTTCTCTAAATGATATATCGGGAAATGATGTTTCGGGTGATGACGTTTCGGGCAACAGTGTAAGTGGGAACGATACTTCGGTCGATACCGACAAGCAAAAGAACGATAATGAAGACGGGTTGTCGAAGCGAAATACAGGCGAAGACGATACCGATAACGGAGGCAGATAAATAATGGGAAAGTTGACTGTTGAAACCTGTGAGATCGAAGGGGTTAAGATCATTACTCCCGAAGTTCATCCCGATGCAAGAGGATATTTCATGGAGACATATCAGCAGAAGGATTTCGAAGCTGTGGGCGTTGATGTGACCTTTGTACAGGACAATCAGTCCGCATCAAAGAAGGGTGTTTTGAGAGGACTTCATTTTCAGAAACAGTATGCTCAGGACAAACTGGTAAGAGTTATAAAAGGAAGTGTTTTTGATGTCGCCGTCGATTTAAGAAAAGGCTCAAAAACATTCGGAAAGTGGATAGGAGTTGAACTTACCGAAGAGAATAAGAAACAGTTCTTTGTTCCCAAGGGCTTTGCCCACGGTTTTCTTGTTTTGTCCGATTATGCGGAATTTGTATATAAATGTTCTGATTTTTATCATCCCGGCGATGAAGGCGGTATCATGTACAATGATCCCGAAATAGGTGTTAAATGGCCTATTCCTGAGGGATGCGAGCTTATATTATCCGACAGAGACACTAAATGGGGCGGTTTATCCTCTTATGTCAATGAACAGGGAAAGTAAAAAGAAAATATTTACGCTGCCCGGTGAGATAATAAAAAACCGGTCGCTTATATGGAGCCTGTCAAAAAACGATTTCAAGAAACGTTATGCAGGCTCTTATTTAGGTGCAATCTGGGCCATGGTCCAGCCGGTGGTAACCGTTCTTTTGTATTATATAGTATTCGATAAGATCTTTCAGTCACGTTCCGAGGCAATGGCCGGAGACGTGCCGATCCCTTATGTTCTTTTTTTAACGGCGGGTCTTGTACCGTGGTTTTATTTTTCTGAAAGTTTAAATCATGGGACACAGGCACTTACGGAATACAGTTATCTTGTTAAAAAGGTTGTGTTTAACATAGATATCCTTCCGGTTATCAAAGTTGTAGCCGCAACATTTATCCATTTGTTTTTTGCTTTTGTTCTTTTGATAGTTGCATGCATATACAGATATTACCCATCTGTATATACCATACAGATGATCTATTACAGTTTTTGCATGTTTATGCTTGTACTGGCACTTTGTTACACGACTTCTGCGCTCATGGTATTTTTTAAAGATCTTGCCCAGATCATTCAGATAGCGCTTCAGATAGGAATGTGGGCTACTCCGATCTTATGGAATATAGGAAGACTGTCAAAAACCGCGCAGTTCTTTATAAAGATCAACCCCGTATGCTATATAGTAAACGGATACAGGACTTCTGTGTGTTCGACGGCATGGTTTTTTGAAGATATGCCGTATACGATCTATTTCTGGTGTTTCGTAACAGTGTTTATGCTTATAGGAAGAGCGGTATTCAATAAGCTTAAAATTCATTTTGCTGACGTTTTGTAGGATCCTAAATGGCTGAAGAAAATAAGACAAACAACAAACTTAATAGTGAAACGGTCATTTCGATCCATGGCCTTAAGAAGATGTATAAGCTCTACAACAAACCTTCCGACAGATTGTTTGATGCATTCGGGCTTAAAAAGCATAATTACAAGGAGCATTATGCTCTAAATGGTGTAGATTTAAAGATACATAAAGGTGAGACTATAGGAATAATCGGAACAAACGGTTCCGGTAAGTCCACTATATTAAAGATCATCACCGGTGTATTAAATCCCACGGAAGGCGAAGTTAATGTTGAGGGCAGGATTTCGGCTCTTCTTGAACTCGGAGCGGGATTCAACCAGGAATATAACGGTATCGAGAATGTGTATTTAAACGGTACAATGATGGGATTTTCGAAGAAAGAGATCGATAAAAGACTTCCGGATATTCTTTCTTTTGCCGATATAGGTGACTATGTATATCAGCCTGTAAAGACCTATTCAAGCGGTATGTTTGTAAGACTTGCGTTTGCGGTCGCGATAAATATAGATCCGGAGATCCTGATCGTGGACGAGGCTTTAAGCGTTGGAGATGTTTTCTTTCAGTCAAAGTGCTATCACAAGTTTGAAGAGTTTAAAGCGCAGGGTAAAACAATATTGTTTGTTTCCCATGATCTCAGCTCTATTGCCAAGTACTGTGACAGAGTAGTGGTGCTAAATAACGGCGATAAACTTGCCGAGGGTGCGCCCAAGGAAATGATAGACCTTTATAAGCAGGTGCTTGTAGGACAGTTTGCACATGAGAAGGACGAGAAAATATCCGAACTTCCGGGAATGAACTTAAACGGTGAGAATACCGATGCTCTCGAATATGGTTCAAAAGATGCGGTAATAGAAGAATTTTACGTAACGGATGCTAAAGGACTTCGTACAAATGCGCTTATAAAGGGATCCGAATTTACGATCCATATGACCGTTAGGTTTGAAAATGCGATAAAGAAGCCGATATTTGCTTTTTCGATAAAAGATGTGAGGGGAACGGAGATAACCGGTACAAATACCATGTTCGAAAAGGCTTTTCTTGAGGATGTGGGCAAAGGAGAGAGGCTTAAGATAAGCTTTACGCAAAATATAGACCTTCAGGGCGGAGAATATCTTATATCATTTGGCGTTACCGGCTATGATGAAGACACGTTTGTGGTATATCACAGGCTGTACGATGCGTTAAACATTTCGGTAATATCCGATAAAAATACAGTCGGTTTCTATGATACCAACTCAAAGATCAAAATAGTAAAATTATAAAATCAGGATTTAATTAATGGAAGCACTTGAAAACACAAAGACAATTGAAAAGGTTGGCAAGGTAACTCTTGATTATACTGTTTATTCGGGTAACGATTATTACTCCGATGGGGCGGTTGAGGATGACCTGTTAAAGATAGTCAAAGAGAACGCCCCCGTGGAATTTCAGAAGGTGATAGAGGAAAGAGCCGATTGGCCCACACTTTATCATCTCTCGGGTTCTCGTGAAAATATCGTAAGATGGCTTCCGATCACAAAGTCGGATAAAGTTCTCGAAGTCGGTTCGGGATGCGGAGCTGTCACGGGTGCGTTTACAAAGCTTGCCGGTGAAGTGATATCATGCGATCTTTCCAAAAGAAGAAGTCTTATCAATGCATATCGCCATTCGGATGCGGATAATCTTACGATACACGTAGGAAATTTTACAGATGTCGAGAAAGGTCTTCCCGATGATTTCGATTATATCTGCCTCATAGGTGTATTTGAATACGGAGCTTCATATATTGATTCGGAGGATCCTTATGAAGATTTCCTGAAATTGCTTCTTAAGCACTTAAAACCAAACGGCAGGATGGTCATCGCCATAGAGAACCGTATGGGTCTTAAATATTTTGCCGGCTGCAAGGAAGATCATGTAAGCAGATATTTTGCGGGTATCGAAGGATATTCATCAAATGACGGGGTCAGAACATTTTCCAAGGAAGGCCTTATAAAGATCTTTAAGTCAGTCGGAGTTAAAGATTACAGTTTTTATTATCCTTATCCCGATTATAAATTCATGCATACACTTTTCAGCGACGATCGTCTTCCGCATGTCGGCGAGCTTAAGGATAATAAACGCAATTTCGATCAGGACAGGATGGAACTGTTCTCTGAAAAGGATGCATTTGATTCTGTTATAGAAGACAATACTTTTGATAAGTTTTCAAATTCGTATCTTGTGGTTCTGGGACCGAAAACAGATGTTGATTATGCAAGGTTTTCAAATGATCGTGCAAGAGAATATGCAATATATACATCGATCGAGAACGTCGATATAGGTAAGCGTAAGGTAAAGATCATTAAAAAACACCCGCTTTTCAATGAGGGCGTTGAGCACATTCTCAAAATGGGCGATTATTATGCCGGGCTTGAAGAACGCTATAAAGGCGGGAAATTGTCAGTAAACCGATGCGAAGTAATTAATAAGAATACCGATCCGGTTGCCTGCTTTGAATATATCAGGGGAGTTACTCTTGAAGAGATAATGGATGAGTGCCTGAAGAAGGATGATCTTGACGGATTCTATGCTTTGTTTGACAGATATACAGAGTTAGTCGGCTATAATGATGATGCTTCCATAGCGGATATAGACGTTGTTTTTTCCAATATTCTGATTGATAAAGACAAGTGGACGCTTATCGATTACGAATGGACAAAGGA
>JAEEMP010000008.1 GCA_016283275.1 Lachnospiraceae bacterium
ATGGAGTGCAGGGTAAAGAGCTTCGAGGACGGAATCCTCATCGGAGAGATCATTAATGTATCTGCTGACGAGAGCGTAGTTACCGACGGCGTGGTGGATATTAAGAAGTTAAAGCCTATAAGCTTCGATCCCTTTGGAAATGCTTATTTTGGCGTAGGCGAGAAGGTCGGCAATGCATTTAAGGATGGAGCGGCGCTTAAGTAGAAACGGGTAAAAAAACGATTTTATACAGCAAAAAAGGACATCCGATTGGATGTCCTTTTTTGCTGCGGAAGATGGGGTGAGGTGGATAAAGAAAAAGGTCCGGTGGACCTTTTTCCCACCGAACCGACCGACGAGGCATTTATGCCGAGGAGACCTTGAAGCCTGGGCTTCAAGGAACTCCTCGGCATATAAAAACAAGGGATAAGCATTCACTGCTTATCCCTTGTTTTTAATCTGCGGAAGATGGGACTTGAACCCACACGTCGTAACCGACACAAGATCCTTAGTCTTGCCTGTCTGCCAATTCCAGCACTTCCGCATTTGCAACACGCAAATATGATACTAGCATTAAGGTATAAAATTGTCAACTAAAAAAACGATTTTTCTAAAGAAAAGTTTTTCTAATTGTATATGCAATTTAGCCCTGCACTTTTTTCGCACGGTCAAGTTTGTACAACTCTTCTGCCGCGAGTCGGGTCTTGGCAACTATGTCGCCTTTACCCTTGGGGAAACAGTAATAAGATGTCTTCATATCGCCTATGCAGACCATATCTCCAAGCTCATACCAGTAATAATCCGAATAAAGGCTGTACGATGCCGAAGGCTTTTGAGCGTAATTTAACTTTCCATCACATCCGGTTAAGTTAAAGCCTTTATTGTCGTGTTCAAGGACACCCTCTCCGACCCTGTATACGGCTTTTCTGTCCACCATCATAAGGATATCGACGGGAGTGCTTAACTTATATGTACCGGCTTCAAGCTCTTTTCTTACACACTCTCTTTCCCATTTGTACCAATCGGGAATATGGTCAAATCTTCCTTCAACGTTTTCAGCCTTAAGATATCCGTATTCATCAAGGACATAAGCGGCACCGCAATTTTCGCACGTAAGCTTAACGCCTTTTCCGACCATCTTGCCTTCCGTCTCGCAATGAGGACATCTGTATAAAACTCTGTTAAGACCGTCTGCCCTGAACGGTTCGTCGATCTTTATCTTATTTTCCTGCTGCCATTTAAAGTGGTCGAAGCTAAAGAGATCCTTAAGTATTAAGTTGATCTCTTCAACAGATCTTTCTTTTATCTCTTCGGGACTTAACACATACTCCATCTTTGCGGAAACGTCGCACTTCCTGATCTGGAGCATGTTGTAAAGAGGATCTCTGTGGAAGGCTCCCGTTGTCTTGATCATCACGACCGGAACACCCAGCAGTTTAATGCACTTACCGAGACTTTCGGGTAGCGGAGTGGCGGTTCCGTCAAAAGAATAACTTGCCTCCGGATACATAAGAACGGAAGTCTTTAACTTATCAAGTGCATACTTCATATCCTTTATGAGATTTAAGTCCATAACGAACTTCTGCGTGGAGATACAGCCTATGGCGCGCATAAGGCCTTCTTTTCCCACAAATCCGTCTGTAGTACACACTATCTGGTAAGGGGTGGGATACAAAAGCTTTGATACGATCTCAAGATCTATAAAACTTGAATGATTCATAAGTATAAGACACGGCTCGCCTTTTTTAAGCTTGTCCATGCCTATACGCTCTTCTTTGAAATTGACTTTTTTAAGATCCCCGTTTGCCAGAACGTTTATGAGTTTTTTAAGCGCAGGGTTCGGCCTTTTGGGATTTTTATGTACCGTTTTCGGAAGTTTGATGACTTCCTCATACGAAAGTGATTTTGTCTTGATCTTCATGTTAACTCCAATGTACGGTTTTTATCATACGGGATGACCGCATTCTGTACAGAATCTGGAACCGGCTTTCAATTTGGCCCCGCATCCCGGACAAACGACTTCATCCTTCGAAGGATCTTTGGGCACAGTTTCCGACACAGACGGTACTTCTGCCCCCTGAGGCTTATATGTCGAAGAAACATTTGTAATGTTTGGCTCCGGTTTAAACTTCACGATATTGTTCGGTACGGAAGAAACAGGGGTGTTATACTGCTTTACATCCGGTGCAACGGCGTAAGCATTGGGCTTTGCCTTATTTTTGGCCCGCTTTTCCTTTGCCTTTTTCCCGTTCGCGATCACAAGTATAAGTACAAGGATTATGATAAGCAAAAGAACTATACCTGCAAGGATCAGGATCATTTTGGTATTGCGTACTTCCGCAACAGCCACGGTACCGTTAAACGACGTAGCCGAAATCTTTATCACTCCGCCTTCTATAACGGCTTTATCGTTGTCACAGTGTATTACTTTTGCGGATTTTCCGAAATCGAGAGTATAGTTTAACTTAAAGTTCTTTTCGACATTTTGGGTGATGGCATCCATATACACAAAATCGTCAACGGCCGCCTTGTAATTAAGCTTGTAAAATGCTCTGTCGTCGGTATATGTAAGAGTATCCGAATAGCCCGTAAGATTCTTAATCTTTTCGTTAACACTAGAAGTGGAACCTTTTACATATATCTTTATAGAATTACCTTCACTTGAAACGGTGACCTCGCACTCGTCCGCACCGGTACCGTCTTTCAATATCCTCTGATCGGCGTTTAGCTCTGCAAAATCAAACCCCGGATTTAAAGCCTTAAAAAGCTTATCCATCGAAGTGTTTTTATCTTCTTCGGAAGGTGTCGACGAAAAATTTAAAACTATGGTCTTTTCAAACTTATCCGGGGATATAAGCTTTGTGGTATAATCGGCCGATTCGATATAATATTTCTTGGCATAGGCAAAAGAAGCATCCCCTTTTACCTGAGCGCTTGTGACCATGCCGATCATACAGCGGTATCCCGGCTTTTGACTGTCTGTTGACGTATTCGAAAACTGGCTCATGTAATTAAGGTCCGAGCCGAGTTCATAATAATTCGGTGTTTTTACAAAATTATTAAATGATATTTCCTGGTTGGACACACATATATAAGAAGACAGATCAAGTTCCTCATCTATCTGTCTGCTGAAAGTGAAATAATCCTTTGATTTTCCTTCTGTCTCCTTAAAGGTCGAGCCCGGAAACAGTATACCGTCAAGCTCCTTAACGGCATCCAAAGAAAGATCCTTCGCTTCTATCTCAAATGTAACATAATAGCTGTTTTCTGTAGTCTCGACGGTAACACCGTTAGGAACCTTGTCCATAAAGTCTTTCTTTATGGCATCCTTCCGTTCTTTGCCGCCGTCTACCGAAACATCAAAATAATAGCTCTTATTGAACTTATCGAAGTCCGTTATCTCGGTATATACATAAACGGTATTTAGCGGAGCATAACTTACATTGCTGTATGAATAGTATTCACCCGAAGTATCGCTGTAACCCGGGACATCAAGATGGTTTTTGCCCGTCTCAAATATGTATGATCTGTTGCTTTCGGAAACCATACCGGCATCGATAATTGCATCGGAAAGCCAGTATAAAAGATCTGTGCTGGAAAAGCCTTCATATATGCTTATACCGTCTCCCCAGACGCTTTTGGGCATGATAATGATCTCGGAGCTGTAATTCTCAGCCCCGGGAATCGTGTGAAGTTTATCGTTATATTCTTCAACGGAAGAAAATTCAATGTCAAAGTTAAGTGTTGTACCTGAATCGGTCTGATTAAAGGTATACTTCATACCTTCGGGACAATTGTCGGATGCTACGCGATTAAGATCGTCATAAGTTCCGTTAAAATCACTCTTGAAATTCTCGCTGTCTATATTTACGATAATGTTCCTTACACCCGATCCGTCGTCGCGCACCGTTAAATTCGTATCAACGGTGGCACCCGCACAGCCGGCCATAAATGCGCAGCAAAAAACTATGAGCAATAAGCCCCAAAACTTTGATCTGATTCCCTTCATATTCTCCCCTTTTACTGCTGTTACTCAAAAAACTTTGCAAGGATATCAAGTATCTTTGCATATTCCGACATCAACTCTTCATGCTTTGATGCCATACTCTCAAACTCACCGGACTTTCCTGTAAGTTCCGAATCTTTTGCCATATCTGAGAGTGTGTCGCAGCCTATCTGTCTGGCTGCATTCTTAAGGCCATGTGCTTCGATGATGTAACGTTCATAATCTTTGTTTTCGATGAGGCTGCTCATTAAAGGTATCTTGTCTTTACCCTCTTCAAGCGCCGCTTCAAGGACTTCTTTGTAAATTTCCTCATCATCGACACAAAGTTCCATAGCTTCGGAAACATTGAAGCCATAGCCTTTAAGATCCGATATGTTCATATCCGGCCTCCTTAAGTGAATATATCCCCCTATTCCCCTTTTGCCGTATATTTATTTTCCTCCGTGGCACGGTGTTCGCGAAGCGAATCGACCGACTTTTCTATAAGAAGTTTTTTTACAAAAATATCACAACTTAAAGCACAGATAAAATAAAATTTTTTAAGATATTCCTGCTTGTCGAGCGGAGCATCCTCAAAGCTTTCAAGCGACTCCGCGTAATTGGCCACAACGTCGTCGGTGATCTTTGCAAGTCTCTCCCTCATGCCGCCGAATATCTCGTTATACACATCCTCGATGCAAAAACCGGATTCCTTGCCGAAAAAGTCCTCGGTAATGGGATCGAGTAAGGTTTTTATATCGTTGATCTGTAGTATACTCTTATAATAATACACAAAAATTAAAAGAAACATATGGTCCTTGTTATACTTCTTTTTTATCGGCGGAGGTATAACATCGTTTTTTGTGTAATTATTGATCATTGTCTTTGTTACAAGCTTTTCGTCTTCCTGCGAATTTCGCGCACTGGACTTTAATTTCTCATCCAGAAAAGTCGTAACCTGATCCATATAAAGGTCAATATTCGGTATCTCGCCGCTTTTAATATATTTCATGCGGGAAAAAGAATCCTTTATGCTGTTCAAAAAATCATCGGTATCGATCTTCAAATCATCACTTCCCGTCTTCTGTCCACGATGTGGATCGTTTTTCTTGGTTTATATAATCGCAATTTATAATTATATAGTATTGAAAACCGCATCACAAGTATTTGTTGTCGTTTTTGCATACACATTAATGAATCTTTAAGGATTACATCCTTTACTTTAAAACTTTAGTATGTTAAAATGTTAAAGAAATTGGGGAATCATTATCCCGACGGAGGGTGAGAATATGAACAGCAAGATCAAAAATGAAGCGGTAGACAGCTTATTTGACGGCATTTTAAGTCTTAAATCCAGGGAAGAATGTTACAGTTTTTTTGAAGATCTTTGTACCGTCAATGAGTTATTGAGTCTTTCGCAGCGTTATGAAGTAGCTCACATGCTCAAGTCAGGCCACACATATATGGAAATAGCCGAAAAGACGGGAGCATCCACAGCTACGATAAGCCGTGTGAACAGGTCATTAAATTACGGTAACGACGGCTACGAAATGGTATTCGACAGGTTAAAGAAATAAGAAAAGCGGAAGTCCGAACGGGCTTCCGTTTTTTATCATTCTTCTTTTGTTTCGGCTTGCTCTTCGGATTTATCATCGGGTTCTTTGCCCGTATCGGTCCGATTTGTCATCTCGCATCTTCCTTCAAAGACACCCTTTTCATCCACAATAAGGTTTTTGGTGTGGATATCGGCATATACTCTTCCGGTCGCATTGACTTCAACTTTATCGGTCGAGAAAAGCTCACCTTCTATAACTCCGCCCACCACTATGTGTGCGGCTCTGACTTCACCTTCGACCTTACCGTCGCGTCCGATTATGACTCTTCCTTCGGATACGACTTTTCCTTTTACAAGACCGTCTATTCTTAAAAGCTCATTACCGGTAAGTGTTCCCTCTACCACGGTCTTCTTGCCGATGACGCTTGATACGCGTCCGTTTTTGTAATCATCGGATCTTCCCATAGTGCCCTCCTAACCGCTGATACTTATAAGCTCAAGCGGATCTATATATTCACCGTCTTTTGTCATCTGATAACCGAGTTTATTGTCTTCAAGCCCGCCCACATATATGATCGTACCGCCGGTGATCTCTTCGCCCTCATTGACCTTCGGAACGGAGGCATTTCTGTAATATGTGAAATATCCGTTGCCGTGATCTATAACGACACAGTTCCCGTATATCGAATCCTCATGTACGCTTGAAACGATCCCGTCTCCGGCTGCCACAACATCGGCGGCATCCGACATATCAAAAATGATGATTGGAAGATAATCCTCCGAAGAAGTGGTCTCTTCGTCCTGTTCTTCGATCTCAGCGGAATCCGTCAAAGGAAAACCGTTTGGTATGGCTCGTTCCTTTTTGATCTCTTCCTGCTCTTCGTTTTCGACCTGCTGCTTGCCGACGGTTATCGATAATATCTCATTACGGCTTATAAGCGCCGCATTCTCATTCTCTAATCTTGAAACCGTCTGCTCCTGAGTGCTTACTATTTCCTTTAAGGCTTTGACGGTGGCTTCCATCTCATTCATATGAGTATACGACAAATAAGCAGTCAATACTCCTGCCGCCGTTGCCAAAAAAGTAATGATTATGCATGCTCTGAAAATGTTGAACCTTGAGCGGTAATACTTTGGACAGTCACCCGAAATATCCGAAGTGACCGAGATCGTATAAACACGCTTCTTTTTATGTCTCTTTGCCATGGCTTTCTCCCGCAAACGGGCCTATTTTAACAGAAAAAACTGAAAAAGGCAAATTTATGGTACTATAGTAATCAAAATAGCTGTAAAGTACCGTAAATATCACTGTTTGCGAATATAACCTTTATTGTTAAGCGCTCTCTCAACTCTTATAAGCGTCGCATCATTATCCGCGGTTATAAGATGATAGTGCGTTCCGTCCGTTAAGGTCGAAAGAAGCTTTTGACTTTCATCAAGACACTTCTCGGAAAACGTTCTTGCATCCTCTCTGGTATTTACATTGATCTCGGACACGATTCTCCCATACAGATCATTCTCTATTTCTTCGGTCTTAACCTTTGCACCCAGATCCACAATCGTGCAAAGCTCGTCATATACGTCTTCGGGCTTATGCTTAACTTTGATCATAACAGATTTCGGAGTTTTTTCCTCGTGAAGGATATACCCCTTGTTTGTAGCGATTATATCTATACCTTCGGCTCTTATAAGTGCTATATCGCCCACAACTATCTGACGACTTACATTAAATTCTTTGGCAAGTTTGGTGGCTGAGACCGGAAGCTTATTTGTCTTTAAATTTTCTATGATTGAATTTCTTCTCTCTTCACCGGTCATAACAGCTCTCCTTATGATAAAATCTACCCCTTACTATAGTGTATTTACCGTTTAACTGTCAAGACATCTGCTTTGACCGCTTATTTTGTTCAAATTGACGAAAAATTTGATATATTGTTTGATTTATTGCTTTACTTTTTTAAAGTCATGTGCTACTCTTTGTTTATCGCGGAGTGCGATGAATATTTTTGGAGGTACTCAGAATGAACAAAGGTACAGTAAAGTGGTTCAACAACCAAAAAGGTTACGGATTTATCTCTGATGAGTCCGGCAACGATGTTTTCGTTCACTTCTCCGGAATCAATGCAGAAGGTTTCAAGTCTCTTGAAGAAGGCGCTGCAGTTGAATTCGAAGTAACTGACGGAGCAAAGGGACCTCAGGCCGTTAACGTTACAGTTATCAAGTAATTGCGACCGTCTTTACGTTTAATCAGTAACACGATGTGCCTTTTCTTAAATAGAAGATATTTAGAATTAGCAATACGGTTTTTTGATTAATGATTAAAGAAGAGGGGATATCTTAGTGGATATCAAGAAAGGGAAGAACCAAAGGTTCTTCCCTTTTTGTGTGAAAGCGACGGTCACATCTGACCGCCGCTTTTTATTCAGCCTATTACATCCGACATTGTATAAAGACCTTTGGTCTTACCGTTTAAAAATTTCGCGGCCGCTACCGCACCGTTACCGAATATCGCCCTTGAATAAGCCATATGCGATACGGTTACGACTTCATCCTTGCCGGCAAAGATTATATCGTGGTCTCCCACTATGCTTCCGCCTCTTATACTTGAGATACCTATTTCTTTTTTGTCTCTCTTCTGCCTTACCGACTGTCTCTCATATACATAATGATAAGAATCATCAAATTCCTCATTTATCGAATCGGCAAGCATTGCCGCCGTTCCGCTCGGAGCATCAAGTTTCTGGTTGTGATGCTTTTCCACTATCTCGATATCAAATCCCGCGGGAGCAAGTACTTTGGCAACCTCTTTTACGGTCTTTAAAATGGTATTTATACCAAGGGACATGTTTCCGCTTCGAAGTATCGCTGTCTTTTCGGAAAGCTTATCGACTTTGGCGATCTGTTCCTCCGAAAGTCCCGTTGTACAAAGAACAAGCGGAAGAGCCTTTCTTTCGCAATAAGCAAAAAGTTTGTCAAGTGCTTTGGCCGTTGAAAAATCTATCACAACATCCGCTTCGACATCGCAGGCATCGATATCCGTAAATACCGGATAATTGTTAGTGACTATATTGTCCTGTACGTCTATACCGGCAACGATGGATACTTCGGGGTCGTCGTTAACGATGCCCGTTATGACCTGACCCATACGTCCGTTACAGCCATGCATTATGATCTTTGTCATAAATATCTCCTTTATCAGTCTTTTGTAAGATCGTTGAACTTAATGACCTGATTGTGTGCTACTTCGATCCCGTAGTTTACAAGCGAGTTCTTAAGCCTTTCAACATTAGCCGCTTCCATCTCTGTAAGAGGAAGTCTTAAAGGGCCTGCCTCCATGCCCATAAGATTGAGTGCCGTCTTAACGGGAATGGGGTTAACCTCGCAGAATAAACTCTTGATGATATCGAATGCTTCTAGCTGAAGCTTACGGCTTGTCTTAATATCGCCGTCAAGATAAGTCGCTACGATGTCATGGGTCTGCTTCGGAGCAATATTTGAAAGAACGGAAATTACTCCGAGACCGCCGAGCGAAAGGATCGGAACGATCTGATCGTCGTTGCCCGAATAAATGGCGAAATCCTCGTCCATGATCGATGCAAGCTGTGCAACCTGCGAGATATCTCCGCTGGCTTCCTTGATGGCCACAACATTTTTAGCTCTTTCATTGATCTTCTTAACGGTTGCGGGCTGGATGTTGCAGCCGGTCCTTGAAGGAACGTTATAAAGGATCACGGGGATCTTTACCGCTTCCGCCGTCTTGACAAAATGCTCCACGAGACCTTTCTGCGTAGCCTTGTTATAGTAAGGTGTTACGAGTAAAAGTGCATCGGCACCGGCCTTCTCGGCTTCTACCGAAAGATATATCGCTGTCTCTGTGCTGTTGGAACCCGTACCTGCTATGACCGGTACTCTTCCGGCTACCTTTTTAACGGTATGACGGATAACATTTAAATGTTCCTCGTGCGAAAGTGTGGATGCCTCACCGGTTGTACCGCAGGCAACGATCGCATCGGTCTTTCCTGAGATCTGAAACTCGATAAGCTCATCAAGCTTTTCGTAATTGACCGAACCGTCGGCTTTCATCGGGGTTACAAGAGCAACTGCTGCTCCTTTGAAAATAGGTGTACTCATAGGCTTCTCTCTCCTTTTCGTGTGCGGGATCACTCCCATATCCTGTTACATAAGCACACGGTCAAAAATATCGGTTTAAAAAAGCCGAACGTAAAAAAATACGGTCGGCTGCATTAACTCTTTAAAAGATAGCTCCCCATCCGCAAAGCGGATGACAGTCATATATCTGTTAAATATATGCCCAGGATCCGGTTTCCGGCGAAACCGTTCCTTCGGCGTATCACCCTTTCATCGACCTTCAAACGTGTCCGACACATCCGATCGATTACTTATGATCAACGCGACCTCTACCGTGTTCTTATTTGTGTGTTATGTTAGCACCCTAATACGAAGGTGTCAACATATAAAAGAAAACTTTTTATTATTTGAAAGATGCTCTCTTTCTCAAAGTGGGATCCAGGATCTTCTTTCTGATACGAAGAGATTCCGGGGTTACTTCCAAAAGTTCATCCGTATCTATAAAATCAAGGGCCTGTTCAAGACTTAGGATCTTGGGCGGTACAAGACGAAGTGCTTCGTCGGCTGCCGAAGAACGCGTATTTGTAAGCTGCTTTCTTTTGCAGACGTTAACCTCTATATCTTCGCTCTTGCCTGTCTGCCCGATAACCATGCCTGCATACACCTTCTCGCCGGGCCCGATAAACAGGATACCTCTTTCCTGTGCGTTGAACAAACCGTAAGTTACTGATTCGCCGCTCTCGAAAGCAATGAGCGATCCCTGGCTTCTGTACGCTATGTCGCCCTTATACGGACCGTATCCGTCGAAGATTGTGTTCATGATACCGTTACCCTTGGTATCCGTCATAAAATCTCCTCGGTATCCGATGAGACCTCTTGAAGGGATCGAGAATATAAGTCTCGTGTAGCCGCCGCTTGCATGGCCCATTTCCTTAAGCTCGCCCTTACGAAGCGAAAGCTTTTCTATGATGACGCCCGAGAATTCTTCGGGAACATCTATATATGCAAGTTCCATGGGCTCAAGAGTCTTGCCGTTTTCATCTTTCTTGTACAGAACTTCCGCTTTGCTTACGGCAAACTCATACCCTTCACGGCGCATATTTTCGATAAGCACCGAAAGATGAAGTTCACCCCTGCCCGATACCTTAAATGCGTCGGTGGAATCCGTTTCTTCGACTCTTAATGACACATCCGTGTTAAGCTCTCTGAACAGTCTGTCTCTTAAGTGACGTGATGTAACATACTTGCCTTCCTGACCTGCAAGCGGTGAATCGTTTACGATAAAATGCATTGCGATCGTGGGCTCGGATATCTTCTGGAACGGGATAGGCTTCGGATCGTCGACCGAACATAATGTGTCACCGATATGGATATCGGCAATACCTGAAATTGCCACTATAGAACCTATATCGGCACTCTTGACTTCAACCTTGTTAAGACCGTCAAACTCATATAATTTGGATACTTTGACCTTCTTAAGCTTGTCGGGCTCATGATGATTTACTATCACAACTTCCTGGTTGACGCTTATGGAGCCGTTATCAACCTTACCTACACCGATGCGTCCCACGTACTCGTTATAATCGATGGTACTGATCAAAAGTTGGGTACCTGCTTCGGGATCGCCGGCGGGGGCGGGAATATAATCTATTATCGTATCAAATAAAGGAGCCATATCCGTACCCGGAACATCGGGATCAAGCGATGCGCTTCCCGCCTTTGCCGAGGCAAATACGAAAGGACAGTCAAGCTGTTCATCGGTTGCGTCAAGATCCATTAAAAGTTCCAGAACTTCGTCTATAACTTCCTTGGGTCTCGCTTCGGGGCGGTCTATCTTGTTGACACATACGATAACGGGAAGTTTAAGCTCCATAGCCTTTCTAAGTACAAACTTTGTCTGGGGCATGGGACCTTCAAATGCGTCTACGACAAGTATTACACCGTTAACCATCTTAAGAACACGTTCAACTTCGCCGCCGAAATCGGCATGGCCGGGAGTGTCGATGATATTGATCTTGGTGCCCTTATAGGTAACTGCGGTATTCTTTGAAAGAATGGTAATACCTCGTTCACGCTCGATATCGTTGGAGTCCATGACTCTTTCCTGAACTTCCTGATTCTCACGGAAAACGCCGCTCTGTTTAAGTAAAACATCCACAAGTGTTGTTTTACCGTGATCCACATGGGCTATGATTGCTACGTTTCTTATGTCATCACGTGTCTTTATCATATGATCTCCTAATAAAAATAAACCGAAAATATCAACGTTTTGCATTATAACACCGCTTGTAAAGCCTATACAACATAATTTTTCACAAAATTCTCGTCTCTCGATGCTTTTCATTACACCTAAATTGATAATATCCCCGTAAAAACTCTTTATATTTATGCGCAATCGGATTAAAATAAGCGTTAAAGGATATCAACAGGGAGGGTTACAATGGATAACAACACAGGAAATATTACGGCATCAACCGCATATGCATCGCCGGATATGGCAATATCCATTAAAAGGGGGCTTTTGATCAATCGGATCATTCTTATAGCCATCCTTGTATTGCTTGTGGGACTGTGCGCCGGTGCAGGTTATGCGGCATACAACGCGTACATGATCGCGCAGCACTTAAAGCCCGTATATGAATTTTTGTCGAACGTCGATTACGAGAAGATCAATACTTTTATCGCAACTTTGGATGAGATCAACAAGATCGATTTCGAAGGGATCACAAAGACCATCAACGACATTGATTTCGAAGGTGTCAAGGAAATATTGAATTCCATTGACGTCGAAGAACTTAAACAGGGTATGGAAAGTCTTAAGAATGCTTCCGAGATGCTTGAAGCCGTAAGCGAAAAGGTTGCGCCGATCTTAAGCTGGTTCAAATAATATGCTTCTTTAAAATACAAAAGCCTGCAGGGCAACTGCAGGCTTTATCTGTTTTCACTATTTCTGAAGTATCGAAAGTATTTCCTCAAACACGGGGCCGTTGTTTTTTACTACGATCGCAATGTTTTTCTTGGCACGGCTCAAACCGTGAAAGAGATCCCTTACTCTCGAACCTGCCATGTCTTCGGGGTTTTTTATATTCTTTGCCCGAAGATACATCTGCTCATCATAGTAGAAATTCTCATTAAGGATCATTACCACACCGGCAAATTCTTTTGAGACGGCTTCACCGACGACCAGTCCGATGTCTCCCTCTTCCGTTTCTTTTATGTATGTATAACCGCAATCAATATAATATTTTATAAGTTTATCGGTCTCGTCTTCGTTCGCCGCATACGATAAAGAAACGGACGGAAAATCATGCTTGTGATAAGGCTCGCTTGCATGCACGATACATCTTATAAAAGCGGAAAGTTCATTGTTCAGTCGTATCCTGTTCGTAAGCTTAAATCCGGTAAAACCGGGCATGGATTCTAAAAGTCCCGTACCGCTTCCGCCTCTTTCCTCGGGACAGATCGCATCCTCACGGTTATAGGAAACAATGATCGGAGCCTTAAGCGCGTCCGCAAGAGAAACGATCTCACTTAAGAGATGCGGAGTCAGTTTATGGCCTTCATCCACAAATATCGTGGTGTATCTTTCCTGTTTTATCTTATCAAGATCCGCGCCCCAGTAATAGAAATCTATCCGCTTTAAGATCGAGTTTAAGCGGTCAAGTTCTGCGGTCTTGGGGCCTAAGTGCAAAAGGCAGACACGTTCTTTTTGCGAAAGAAACATCGCGGTATCGTACAAAAGAAGTGTTTTCCCGGTACCCGGATATCCCGTAAAGCCTCTTACCGTAAGGTTCCCTTCTTTATCCTTGTATGAAAGATTTTTAACAAGCTGATGTTTTATGTCCCGCTGCTGAAACGTAAGAAAATAGTCCCCGCGGAGAAATCTGTCCGGATCGCTTAACGGCGAGATTATATATTTGTCTTCGCTGAACAGTTCTTCGATATCGCCCTCGAAGCAGTCCCGCTGACGATCGATGAGTCCCGCAAGCTCGGTAAAATCCGTATCGACAAGGCGGCCGGTATTTGAAAGACGCACAAGTCTCCCCGTACTGCTTATGAAAGTAAAGTAAAATACGGGAAGACCTGTTGTCGCAAGATAATATCTGTTTTGTTTTAACTGTCTTATTATGGCTTCATCCGAAACATTTCCGCTTTTAAGCTCGACATTTATTATGTATTCGTCGTTAATACGGATAAGATCGAACTCTTTGCCCAGTTTAGGCATCACAAAAGAATAATAGAACTCGGTCTCAAAAGAATTGTCCATGACTTTTGAAAGTTCTTCGCAAAACAAGCGCAGACCATCGGTCTCCCAGGATTTGATCTTAAGAAGGCTGTCACGGCCCGACAGCTGCCTCTCAAGTCTTGAAAGACTGTTTCCGTCGTTTATTCTTGTAAGCGCATAAATATTGACAGGTTTCATAACTTAAATATACCACTTTATGATCAACACTGAGTATATCCTTAAAGCGTAACACCCTTTATATGCCTTGCATCACATGCGATCTCCAAAGACGGAGCGCAAAGACTGCCGGGCACTTTCGAAAATCTCAATATCGTAATGCCGGTAAAATCGGCATGCTGGGTGGCGCAGACATAAGGGAATGTCTGATTTAATATATGTCCTATCATTGCGGATGACGATCCGCCGTGGCAGAAAAGTGCAACTGTATACTGATCGTTGTTTTTTCTTTGATTCCTGTAATATAAGCCTTCACGCTTATAGCCTAAGGTTTCAAGCCACTTATCTGTTTCTTCTTCAACAAATTTTACATTCTTTGTAACGATGTTATTGTTGTAATATTCGTTTTCCGGCCAGTTTTCATCTCGAAGATCGATCCCGGTTTCAGCCATTTTATCGGATATAGACCAGGGATGTCCGTCCTCGAATATGGGATTTCCGTCTTTGCTGCCCCAGCGTAGCTCACGCATAAAATCAAGTTCTTCCACATCGGGAAGATCAAGCCTTCTTGCGGTATATCCCGCAGTTTCTTTTGCCCGCCCAAGCGGAGAAGAATAAACCGCTTCAATACCCTCGTCAAGTAATCTTAATGCGGCAGCCTCAGCCTGCTTGTGCCCAAGCGGCGTAAGACAGTCATTGTCATAATTCGGCTCCCCGTGCCTTACAATAATGATCCTCATATATAACCCCCTTTGTTATTTCTCGATACGATCGAATATGTTTATTTTACTCGACTCTTCATCAAGGTCAAGAGTCTGAGCATAATTTTCTTTCCTTTTATTGCCATCCTCGTTATTGACACTGAAATGATCAGATACGCTCCGCATGCATTTCTTTTTTCATACGGTACATCCTTGCATCCGCCGTTCTCAAAGCGTCTCTTATCGGAAGTCTTGCCGATCCTTTCAAAGATGAATAGGCTCCGTATGAAGTACTTAACGTAAGCCCTTCATATCCGGTGTCGATCTTCGAAAGATCCGCATTAAGATTCTCAAGCGATGAAGCGAGCCACTTTTTGGTTTCTTTATCCGCGGTCTCGACAACAAGTATGAATTCATCGCCGCCGTTTCGGGCCACAAATCCGTGTTCTCCGTATTTCTCCTGCAATATTTCCGCAAACTTGCATATATAATTGTCTCCGGCATCGTGACCGAAGCGATCGTTGGCCTTTTTTAAGTTGTTTAAGTCAAACTGAACAACCGTATAGGGCTTTTCGTCGTTATCAAGTTCGTCAAAATACCGTTCAACCGCCTGACGGTTGTTTATACCCGTAAGTGCATCCGAAAAAGCAAGTTTTGAAAATATCCTGACGCGTTCTTTTTCCCTGGTTACCGTCACGGCATTTACCATAAAATCATAGATAAGTGCGAATACAAAGGCAAGAACCGCTATGTAAAGAACATTCGCGGATATCGGAGAATTTTTAAGACCGCCCTTGCCCGAAGTAAAAGTATAACGGACCACAGCCAGCACCCCGACGATCCCCAAAAGAATGGTCGCATATGTCGAAGCCGCATATCGCTTTATCCCGTGCACCGCATCCCATATCCTTATATACATGACCACTCCCACAGCGATCACGAGCAGGATGTTCTCGATCGGCTGAAGCGAACGCATACTTATCCTAAAATTTAAGTGCAATGAAACAGACAGGATAAACAACGCAAAGTACATCGCCCACATCGGTCCCACTATCTTGTTCTTCCATGTGTCTATCTTTCCGTCTTCGTCCACGATATTGTAGCCCAAAAAGAAAACCGGAAGCATATAGAAGGTGAAATACTTTAAAAATCCCTGAAACACGATATTATCGCTGAAAAGTTCCATGATATCAAGCTCACACAGCATATATACGCCGAATGCGGCAGAAAAAAGCGCAATACATGTAAGGTGCAGGATATCTATAGGTCCGAATATCTTTCTCGGCACCATCAAAAATCCGAGGAAAGTAAGGGCAAAGCCCATAATGATAAAGAAAAACGCAAGTGACATCGAATATATCTTCTCCGAAGAATAATCGCGCCTGAAAGAATCCGCATCCCATATCTTGGGTGCAACTATACTCTTAAATGCGTCCTTCTCACTTGTACGCATCGTTACGGTAAGCGTCTTCCCGGCCGCTTCATTCGGAAGCGATACCGTATGGAATCCGTTTCCGAGTATTTCACCGGCTTCGTAAAGCTCCGTCTCCGCTCTGTAAAATTCCTCACCGTCGAGTGTAAGGACAATATCGTGAAAATGCTCATAGATCAAAAGAGTGGCCCGCTGCGGGATATCCGCGGGGATCATACGGGACATGGTAACCGTGTCGTTTCGCTTTAAATCGTCGAATATAAACGTATTAAGATCCACACCCGAATAATCGTTACCATGATAGGAAACATCCCACGAATCATTAAGCTCTGTCGCAGAGTTTTCATGTTGTGAAAGATAATTTAACAGGATATATGTCCCGGGCGTGAGCACGAGGATCACCAAAAAAGATATCATTATAAAAAATCTACCGAGCGGTGAATTCTTATCCGCAGTAAATTCAATATTCTTTCGCATTAATTAACCTCGCAAGACCAAAAACCATCCGATTCCGTAAGATGACATATTAGACTTTACCACAAATCTGTTAACTGTATATTTAAAAAATGAAAAGATTTTTAAAAAACCCAATATTATAATATATGTACCAAAAAATAAAGATAAAGAAAGTGGGACAATGCTTTAAAACACAGTCCCACTTTTTAGTTTATGAAAAAATCTATCGTATTTCTATCGGATCATCTTTACTTAACAAGTCCCTTGTCGGTCTTCTTAACGTGCTTGAATACGTTTTCAAATCTGTTCAATGCTTCGTCGATGATCTCGGGAGTGTCTGCCATAGAGGTATAGAGACGGCTTCCCGCAAGTGTGATTATACCGTTTGCCATGTAAGCTGCTCCCATCTTTTCCATGGAATCCTTTCTTACATACATCATATCCTTGTTCTTCAAAAGGCCTGTAGCGGATTTTATAAAGCTCATTGACGAGAAGTCAAAACTCATGGCACCCGTACATTCAAGATGCACGATAGATCCCTGATTGTATGCAACAAAAGGAAGACCGTATCTGTCGAGCAATTCCTTTAAGCCGTCGCAGAGACGGTCGCCCATTGCTCCTGCCTTAACACAGGCGTCTGTTCTTTCTATTTCCTGAATGGCCGTGTAACCCGCCACGCATGATAACGGATTTGCCGCAAGTGTACCGCCCACATAAGCTCTGTGCTTGCCTGTTGCCAAACCTGCGGCCATAAGACCCGCATATTCTCTCTTACCGCCTACGCCGCCTGCTGCGGGATATCCGCCGGCCACGATCTTACCGAATATCGTAAGATCGGGTACAACATCAAAGTATCCCTGCGCACCGCCAAGGCCTACTCTGAAGCCTGTTACGACCTCATCGAAGATCATAAGGGCACCGTATCTGTCGCAAAGTTCTCTTACGCCCTTATTATAGTCTTTTGCAACCGGACGTGTGCCGCTTTCGGGGCCGACGGGCTCGATCAAAACAGCTGCGGTGCCGCCTTTAAGTCTGTTTCTTTTAAGCATGCTCTCAAGCATGTTAAGGTCATTGGGGCGGACCTCATCCGTCCTCTGATATGCACCCGATACGATACCGTGAGACTCGAGCAAGGCTCTCGAACCCGGAATCTTAAGACCGTATACCATCTGATCGGACCAGCCGTGATAAGCTCCGCCGATCTTGATAACACGCTTTTTGCCTGTTGCTATACGAGCGATACGAAGAGAAGCCATGACAGCTTCGGTTCCGGAACCGAGCATACGGAACATCTCGACATTCGGCATATGCTTGTTGATCTCTCTTGCGATCAGCATTTCGGATTCATGCAAAAGTCCGGTCACGGGGCCGCAGGTATTCAAAAGTTCTATAACTTTCTTACGTACGGGCTCATAGTTACTGCCGAGTATCGTGGGGCCGCCGGCCTGCAGGAAATCAATATACTGATTGCCGTCCTTATCATACATGTAAGCGCCTTCGGCTCTTTCTATACACATGGGGAAAGGCTTGTTAAATGCAAGGTTGTGCTGAACGCCGCCCGGAATGTATTTTTTGGACTCCTCATAAACCGCCTTGGATTTTACACATTTTTCGTCGTAATAAGGCATTACCTCATTTTGATAGTACTCATCGTCGACTTCCCATATCGGCTGACTTGTAAGTTCCTTTAATTTTCGGTTGATCTCTGCAGGATCGTCCCATCTGCTTATTCCATAACCGCTCATTTTTCTTCCTCCTTGGATTTTTCTTTTTCTTTTTGTGCAAGATCGTTGGTATCAATACTCTTTCCGAATACAAAATAACGATCGTATAAAAATTCCGTTGTAAAATTAAGTGCCATATTTATACCGGTCACAAGATATTCGTTTAAGCCCACCGTCCCGGTCAGGTAATCGCCAAGCCAGGTGGTAAGCGGTGTGAATACCGCATAGTAACAGGCTACTTTAAGCATCGCGATCGGAACATTGGATGCCGACTTAAAGGTAAATTTACGGTTAAACGTAAAATTCCATAAGACCGAAAGCACCAGTGCCGTTAAGTAACACGGCGCATAGCTTAGATTCGTAAATTCGTTTAATATGGTAAAAGAAACGATCTGAATGATTCCGGCCGATACCGAAAACAACGCAAACTTTACCACTCTTAATACTTCTTTGCCCGATTTTTTCATCACCCGTCCCCTTTATGCGTTCTTTTGCTTGGAATATTTCTTTTTATAGATAAGATGCTGAAGGAAAATATCCAAACCGTTCAGTTTTCCGCTCACTCCCGCTTCCCTTGAGTGAAGGTATACCGTAACAGCTTTTCCGGCAAGGATGGAGAGTGCTATAGTTTCATCCTCTTTTGCGTCCCAGACGATGATCCCGAGCCCTGCCACAAGTGCAGCGCCGTATTTATCAAGGGCATTTACGATCTCATCTTTCGATGCGGGTGCGATAAAAGGTATCTTTTTCCCGATCATCTGTGCCATATCATCGACCTGCGCGGGAATGCTCTTACCTATATTGGCGGCTTTAAGTGTCTCGGGTGTAACTATTATTTCAGCATGCCGACGTTCTTTTAAAACCTCTTTTGCCACCTCTTCCACCCTCGCATCATATTTGGGCGTATCCGTCGGCTGACCCTTTAAATTTCTTTTGCATATTTCTTCCAAAAGAAGCGCCCTGTTAAAGGCTTCCTCGCGATCCCTCCCGCAGATGAGGACCCCGTGATGTACCATGAATATTACTTTGGCTCCCGTCTTAAGTGCCTTGTAAACTTCTTTTGACAGTTTCTTTGTGCTCGAAATGCCGTACGCGGCAACACACATACCGCCTAAAGCCTTACGCTCTTCATCGGTGACATCAAGCTTATCGATACCGCAAAGTCCTATCGCAGTTGCATATGTCTGATGGGTGTGGATACAATATCCCGTATCGGGATCCAACGCGTAAGCTGCAATATGGATACCCTTTTCACTGGACGGTTTACGGTTTCCTTCGTATTCTTTTGTGGAAATCGTCATCTTCACAAGATCTTCGGGCTTCATGTTCTCATAATCAAGACCGCTTGGGGTTATCACAAAATGATCTTCATCGATACGTGCACTGATATTTCCCCATGTTCTTGCGACCAGCCCGGTGTTTAAAAGGATCTTTCCTTCCGCCGCTACAAGTTTTCTTGCTTCATCTTCGTTCATGACATTACCTTCCTATCTGTTCAACATTGCAAAATTCTTCCGGTTGCATTTGTGAAGCTGTTTGAATACCTCATAGTTTTTATCGTATATTGCTTTGTTTTTTTCGTTCGGTATGTATGTGTTTTCGACCTTTATCATCCGCTTGGCAACGCTCAGATCCGGGATGCTGCCCGTTCCGACCGCTACCAGAAGCCCTGCCCCTACCGCACCTACATCCTGCGTATCTTCAACGGTCTCTATCGTACGTCCCGTTATATCCGCAAGTATCTGACAGGTAAAGGAAGACAGTGCGCCTCCTCCCACAAAGCGGATAGTCTTTGCGGTCTTTATCTTCTTTTCCTGCGTCTCGAGCATCCAGCGAAGGTGATAACAGATACCTTCCAATACTGCCCTGATCATCTCGGTCTTTCCGGTCTCCAACTTAATGTTAAAAAACATTCCCGCGGCATTCGGATCTTCAAACGGGCATCTGTTTCCGTGAAGCCAGGGTGTGAAGATAACCCCGCCGGCACCGGGCTCAATCTTTGAAACCGTGTCTGTAAGGTAATCGTAAAGCGACATGAATATATGCTCCTCGCTTTCCGAAACCGACTTTTTCTCAAGATATATACCTATCTCATCAAGCGCAAGATGATCCTTGACCCACTCAAAACACTTTCCTGCGGTTTCCATCTCGGCAAAATAGTTGTATTTGTCACGGTCGGCACCCACGATACCCGCGATCATGTTGACTATATCAACCTTCTGCTTGTCTATGATGGTGGTGACCCAGCCGGAAGTCCCCGAATAGATATGTGTTTCGCCGACTTTGGTACAGCCCGCTCCCACACCGATAAGCGTTGCATCACCACCGCCTCCGAATACGGGAGTTCCTTCTTTTAAGCCCAGTTCTTCTGCCGCTTTTTTAGTAAGCGTTCCTGCCCGATCGGTACAGTCTATGATCTTGGGCATATGCTCTTTTCTGACTCCGTACATCTTTAAAAGCGCATCCGACCAGCAGCATTTGTTCTTTCGCGAATCGTATAAAAATGTCGCATAAGCTGAATCTCTTGTCATGACAAATTCGCCCGTACAGCGGCAGATCAGATATTCCTTTACATCAAGCCATTTATGGACTTTTGAGAAAATATCGGGTTCATTTGCTTCGACCCACTTATACTTCCAAAGAGGATCCTTTACGCTTGTCGAAGCGGCTTTTGTGCGGATGAGGCTTTTTATGAGCTTTATGACATTTACTCCGGAAACGCATATGCCGCGGCCTTCGGTCTTTTTCATGACTTCGCCGGCGCGCTGATCCATGTAACTCATGGGCCGTCTCAAAGCATTTCCTTCCTTGTCCACAAGGACCATCCCCTGCATCTGCGAACAGAAAGATATACCGCTTATAAGATCTTCAGACAGGCCGCTTTTCGACATAAGATCTTTTGTAGTGGTGCACATGGCGTTCCACCATTCGTCGGCATCCTGCTCCGCTCCGCCGTCGGGAAGAACGAAAAGTCCGTATCCCGCATAACTGCTGTTTAGAAGATGTATATCAGTGTCGATTTCAAAGAGACAGGTTTTAACGCCTGTTGTGCCGAAATCATATGCGATCACATATTGCATATAACGCCCCCTTATTTTTGTCCCCGATCATTGTTTCATTACCGCATTTATGATAAGATCGGCCATGCCTTCGGCGATCGCCTCGTTATCACCTTTCAATTCTTCCCCGAGGAAGATCCTCATGCGCTCGTTATAATAGTCACAGCTGTACGAAAACTGAAGCATCACGAGAAGATTATCGAGAAAGAACGCCAAAAGCTTCGGATCGAAACTTTCCTTTACAATGCCGTCTTTTATGGCATTTTCAAACAATCCTTTATAAATGACCGCCGAACGCTCTTCTATCTCGTTGGCAAGCACGGCAGCATACTTTCTGGTGCTTCCCGATGTGATCTCGTTGTACATTACATTCATTTTAGGGTATTTGTTTGCATGATCCTGAAGTGCATGGATCACATTTATAAGTGAGGTGCGAAGATCGGTATGTTGACTGAACACATTATCCAATACTTCGTCCAGAGTCTTTAAACTGTATCTGACACATTCAAGGAAAAAAGCGTCTTTATCCTTGAAATATTTATATATGACACCGACGCTTACGCCGGCCTTTTTTGCGATAGTGTTGATGTTGGCACGGTCAAGCCCCGCCTCTGAGAATTCTTCGATCCCGGTTTCGAGTAACTGCGTCATGGCAGCTTCATCCATCTTCTTATACATCGGCGCTCCATCTCGTGAGCCGTCGCTCACGTCTTAATTTATTTATATCACTCCGTTTTTTATGAAGCAACAAAAAAGTACCTTCTTCCATGTAGAAAAAGGTACTTGTTTTTTGTGGATTTTGCCTAACATTTACATTGTCCCCGAAAGGTTTAATGTTATGTTCGGGACTAAAAGCCTCTGTTCTTAAGATCGTATACAAGCTGCACGTAGAATTCGCGTACATCAAATTCATCGATGTTCTCACGGTTTAAGTCGATCATATCCCCGTGTGAGATGCCGCGGCTGCCTCTTACCGTAAGAAACCTATATTTTTCACCCCATGCAAACGATCTTTCGCCGACTAAGCCGTCATTGGGGCCGTCAAAATAATTAACAAGGTAAGTGGACAGATTGAGCGGAAAACGCCCTCCTCTTGCGACATTCATTTTGGAACCCACACTTTGATAAAAAACACCGGGAACATTTTGAACCGTTTCGTTAAACTTTGCACAGGAACCTGCGGTAAGGTCGTAAACGGCAGCCAAAAAATCGGGATTACTGTCACCGAGTTTTTTAAGTGCGGTATTATATGTCTTTGCAACAGCAGCCTGTTGTTTCGGGCCTATCTTTCCAAGCAGATAATCCGCAAACTCGCACCCCCTGTGCGGCGTGTTTATCGTGGTAAGGCTTGCCACATGAGAAGCGGTATCGCCTATGTTAAGAGCGGCGCGCATATCAAGACCGCCCTTTGAATGCGCTATTACATTAACTTTTTCACATCCGTATGTTGCGCAGATCTCCGCTATTCGCCCGGCAAGTTCCTTCCCGCACGATTCTACCGATTCAGCGGACTGCTGGTTGCCGTAAAATACGGTTGCGCCGTTATTTTCAAGTTCACCCGGGATCCTGCCCCAATAATTTAAGAATCTGAAATCCCTGAAAAAAACACCGTGTACCAAAAGCAGCGGATATTTTGTCCTGCAGATCATATAAGGAGCGCGCTGTCTGTTAAGGTCGATCTTTGCCTGTTCCACGCGGCATTCCTTTGTCGTTATCGACAATATTATAAACAGCATCACAAGATGAGCTATCGGGATCATGCCGACTGCAATGCCCCATATTCTCCACCTTATCCCGAGCTGAACCGAATAACGATACACAAAATAAATGCCGATCCAGAAGATCGAAGCAAGTATCAAAACCTCGGCAAGTATTATCAATATCCACTTTCCCCATAAATGGCGATCCGGCACGAACGGGATCTTTCCCATCAGGCCCAATATCGTAAATATTACCGCTGTCACACATCCTGCCAAAAATACAAATAAAAGTATATTTCCGGCTTTGAGTTTCTTTATGCGTTTTTCTTCTTTATCCATTCAATATACCCCTTATCAATCAGGATTTACGGAAGAAAAGTAATCGATCACCTCAAATAAGTCATTACATACAACTTCCGAAAGATTAAGCATCTCGCTGTCCGCAGGGATCATATCCGGAACCATGACAGGATGCATATTTGCCGCATGCGCGGCTCTTATCCCGTTAAAAGAATCTTCGATCGCATAAGCATCTTCGGGCTTTATCTTTAGTTCTTTGCAGGTAAGAAGATATATTTCGGGATTGGGCTTACTGATCTTTACGATATCCCCTCCCACTATAAGTTCAAAGTAACCGATCAGTCCGGCTTCGGCAAGTTCCCGCTCCACGGTCTTTTTTTTGGTGGATGATGCAAGCGCTATCCTGTAACCGCGTTCTTTTAAATAATCAAGTATCTCGCACACGCCGCTCTTTAAAGGAAGCCTTCCGTTATCATACTTTTGGTGAAACAGTACAGAACTTTCCGAAAGGAGTTTATCGGCAATATCGGGGCCAAACTCCGCACTGTAAGCGTTATTTACTATTTCCGCGGTCTGATTTTTATTGGTACCTATGCACTTTGTAAAAACTTCTTCGACATCGCTTAATCCGTACTTTTTTGCAAGCTCGCTCCAGCACACAAGACAAGCCCTTTCGGAGTCGAATATCACTCCGTCCATGTCAAATATCACATTTTTTATCATATATCGTTTATCCTTTTGGCATCCGGTCTGCAAACATGTCTTTTATGTCTATTGACCTAAAGATCACATACTTTTGATCATATTCTTATAAAAATCAACACATCCAGGAAGACAGTTATATTCTATGTTTTCATTAAGTCCGTGCATTCCGGCCATCTGTTCGGGGCCGTATATTACCGGAGCAAATCTTACCACGCAGTCACAGATCTCCTGATAAAATTTGGCATCGGTCGCACCGGTCATGACATACGGACTTACGGGAAGTCCCGCAAAAGTTTCTTTTATGACGGCTTCAACCTTTTTAAATCCTTCACCGTTAATGTCGACCGGCTTTGAATAATCGCCCGCATGCATGATCTTTATGTCAAGATCGTATTTCTTTGCAAGATCTTTTACGATCTTTAAGCTTTCGTCCATTCCCTGGTGCGGGATAAAACGCATATTGGCACCGAGCGTTGCCTCCTGCGGCATTACGTTATACGCATCCGATCCGGACTGCATCGTAAAAGCCATTGTGGTCTGAAGCATTGCTCCCGCCTGAGCGGATATGGCCGGCATAACCTTTAAAAGAACAGGTTTAAACAGCCACATGTTAAGGAAAACAAGCTTTAAAGGAAAATTCGCATAAGGCGCAAGTCTTTCAAACATTGCCTGCACTTCGGGAAGCATTTTTCTTTTAAACGGATTTTTATTCTCTACTTCATACACAAAAGCGGAAAGTCTCGCTATCGGCGAATTCTTCCTTGGGGCAGATGCATGTCCTCCGTTACTTTTGGCCGTAAGAAGGATGTCTGCTTTACCCTTTTCAAAAACCCCCACCATGGCAAAGTTTCCTTTTATACCGCCGACCGGATCGGTTATGATACCGCCGCCTTCATCGCATACAAGGTAAGGCTTTACACCTCTTCTTTTTAACTCATTTACGATCTTGGGGCACCCGTCTCCTGCCCATTCCTCCGTGCACGACGAGGAAAGATACACATCCATCGGGGACTCATATCCTTCTTTTAACAGTTCTTCTGCCGCTTCAAAAAAACCCATTACCGAGCACTTTGTGTCGGAAGCACCTCTTCCCCAGACCTTTCCGTCGGCTATATCGCCCGAAAAGGGTTCGTGGAGCCATTTGCCCTCTGCAGGCACAACATCCTGATGACTCATGAGTACAAGCGGTCTTTCGGAACTTTTTCCTTTCCAGAAGAACAGAAGGTTTCCGTCTATATCGGTCATCTCAAGTTTTTCAAACACATTCGGGAAAAGTTCTTTTAAAACCTCATGGAAGCCTTCAAACCTTGAAACATCCGGCACACTGTCATGTGATGTGGTGTCGTACCGAACCATTTTGGATAGTATTTCCGCATATTTACGCGCCCTGTCGTCTTCTTCGGGCGCTTTATACAAAGACACCTTTCCGGCTGTCAAAAGAGTCTTTATAAGGGCTATGAGTAAAAGAAAAAGGATCAGTCCCATCACGCATCCGATGCAGATGAGAATTATGTAAACCGCTTTCATTATTCTTCTTTTCCCTTCTTCTTAAAGATAAGATAGGCAAGACCGATCGTTATCGCACCGCTTGGAATGATCATGATGCTGGTCTGGCTTATCAACGCGGGCACCAGGATAAAAAAAACACTCATGAGGATCAATGGTACCATCGCAAGCTTTATGTCTTTTCTGAAATACTGGTAAGCCATCGCTCCGAACAGTGCCGGGACCACATTTGAAAATGCGGGCTGCAAAGCAGGACTCTGAAGGATGGGCTGTAACGGCACAAGAAGCAATACCCCGAGAGCAAGTATCACTATCGTGGTAAGACTCGACGATGCTATCGACAATGTCGATATGATCTCGTTTTCGGTTGTGCCGGATTTTGTACCTGCCATATCTTTGGCATTCATTGCGCAGGGGATCTTCATGTTGATAAGATTTCCTGTGATAAAAGCAAGATACCCTCCGCCCGCACCGAGCATGGGCGTATATACGAGAAATTCGACCACGCTTGAAACGGTCCAAATAAGTCCGACCGAAGCAAAACCTTTTACAACGGCGACAAGATTCGGGCTTGCGCCTATAACGTTCCCGATCACAAACGGCGCTCCCACCAGAAGCACAAGTGTTATAAGGCTGACGGTCCGGCCGATGATATGTGTGTTTTTATTGTATTTTTCAAGAAATTCTTTGTTCATATCCGCTCCCCCTTACATAAGCACGGCAACGATCATGCCCACAAGCATGCTGCCCGCGATAGAAAAGCTCTCAAGCCATACCATATGCTTCTTTTCCGCAAAATATGTAAATATCGCCATGACGAGAGCAGATACCAAAGAAACTATTATCGGCGTAAGATCGCCTTTAAAAGTAAAGGATCCTTCGCCCGACACAAAACCGCCTATATAGCTTCCGATATACGCACTTACAAGACCCACAAACATTGCGACCATTGCAGTGTCTCCGAAGCCTTTACGCTTGGGTTCATCAGGGTTTTTATCGGGTTTTCCGTTTAACTTTTTAAGGTACATTTTATTGAAAAAGAACGAAAGTATCATGCCCCACATGATGCATATGCTCATTAAAAGGGCAATGGTCGAAAAGGCTTCGGGAGTCATCTCGCTCATGCTCAATGTCTTTAATCCCACCTGCTCCGAGGCCGCCTGCGCTACCTGCGTCTCATAATGAAGCGCACCGATGACCGAAAGTCTTAACCACGGCCACGGTGTGCCAAGGCTTCCCGATAAGGCTATAACGCCTAAAAGGATCCCGACACTGGGTAATATAGTGAAGGTTATGCTTGAAGTTATCGTTCTTTTCAGCATTCCCTTATCCATACCCGCGGCTATACCCGCACGATATGCCCTAATCATAAATACAAGGCAGACAACGGCAACAAATAAAATGATCCCGCCGCAGATCCCGTACAAAAACGGACTGTTAAGTATCTCTGTCATTTTTCCCTCCTAAATCAGATCCTTTTCATAAAGAAGTATTCCGAATAACCGTCATCATCGTTATCATAATGACCCACGCATTCATAGTTAAGCGCTTCGTAGAAATCCTTCCCCTGCCAGTTAAAGGTATCGAGCCTTACAGTGTTGACTCCCATCTCCTTAGCCCGCTTTTCCATCTCTTTTATCAGGCGTTCGCCGACACCCAGGCGTCTAAACTCTTCATCCACATATACAGTTGAGACATAAAGGATCTTAAATGCGGTAATACAGGCATCAAGCCCTGCGATAAGCTTTCCGTTCTCTTCCATGCCTATCCGTATATACCCTTCCGCCTTATAGGTAATATGTTTTTCATCATAAGCGCTCAGCCTGTCTTCAATATCTTCAAGCTGTTCTTCATTTAATTCAATGATCTCCATTTTTGTCGTTATACCCCCTTAAACCCGGATGACTTTCATAAAAGAATGATAAAATACCGATAAACTGCGTAAACCTATGATCGTGCTCCTCATTTATTATGCAAAAAAATGTGCAGATACTCAACCTTTATCTGCACATTTCGTCCATATTTATATGCTCATACCCGCTCTTACGGATACTTACTTTTAACAGTATAACAGTCATTTAAAAAATAAAACCCGCAGAATTAAACTGCGGGCCTTTTTGATCGTTATAATGTGAAGTTTTTGAGATCTTCCCGGATAGTGGCCGAGAAACCGTTTAACTGCTCGGATACATCCGTAAGCTTGCCGGTCTCTTCGGAAAGAACACTGCTCTCATTGACTATCGATTCGCTTAAATCGAGGATCTGGTTGACTGTCGCTGCCTGCTCTTCTGTA
>JAEEMP010000084.1 GCA_016283275.1 Lachnospiraceae bacterium
AGATACTCGAAGGCAAAACTTAACATTGCCATTTCGAGAGTGGTTGAAAGCATTTCCTCAAGATATCCGACCGTATAGATCATCGAACAGATGACAGTCATTAAAAGATATCTGGAATTTATGGAATTTCTTATGGCAAGCACGCGACCTATCGAAACAAAAGAGATTACCGCGCATGCTGCCTGAAAGAATAACAATATCCAGTACATAGGATCTCCGTAATATATCAGAAATTATAAACTATATAAGTACACCGTAATGATTTACATTGCTGCCCGGGATCTTACCCTGTTCACGAACCTGAAATCCCGCCTGTTTAAGAAACTGGATAGCCTTATCCGAATTTACTTCACCGTAACATGCAAGTCCCTTGTCCCAGCAGTATTTTGTCATCGGAAGAAACATCTTTTCGCCGAAAGTGATTATATTGTCCGTATCTTTAACACCGTAAAGGAAAAGAAACCAGTCCTTACCTGCGGTCTGCCTGCGATGGATACGGGTTACATAAAAATCATATCTGAGCAGTTTATAAAACAACGGCAATCCGCCTATCTTATAAAGCTCCCGGCCGCCGTTTTTCATAAACTGGCGCGGATTTAACAGTGAAAAACCCGGCGGTGCCCAGACGGCTACCGCATTCATGTCCGGAGAATCGGCATATATAAGGGCCGATGTCATCGCATAAAGGCAGGCCTTATAAAGGTTGTTTCCGACCTTTTTGACATGCTTTTCACCGCTTATCCAGTGAAGAAGAGAATCCGTTGAGTAGAAATCCGACATTATATCAAGAACTTTGTCATAATCCCGCTTTTCAACCAGATATAACCCTGCTTCTCTTATGACTTTCTTGCCGTCATCAAGATTTTTAAGTGTCTTTCCCATCTTTTACCTCATGTTTGCCGGTAAATAATCGGTTTATGTCTTTTCCCGATCACATACATGATACAGGGTAAAAATTAACCGACTGTATAAAGCCGGTTAACAAGCGGATAACGGGAGTCGAACCCGCCTCCTAAGCTTGGGAAGCTCATGTACTACCGATGTACTATATCCGCTTAATCATATTTGGCCGAGAAGTATTGCTTCTGGCGTATCATCTCCTCTTTGGTAAGGAGGCATTCCCTTATAACATCGCTCACGGACAGAAATTCCTCGACAAGGCCCGGGTCAAACTGAGTGCCGCTGCCCTCTGCAATAAGACCCATCGCTTTTTCATGTGAGAAAGGTTCTTTGTAAGGACGTTTGGAAGTAAGAGCATCATATACGTCAACAATGCTCATGATGCGGGCAACAAGCGGTATCTCTTCGCCTTTAAGCCCGTCCGGATATCCTGTCCCGTCCCATCTTTCATGGTGGTATCTTGCTATCTTACCCGCAATATCGGCAAAATCTTTGTCCGGAATACGATCTTTGATAAAATCAAATATATCTCCGCCTATAACGGCATGAAGTTTCATCTTGTCAAACTCAGTGTTTGAAAGAGAAGCCGGTTTTTGCAATACCGCATCTTTGATGGCAATCTTTCCTATGTCATGAAGAGGCGCGCATCTGCAGGCCCTTTTGGCAATCCCTGCCGTAAGATAATTCCTGTATTTGGGGAGTTCCTTGAGATGCTCCATAAATGCGCTGAAATAGATGGATGTATTCTTAAGATGACCGCCCGTTACACCGTCTCTTGATTCCACGAGACCGGCAAAACTGACCGTTATGATATCATACATCTTTTCCATCTCTTCGACTTTCAGATCGACCTTTGCCTCAAGATCCCGCTCATACTCGGCCAAAGCGATCTGCGTTTCGATACGCTTAGTCATTACGGTAGGAACAAAAGGCTTTGTGATATAATCCACAATACCGAGGTCGAAGCCTTCTACTTCAGCTTCGGGACTGGTATCGGCTGTCAGAAAAATAACGGGAATAGACTTGTATGCAGGCGTTTTTTTGAGCTCTCTTAACATCTCCATGCCGTTCATCTCGGGCATGACTATGTCCAAAAGAATAAGATCCGGAATAACATGTTCAAGGATCTCAAAACCCTCTTTGGCAGACAGAGCCTCATAAACCTCATAAGTACCCTGCAAAACATCGCGAGCCGTTGCATGATTTAAAGCAACGTCATCCACCATAAGAATTTTCTTTTTGCCTTCGCTCATACATTATCCCCCGCAAACACCAAAAGAGGTGTTATAGAGTGATTTTAGCAGATTTCCGCAAAAAATGGAATAAACATTTTCCGTCAGTCCATCAATCCGAGGTAAAAATCGTCAAAGGTCCCCCATGCTCCGGAAGCCCCTTTAAAATACACACCGACGATTATGCTGCCGTCAGAAACATCGATATCGTTTATCACGGGTTTCTGCCACTCGCACCATCCGTTCACCGAATAGTTTGCGGTATAAGTTTCGTCTGCGGTTTCGGCAAAAATATACATCTCTGCACCCGGACCGCTGTCACCGCCCTGCGCGGAAAGATAAAACGTATATTTACCGGGAGTAAGACCTTCTATCTTCTGAAAGGCCTTAAATTCAACATCGCTTGCTCTCCAGTAGTGCATTGCCCATTCTCCGGATGAAGAATCGGTTTCTTTTTGTTGAAAATCAAGTACGGGATCTCCCGAATAATCAAATTCCCACATCGAACGATCGTCATCTTCGAAACTCGGATTTTTGACCCAATTGACATTTGCTATCGAAACGTTGCATACGATACCCGTACCATCCTCAAAAGTTCCGTTAACCCTGTATTCGCCCTGTTTTGACGTATCTATCAAAGCGATATCACCGTCATTCCAGGTGACTTTCGCAAGTCCGTTCTTGGATCTGTCGTTGTAGACCACTTCCGCCTCGGCAGGAAGGTTAAGCTCGGAACCCGGATTTGCGACAATGCTTAAATCGTTTGCAAAATCGACTTTTAAAGGTGCTGTTGAACCGTATTTTAAGTATTTAAAGACATTAAGCGATTCAAGTGCTTTCCCGTCCCGGTCAAACATTGCCTGATTGTCCCACGACGAACCCCCGTACCACTTTCCTGCGTCATCGGGATCGTATGAAGCCGAATAGGAAGATGCCCAGCCGGCGCCGTACTCTTCCCAGCATTTAGGGTCAACCGGTATCCATGCGGGTTCCCAGTAAAATACCCCGAGGGCGCCTTCGCCCGCATTGACCGTGGCTTCAAAAACATCGCGCACCGCGTTGACCTGACTCTGCACGGTAGGCGCATAATCTTTACTGATATCTTTTTCACCGACGGAATTGGAAAAGCCGTCACCGTCTTCGAGGGTATAACAATATGATGTCTCGGCGATCATCACATCTTGCCCGGTATTTTCGTGAACATAGGTCAAAACTTCGGTAAGGTTTTCCAAAGGACCGTGCCAGTAGGGATAATATGAAAGTGCAATAACATCATATTCGACCGAAGAACTTCTCAACTTGCGGATGAG
>JAEEMP010000085.1 GCA_016283275.1 Lachnospiraceae bacterium
ACGTGAACGGAAAAGTTCCGTGCCGTCAAGAAGCGTTCTTTTAAACACGCTGAAATGGCAGATATAATTATTGGCACGTAGATTGTCCACCGCATAGTCGGGTTTAAAATGCATCGTAAGCATCTTATCGATATTACCGCTCTTATAGGTGGTCTCATCACAATAAATATAGTCGGCTCCCTTTTCGTTTATGACCTTTACATATTCATACAAGGCTTCGGGATGCAATATATCGTCATGATCGAAAAGTCCGATATATTCGCCGGTCGCAAGGGTAAGACACTTATTGGTATTGCCCGAGATACCCTCATTTTTTTCAAGTTTCATATATTTTATGCGGTCATCGTTGTAGCTTTTTACGACCGAGCCCACATATGAATGATCGTCATCCGAGCCGTCCGCAAGACACAACTCCCAGTTTTTGTAGGTCTGCCACTCGACCGAACCTATCATTTCCCTTAACATATCTTCGCGGGTATTGTAAAGCGGCACGAGGATCGAGATCAACGGCTCATGATCAAACTTCGTCTCTTCTTCGAATTTTCTTTTGGCCTCATCCGGGAAACTCTTTGTCCCGAACTGCTTCATGGCCTCTCTTTCACGCTTTTTGTAAGCGATCTTATGAGCGATGCCTCTGGGACCGCCAAGGTTTTTAATGCGCTTAATATTCCTTGAGCAAAAATGAAATGCCTTCCTTAATGGTGCGCTTGCCTTCCAAACTGGATTTGTCTTTATTCTGTTAAGTTTAAAAGAAAGTTCTTCCTTTTCCTCTTCAAGTTCCGCTATCCTCTCGGCAAGAAGGGCATTTCTTTCAAGTTCTTCCTCGTATTCGTTCTTATAATCCATCATTTCACCGTTAATTCCCTGTTCGAGAACGCATAAAGTTTTTCTTTTGCAAACATATGATCATGAATAACGCCCACAGAATACCTTCCGACAGGGATCGCATCTTTAGAAAGTCTTACCGCAAATCCCGAAAGTTCGACATTACTCTGGTCCGCACAGTTTATTGCCACATCGTTCCTTATACATCCGGTATACGAGATCATGTAGCATTTTTCATCGTTTCTAAGTAACAGCGCTTTTTTGTAGCAGGCATTGTTTGAGCCCGTAACAAACGAGAAACCCTGCACATAGAATCCCTCATCGTCGTCATAGAATGTATAATCGGAAAGAGTATCCGCATATTCAACGTTTAACAATACGCATGCGTCTTCTCTGGCTTTCGAAAGATCTATAGAAGCGATATTGCCGGCTTCTTCCGAAACCAATCCGTAATCATATTCCCCGGCATGGGTTATCCTTGTATCAAGGCAATCCGAAACAAGATACTTACTGTAAAACGGATCGTAATTCTTATATGCCGGATGCTCTTCATAAAGCATTTTCTTTTCTTTTATAAGACGGTCCAGCGAAGCCGGGTCCGTATCCTTGCCGCGGCTTACGGATTCTGCATGCTCAAGTGAGATATTGTTGCAGCATACATTAAAATATCCGCTCTCGGATAATTTAAAACACAGATCCACATCGTTAAAAGCCACTCGAAGGCTCTCGTTCATACCGCCGACGTTTTCATATACATTTCGCCTTACCATAAGGCAAGCACCCGTTACGGCCAACACATTTCTTACCGATCTGTTAAAACCATAATAGTATGATCTGTTATCGTCCGCAAACTGAAGCTTATGTACCGGACCGATACGGTTATTGACCACTCCGGCATGCTGTATCTTCTTTATCCCGGGGTACAAAAGTTTGGCTCCGACCGCACCTGTAAAGGTAAAGGATGCCTGCATCAGCATATTCTCAAGAGTATACGGTTCGGTAAAAGAAACATCATCATTAAGAAAAAGAATGAATTCCCCGTTTCCGAGACGCGCACCTATATTACACATCCTTGCAAAATTGAATTCCATAGGAGTGTATTCATATATAAATCCAAACTTTTCACGCAAACCTTCTATACGTTCCTTATTGGCAAGGGAACTCCCGTTATCAACCACAACGACTTCCAAAGCAATAGAACCCGGACAGGAATCATAAAGCGTTGTCATGCAGTTTTCGAGCAAAGTAGGATTATCCTTACTTGGAATAACAACCGTTATGGTCTTTGGCTCATCAACACTAAGACCATTTCCCCAGCCTTCGGTCTTAAGTCCCGAAGCCAGTGAATATGCTCTTTCATCTTTTAGATCATTGTATTCGTAATCGGTTGCATGTACCAGTATTTCATCTATATGTCTTACCGATTTATATATACGTCCCTCATCTTCATATAAAAATCTCAGCAGAGTATGATATATACCGTCTGCACCGCTTCGGCCTTCACCGAATTCGATATCGCGAAACGACGCTCTTCTTATGGCACAGATATTGCAAAAATAATAGTTGTTAAGAAATGTATTCGGCGACCAGTCAGGCTTAAAATACGGATTTTCTCTGGTTCCGTATACGCTTTTACCATATTTATCCGTTTCCTGTTCATCAAGCACAGCTATGTCTTCGTCCCCGTATACAACCGAACATGACGGGTAGGCTTTAAAACATTTCACGATCAATGGGATGGCTCGATCCGTAAGCTCGCCGTTTACGAATACGATTATGTCTTCTATAAGATTTTTTACAATAAAATTATCACCCACCAACGAATACGGAAAAATACGCACCGTCATTCCGTCATAGTGGGTAACATATGAAGCCTTTTCACGTTTGTAGGGCAAGGTATCGGTATCAAGCGTCATGTCAAAACGTTCAAGTCCGTCTTCAACAGTCCTGATCCACGAATCAAACGTTTCGCTTTTTTCTTTTAGTTTCGCCCTGTATACCGACTCCGCATGACGGGTCAGTACCGATCTTAAATATCCCTTAAGATTCATGTTTTAAAAAATCCTCTTAATATTGCCGGCTATCGAAATCGCAGTTTCAAGCGGTATCCTTGTGATTTCCATCGTCACGTTAAGTAAACTTTCTTCACTCCTTGCAAGTCCTTCAAGTGTAAATACAAGGTTGGGATCGTTTGTGGGAAATACAAAAATATTATCTTCTATACGTCTTCCGTTACAAAGAAGAAACTTCTTACTCTCGACAGGGTAAGGATTGCCGTCGATATCCGCATTCGTGATCTTAACAATGCAAGCTTCCCTCAACGGATCAAGGCGCACAAAACGAAGCGAGGGAGA
>JAEEMP010000086.1 GCA_016283275.1 Lachnospiraceae bacterium
CAGGATATCCAGCGTGAATACAGATATCTTCCCACCGAGAGCCTTACATATATCTCAAAGGCGCTTAACTTAAGTGAGGCCAAGATATTCGGTGTTGCCACGTTTTACGAGAATTTCTCGCTTGAACCCAAGGGTAAATATGTCATAAAGGTCTGTGACGGTACGGCCTGCCACGTGCGTAACTCCGTGCCGATACTTGAAGAGTTCAGAAAGGTACTCGGCCTTTCGGAGTCCAAGAAAACTACTGACGACATGATGTTTACCGTTGAAACCGTATCGTGTTTGGGAGCCTGCGGACTTGCGCCGGTGTGCACCGTCAATGACGAGGTTCATCCCGCCATGACACCCGATAAGGTTCAGGGCATAATAGACGGATTAAGAAGCGGGGAGGGCAAATAAATGGCATTTGAGATAGTAAAGACAAGAGCCGATCTCGACCGACTTCAGATAAAGTTTAAAAAATCACTCGATTCACAGTCCAAGCAGATACTTATCTGCGCGGGAACGGGCTGTGTGGCCGGCGGTTCGCTTAAGATATACGAAAGACTTCAGGAGATATTAAAAGAAAAAGATATCCCCTGTTCCGTAATGCTCGAAGAAGAGCCTCATGACACGATAGGTGTCAAGAAATCGGGCTGTCACGGATTTTGCGAAAAGGGTCCCCTTTTAAGGATAGAGCCTTACGGCTGGCTTTATTTAAAGGTCAAAGTCGAAGACTGCGAAGAGATCGTCGAAAAGACGATAATCGGAAACGAATGCGTTGACAGGCTCGTATACAGGGACGCCGAGGGAAAGCCTTACAGACAGCAGTCCGAGATACCTTTTTACAAAAAACAGACGCGTCTTGCCCTTGAACACTGCGGACAGATCAATGCAGAGTCAATTGTTGAATATATCGCCGTAGGCGGATATCAGGCAGTTGCCAAGGCTCTGTTTGACATGACAAGCGAGGAGATCGTTGATGAGATCACGAAATCCACACTTCGCGGCCGCGGAGGCGGTGGATTCCCTACCGGTACAAAGTGGGCACAGGTGCTTAAGCAGGATGTCGATGAGAAATACGTAGTCTGCAACGGTGACGAAGGCGATCCCGGTGCGTTCATGGACCGTTCGATGATGGAAGGCGATCCTCACCGCGTGATCGAGGGTATGATCATCGCAGGTAAGGCTACCAATGCCCATCACGGATATATATACGTAAGAGCCGAGTATCCTCTTGCGGTAGAGAGACTTCAGATAGCAATAGACAAGGCTACCAAGAGAGGACTTCTTGGTAAAAACATAATGGGATCGGGCTTTGATTTCGATCTTAAGATCTGTCAGGGCGCGGGAGCGTTCGTGTGCGGCGAAGGTTCGGCACTTACCGCTTCCATAGAAGGCCACAGAGGTATGCCCAGAGTCAAGCCTCCCCGTACAACCGAGCACGGACTCTTTGATAAACCGACCGTACTTAACAACGTTGAGACATTCTGTAACGTACCTCCCATCATACTTAAAGGTGCGGACTGGTATTGCACTATAGGACCGGATAAGAGCCACGGTACCAAAGCGTTTGCCTTAACGGGTAATGTCAACAACACCGGACTTATCGAAGTTCCCATGGGTACAAAGCTTCGCGAAGTCATTTACGACATAGGCGGCGGCGTCAAAGACGGAGAATTTAAAGCCGTTCAGATCGGCGGACCTTCGGGAGGGTGTCTGTGTCTTAATTCCGATGAAGATCATCTTGATATATCGCTTGACTTCGATTCTCTTAAAAAGGTCGGAGCAATGATCGGTTCGGGCGGTCTTGTTGTCATGAACGATAAATCCTGTATGGTTGAAGTGGCAAGGTTCTTTATGAACTTTACACAGAACGAATCATGCGGAAAGTGCGTTCCGTGCCGCGAAGGTACCAAGCGGATGCTTGAACTTTTAAATGACATAGTCGAAGGACGCGGTACGCCCGAGCATCTTGAGACGCTTGCGGAACTTGCGGATACTGTTTCCAACACCGCACTTTGCGGACTCGGAAAATCCGCACCTTCACCCGTAATAAGTACCATGAAGTACTTTAAAGACGAGTATATCGCGCATGTTGTCGACAAAAAGTGTCCGGCAGGACAGTGCAAGGCACTTTCGAATTATAAGATAGATCCCGAAAAGTGTAAGGGCTGTACGAAGTGTGCCCGCCAGTGTCCCGTAGGTGCGATATCGGGAACCGTCAAGGAACCTCATGTGATAGATCCCGCAAAATGCATAAAGTGCGGCGCCTGCATGCAGGGTTGTCCTTTCGGGGCAATAGAAAGAGTATAAGGAGGGAGACGTATAATGGAAAAATATATGATCATTGACGGAATGCGTATTCCCTTTGATGATGAAAAGAACATTTTACAGGTAATACATAAAGCGGGCATCCATGTCCCGACATTCTGTTACTATTCCGACATGTCGATATTCGGTGCCTGCCGTATGTGCGTGGTCGAAGATGAAAGAGGAGGCATTGTTGCTTCATGCTCAACTCCTCCCAAGGACAAGATGAACATCAAGACCAACACTCCGAGACTTCATGAGTACCGTAAGACCATTCTTGAACTTTTGCTTGCTTCTCACTGCCGTGACTGTACGGTCTGTGAAAAGAACGGTCGCTGCCGTCTTCAGATGCTGGCGGTCCGTTTCGGACTTACGGAGATAAGGTTTAAGAATAACCGCGAGGAAATGGAGATAGACGATTCTTCGGAATCGATAGTAAGAGATCCCGGCAAGTGCATACTGTGCGGTGACTGCGTACGTATGTGCAACGAGGTTCAGAATGTGGGCGCGATAGATTTTGCGTACCGTGGCAGCAACATGCGTGTCATGCCCGCAATGGGACGTAAGATCGCCGAGACCGACTGTGTAAACTGCGGTCAGTGTGCTGCGGTATGTCCCACTGCAGCGATTCATGTAAAGAGTTCGTTAAGAGCCGCATGGAAAGCCCTTTACGATCCGAAGACCAGAGTTGTGGCCCAGGTTGCGCCTGCGGTAAGAGTAGCACTCGGCGAGGAATTCGGACTCGAACCCGGCAAAAATACGATGGGACGTATTTTTGCGGCTTTAAGGATGCTTGGATTTGATAATGTATTCGATACTTCGGTGGGAGCAGACTTAACGGTTGTCGAAGAATCCGAAGAACTCATTAAAAAGCTTGAAAAAGGCGATGACAAATATCCTCTCTTTACATCATGCTGTCCCGCATGGGTAAGATATGTGGAGACCAAACACCCCGAGCTTCTTGATTATGTTTCGACGTGCAAATCCCCTATGGGAATGTTCGGATCCGTTTTAAAGGAATATTACAAAAAGGCGGACAAAGAAGAAGGATTAAAGACCGTTTCCATAGCGATAATGCCCTGCGCCGCCAAGAAGTTTGAGATCACAAGAGAAGAACTTTCAAGAAACGGCATCAGAGATGTCGATATTGTCATCACAACATCGGAACTTGCCAGAATGATCAAGGAAATAGGCATACAGTTTAATGAGATAGAGCCTCAGGGACCGGATATGCCGTTTTCGATAAGTTCGGGTGCCGGCACGATCTTCGGTACCACCGGCGGTGTTACGGAAGCAGCTCTTCGAAGAGTATCCAATGCCAAGACCAACGAAGATCTTAAGTCGATAGAATATCTCGGAATAAGAGGATTCGAAGGTGTCAAGACTGCAAAAGTTCCTTACGGGGACAAAGAACTTGATATCGCTGTCGTAAGCGGACTCGGAAATGCCGAGAAACTTATACAGGCCATAGAATCAAGAGAACTTCACTTTGATTTTGTGGAAGTTATGGCATGCCCTCTCGGCTGTGTTGCCGGTGCAGGCCAGCCCTTCGTATACAGGGAAGGCAAGGAAAAGCGTGCCGCAGGTCTTTACAAGGCAGACCGTTCTTCGGTCATCAAATGTTCGGGTGACAACCCCGTGGTTGAAGATCTTTACCACGGAATTCTTAAAAATAAAGTACATGATTTACTGCACAGGAGGTCCCAATGAGTGACGCATATCATGAGTGCATGGTAGCCGGCAAGACGCCGGGTTACATGATATTCTTAAAATTCTTTTTGATACTGATGATCGTATTTACCGGTTTTCTCGGTCTTACGATCATGCCGCTTATGATATTTGTGGCGGCGGGTCTCGGTGTCGGATTATATTTTGTGATCCTTCACAGCGATATCGAGTATGAGTATCTTTACCTTGACAAAGAGATCACGGTTGACAAGGTAATGCACAAGTCAAGGCGCAAAAGGATTGGAGTTTACTCGGTTGACAAGATCGAGATAATGGCTCCCATGAACAGCTGGCATCTTGACTCCTACAAGAACCGTACGTTTAAGATCGTCGATCTTTCGAGCGGTATCATCGATCAGCCCGACAGAAGATACACCTTCTATTATGACGGCACAGAGCAGGTAATTATCGAGCCCGACGATACATTCGTAAAGATGGTAAGAAACATTGCACCACGTAAAATATTTAACGATTGACATACTTGTTTTTCTTTGTTAAATTATCTATCAATAAAAAGGCGGATCTCATATGGGCAATATGAAGGTCCGC
>JAEEMP010000087.1 GCA_016283275.1 Lachnospiraceae bacterium
CAGATGGATATCAAGATCCACGGTCTTACAAGACCCATCGTTGAAGGTGCTATCGCAAGATGCCGCGAAGCAAGACTCTTCATCATGGACAACTGTATGAAGAAGGCAATTGCCGAGCCCAGACCGACAGTTAACGAGTACGCACCCAAGATTATTTCCTTACAGATCGATCCCGAGAAGATCGGTGATGTTGTGGGACAGAAGGGTAAGACCATTAATGCGATCATCGCTGAGACCGGCGTAAAGATCGATATAAGCGATGACGGTATGGTAAGCGTTTGCGGTACCGACAAGGCAATGATGGACAAGGCTGTTGAATATATCAATACGATCGTATCCGACTTCGAAGAAGGCAAGATTTACAAGGGTAAGGTCGTATCCATCAAGGAATTCGGCGCATTCATCGAGTTCGCACCTGGAAAAGAAGGCATGGTTCACATCTCCAAGATTGCCAAGGAGAGGATCGATCATGTTGAAGATGTTCTCACATTGGGAGATAAGGTTACCGTCGTATGTCTCGGAAAAGACAAGATGGGACGTATCAGTTTCTCGATAAAGGACGCACAGCAGTAAATTTTTTGAAGGTGGAAAGGCGTATGCGCAAGCGTACGCCTTTTTGAATATGACCGTAATGGTTTTAAAGGAATCATAATGAAGAAGAAGATAATATTTTCATTTTTGTCTGTTTTAATGATATATGCGGACAGAGTATCCAAATCGTGGATAGTCGAGAACTTAAAGGGTAAGGACAACATTGTCTGGATAAAGAACGTATTCGAACTTGAGTATGTCGAAAATACCGGTGCGGCTTTTTCAAGTTTCGCCGGAAAGCAGACGTTCTTACTGATCTTAACATCGCTTATACTCATATTTGCGATTTTTGAGTTTATAAGGATACCCGATAAAAAGAGATTCGACCTTCTCCATCTGGCCTTTGCGATGCTCATAGCGGGCGCGATCGGCAACATGATCGACAGGATAAGACAGGGTTATGTTGTGGACTTTTTGTATTTTGTACCGATCAATTTCCCGAGGTTTAACGTAGCTGACTGCTTTATAACCCTGTCCGCGATCTTACTGGGAGTTTTGCTCATTTTTGTATATAAGGACGAGGAGACGGCTTTCCTGTTTTCTTTTAAAAAGAAAGATGATGTGGTAAAATAAAGGGTAAGTATTTTTTAAGGAGGGTCAGCATGAGTAAGAGAGTATTTCTTGTAGTTCTGGACAGTTTCGGTATCGGTGAGGCGCCTGATGCGGCTGCTTACGGCGATGTCGGGACGAACACCTTGAGGTCTATTTCCAAAAGTCAATTCTTTAATATGGACAATCTTAAAAAGATGGGCTTTTTCAATATAGACGGTGTGGATTTTTTGGACGGTGTTGACGATCCTACGGGCGGTTTTGCAAGACTTACCGAGATTTCCAAAGGTAAGGACACAACGACCGGCCACTGGGAGATGGCGGGCATCAATTCTTCGACCCCCATGCCCACTTATCCCGACGGTTTTCCCAAAGAAGTAATTGATGAATTTGAAAAAGTAACGGGCAGAGGAGTTCTGTGCAACAAACCTTATTCCGGTACGGTTGTCATCAACGAATACGGAGACGAGCATGTTAAGACGGGCAAGCTCATCGTGTACACATCGGCGGATTCCGTGTTCCAGATCGCCGCACACGAGGATGTGGTACCCGTTGAAGAACTTTATGATATCTGCAGAAAAGCAAGAAAGATCCTTCAGGGCAAGCACGGAGTGGGCCGTGTGATCGCGCGTCCTTTTATCGGAAGCGGAAACGGAAATTATACACGTACCAACAGAAGACACGACTTTTCGCTTGAACCCACATCGGTCACGATGCTCGACCAGCTTAAGGCCGCAGGTAAGGACGTACTTGCGATAGGCAAGATCAACGATATCTTTGCCGGAAAAGGAATAACCGATTACGTGTACACCCCGGGAGGAAATCCCGAAGGGATAGACAAGACGATCGAGTGGATGGACCGTGATTTTGACGGCCTCTGCTTTGTGAATCTTGTGGATACGGATATGATATACGGCCACAGAAACGATGTGGACGGATATGCCAAGGCAATAGCTTATTATGATTCAAAGCTTCCCGAGATCTTAAGCAAGATGCGGGATGACGATATATTGATGATGACGGCGGATCACGGCTGCGACCCCGGCTTTACACAGTCTACGGATCATTCCAGAGAGTATGTGTTCTTTGTGATGTACGGAAAGAATGTGCGTCCGGGCAACAGAGGTACCAGAAGTACTTTTGCCGATGTCGGAGCGACTGTGCTTGATTACTTTGACATCAAGCCTGAGTTCGCCGGAGAAAGTATGTTAAAGTAAGGAGTTTTTGGTTAAGTGGGCAGTTTTGACAAAGAAATAAACAGAAGACGCACGTTTGCGATAATATCCCACCCCGATGCAGGTAAAACAACACTTACGGAGAAGTTTTTACTGTACGGCGGAGCCATAAATCTTGCGGGTTCCGTTAAGGGTAAGGCAACGGCGCGGCATGCGGTTTCGGACTGGATGGAGATCGAAAAGGAAAGAGGTATCTCGGTAACATCTTCGGTACTTCAGTTTGAATACGACGGATTTTGCATAAACATCCTCGATACACCGGGACATCAGGATTTCTCGGAAGATACGTACAGGACTTTGATGGCGGCGGATTCCGCGGTCATGGTCATAGATGCATCAAAGGGTGTCGAGGCACAGACGAGGAAGCTGTTTAAAGTCTGCGCGATGAGAGGCATTCCGATATTTACCTTCATAAACAAATTGGACCGTGATGCCAATGATACCTTTGAACTTTTGGACGACGTTGAAAAAGAACTCGGGATAGCAACCTGTCCCATCAACTGGCCCATAGGTTCGGGAAAAGGATTTAAAGGCGTATTCGACCGTAAGAGCGAGAGTATATATACCTATTCGGATACCCAGAAGGGTACCAAGGAAGGTGAGACAAAGATAGTATCAATTCACGACGAGGCGGCCATGAAGGCTGAGATCGGCGAAGAAGCGGAAAATAAGCTTCTTGAAGAGATAGAACTTTTGGACGGCGCAAGCTCTGAGTTCGACATTGATCTGGTCAGAGCGGGTAAGTTGACCCCCGTGTTCTTTGGCTCGGCGCTTACTAACTTCGGTGTGGAGATATTCTTAAAGCATTTCCTTGAGATGACCACATCACCGCTTCCCAGAAGATCGGAAGAGGGAACGGTCGAGCCCACGGAAGATGATTTTTCGGCATTCGTGTTCAAGATACAGGCTAATATGAACAAGGCCCACAGAGACCGTATCGCATTTATGCGTATCTGCTCGGGTAAGTTCGATGCGGAAAAAGAAGTAAGGCATGTGCAGGGCAACAAGGTCATGAGACTTTCGCAGCCCCAGCAGATAATGGCGGATGAAAGAAAGATCCTTTCGGAAGCCTATGCGGGCGATATCATAGGTGTATTCGATCCCGGTATCTTCTCGATCGGCGATACGGTATGTGCACCGAAGATGAAGGTTAAATACGAAGGCATACCTACATTTGCTCCCGAGCATTTTGCAAGGGTCAGACAGATCGATACCATGAAGCGCAAGCAGTTTATAAAGGGTATCACGCAGATCGCACAGGAAGGCGCGATCCAGATCTTCCAGGAACTTAATACGGGTATGGAAGAGATCATCGTGGGCGTTGTCGGAGTTCTTCAGTTCGATGTACTCAAATACCGTCTGGAAAACGAATACAACGTTGAGATAAGGCTCGATATGCTGCCTTACGAGCATATAAGGTGGATCGAGAATAAAGATATAGACGTAGCCAAGCTTACCGGTACTTCGGATATGAAGAAGGTTACGGACTTAAAGGGAAGACCTTTGCTTTTATTTGTAAATTCTTGGAGTATTCAGATGACAATAGAGCGAAACAACGGCCTTGTACTGACCGAGTTTTCGCGTGATTAGGAGGACAAAATGGATACAGTTAAGGGATGTGAGACAAACGTTAAGATCGCCAATGATGTTGTGGGCAAGATCGCAGCGATCGCTGCTTTGGAAGTTGAAGGCGTTTCGGCGATGGGCAGCAACATCACTACCGAGCTTTTGGGCAAGGTGGGCATGAAGAACATTGTAAAGAATGTTAAGGTTGATGTTCTTAACAATGAGGTTACCATTGATATCGTTATTACCGTTGAATACGGACATAATCTTCCGAGCACGAGCCAGAAGGTACAGGCCAGAGTTAAACAGGCCGTTGAGAACATGACAGGTCTTACGGTTTCCGATGTTAACGTACGTGTTGCAGGAATCAGTTTAAGTAAGGAACATTAGGATGAAAAGAAGCGAACAAAGAGAAGCGGAGTTTTTGGTACTGTTTCGTGCGCTGTTCAATGAAACAGGGGAGATGGAAGGTCAGACGGATATGTTCTTTAACGCCGAAGGCGACGATTTAAGCGTTAAAGTGTCCGAATCGGATAAGGAATATGTAAAACTCCGTGTGCTGGCCATCGTGGCCAAACTTCCCGAAATTGATGAGATGATATCAAAGAACATTACGGGATGGACGATCGACCGTATAGGAAAGGTAGATCTTACGATCATAAGACTTGCCGTATATGAGATCATGTTTGATGAAGATATCCCGGTGGGAGTATCCATTAACGAGGCCGTTGAACTTGCCAAGAAGTACGGCAGGGACGAATCGGGCGCATTTGTAAACGGAGTGTTGGCTAAATTTGCAAAATAAGACATATACGGTCGCTCAGGTGAACCGGTATATTGCCGGAATGTTTGCCGACGACCTTATGCTTAAAAATGTATCGGTAAAGGGTGAAGTCGGCACCTGTTCGTATACCGCTTCGGGCCATATCTATTTTTCGATAAAAGATAAGGATGCACAGATATCCTGTGTAATGTGGGCCTCAAGACGCATGTCGGGGCTTAAGTTTAAGCTTGCGACCGGTATGCAGGTCGTGGTGACGGGCTCTGTCGAAGTATACGAGCGGGACGGAAAATACCAGATCATCGCGGCAAAAGTCGAAGAAGACGGTGTAGGCAATATATTCGAGCAGTTCGAGGCTTTAAAGGCAAAGCTTAAGGAACAGGGTATGTTCGACGAAGAGTTCAAACGTCCCATTCCGAAGCACATAAAGACCCTCGGGGTTGTAACGGCATCAACCGGTGCGGCTGTAAGAGATATAATCGATATATCGAAAAGAAGAAATCCAGGGATACAGATCGTTCTTTATCCCGCGACCGTGCAGGGCAAAGATGCTCCGCCCACGATCATCAAAGGTATCAATGCTCTTGAAGAGTACGGAGTCGATGTGATCATCGTAGGACGCGGAGGCGGTTCGATGGAGGACCTTTGGTGCTTTAACGATGAGGCGCTTGCCCATACGATATTTAATGCGGCGGTTCCTGTCATTTCCGCGGTTGGCCACGAGACAGACTTTACGATCGCGGATTTTGTGGCGGACTTAAGAGCTCCGACACCGTCAGCGGCGGCAGAGCTTGCGGTAGCGGATGTTTCGTACGATCTAAGACGCCTTAAAGATGATGAAAACCGTCTTAAGGTACTTATGGGGCGTAAGATATCGTTTCTGCGCACAAAAGTATCGGGATATTCGGGCAGGGTAAAGGCATTAAGCCCCGGAGCCCTTATAAACGCGAAAAGAAACCGTCTTGCTTCTTTGGAAGAAAGACTTAACGTAAGGATCGAAAAACTTCTTACACAATACAAGACCAGAGTATCAATGACAGCACAGTCGCTGCACGCACTTTCGCCTTTAAATAAGCTCGGGAACGGATATGTGTATGCTTCTATGAGCGGTGCTTCCGTAAAGTCGGTAAAAGACATAAAAGCGGGCGACGAAGTAAGACTTGACTTAAAGGACGGTTTTGCGGTCACAAAGGTCATCGATACCACGGAGACTTAATATGAGCGAAGAAAAGAAACTTACCATAGAGGAAGCTTTTGCAAAGCTTGATGATACCATAAAGGAAATGGAGTCCGAGGATGTGACGCTCGAGCGTTCTTTTGCCCTTTATAAAAGCGGTATGGAGATGATCGAGAACTGCACGAAGGAGATAGACCTTGTGGAAAAGAAGGTTCTTGAACTTTCGGGAAACGGTGAGACACATGAGTTTTAAAGAAGAACTGGAAATTTATGTAAACCAGATCAATGCGTTGCTGGAAAATACGATGAATGTTGATACGGGCTATGCAGAGTATCTTATGGAGGCCATGAGATATTCGGTAATGGGAAGCGGAAAGAGATTAAGACCGCTTCTTATGCAGGAAAGCTGCAAACTGTTTTCGGATCCCGGTGAAGAACTTCCGTATTTTATGGCGGCGATCGAATTTATACATTCATATTCGCTTGTGCATGACGATATGCCCTGTATCGACAATGACGAGTACAGAAGGGGCAGAAAGACCACTCATGCGGTTTACGGCGAGACTACGGCACTCCTTGCGGGCGACGGGTTACTGAATTTCGCATACGAAACAGCCGTAAAAGCGTTTACGGCCGCTTCCGATCCGGTAAGAGTCGAAGCCGCCTTGACCGTACTTACCCAAAAAGCCGGGATATTCGGAATGGTGGGCGGACAGGCTTTGGACGTAAAATGCGAGAAGACCGGCGAAGAACTTAACAAGGAAAAACTTCTTTTCATCCACGAAAATAAGACCGCAGCCCTTATAGAGGCTGCTCTGACGATAGGAGCGATATTGGGCGGCGCGACCGAAGAAGAGGTTGAAAAGCTCGACGAGATCGGTTCAAAGATAGGCATCGCTTTCCAGATAAGAGACGATATCCTGGATGTTGAAGGTGATTTCAAGGAATTCGGAAAGCCCATCGGTTCCGACGACGAAAACGGAAAGCTCACCTACGTATCTCTTTACGGGCTTGAAAAGGCCAAAGAGGATGTTGAGAGATTTTCGGAAGAGGCTTTAAACGGCTTAAAGAGTTTTAAACACAGGAACGAGTTTCTGGAAACA
>JAEEMP010000088.1 GCA_016283275.1 Lachnospiraceae bacterium
ATAAATGTGACATTTTTGTAAGTGTTTTTCGTTTCTTTGTAAGGCAAATCGATTTTTCGTTTTATACAAGCCGACTATTATATGTATTGCATGAAGTAAGAAAAACATGTAACAGAAAACAGGAGTATGAAATGAGAAACAAAAAGATGAATATTTTAGTATTGTTGACTGCACTTTTGATAATGATATTTGTAACAGGCTGCGGCGATTCAAAGACTGCTGAGGTAAAGGAATACGCAAAGACGATCGATGAGCTTACGATCCCCGAAGGTACCGAGATAGTGGCTTTCGGCGAAGCGACACACGGCAACAGTGATTTTCAGGAACTTAAGACAGAGATCTTTAAAAAACTTGTGGAAAGCGGCGAGGTAAAAAGCTTCTGTCTTGAAGGTCACTCGGGCTGCTATCTTACCGTAAACGATTATATAAACGGCGGCGAGACCACATTGGATGAAGCCGTGGATGCCTTGAACTTTAAGATATACAAAACCGAGACTTCCGAAGAACTGCTTAAATGGATGCGCGAATATAATCTTGAACAGGGCGCCGGGAACAGACTTAATTTCTACGGCTACGATATGCAGGACGACGGGCCTTATATAGATTACCTTACAACAAAGATCGGACTTGACGGTTCTTTGTTTGACAAAGTAAGCATAGACGATGTATCTCTCACACTCAACGAAAAACTGGATAAGATAGGCCTGATCCGCACCGAACTTGAAAAAAAGGCCGATGATCCGTCGATAGATTATGAAGAAGCGACACATATGTTAAGATGTCTTGAACAGTGCGTCATACTTTTTGACGCATATGTCAATAATGCGGGTGAGTCATATAAGATCCGAGACGGTTATATGGCGGAAAATGTCGAGTGGATACTTGAAAGAGAACAGGAGCTCGGCCGCAACATGATCTTTGTAACAGGGCATGCGGGGCACATATCCAAACTTCCGCAAAGTCCCATGTACAATGACAACAATATGGGGTGTCTGCTTGAGGCAGAACATCCTACCGGATATTATGTGATCGGTTCGGATTATTACAAAACGACCGCAAATCTTCCAAACTCTAAAGGCGAGAGAGGAAAACACTCATTTAAGTCGGACGACAGTTTTGCAAAGAGTGCCAAGGATTTCGGCGGAAGATATCTTCTTCAGTTTGATGATGTGGACACGGCGAGTACGTTGTATGCCGAACTTAACGAAAATGTCTCTATGGGAAGCCTCGGTGAAAGCTACAGTGTGCTTATGCATATCATAAAACGGACACATATCGTAAACGCGGCCCCGTTAGATTGTTATGATGCCATGGTCTTTGTATATGATGCAGAACCGCTTAAATTGATACAACAGTGATCCTATCGGGCCGTCCGCGATATAAAAGAGTCGCGGACGGCTTTTTTTTGTGATATCATCTTGAAAAGGAGGGGAATATATGAAATACAGGATATTGGCGGTTTTTCTTATAATGGCTGCTTTGATCGATATATTGGCGGGCTGCGGCTTAAATAAGGGCATATGCTCCATGACCGTAACCGTGGATTACGGCGGATACGATGAAGGAGGAACTGACCTTGGAAGCGGGCAGTTCTTTCATCATTTTTCGGCAAAATCCGGCATGGTGTTTTACGAACTGGACCACGGAGGCTGGACCGACAGTAAGAAAGATACGAACGGAAGTAATTTCTGTATTGAATTGTTTAAAGTGACCGAGGTTACTCCCGACCATGTTACTATACGTAGGGAAGATAAAGATATTTCCGTTCCTTACGATCAAAGCACCCATATCGAACCCGGAATATATGTGACTGATGCCATGGGATACGATTATCATATTTCCTTTACGGATTATTCGGAAGGTGAGGGGGATTAAAGTAATGAAGAAATTAAACGAAGCGGTTTCTTATGCCGCTATAATCATCGGGGCACTCCTGGTGAGCTTCTCGGTAGCCTGTATACTTCTTCCGAGCGGTGCCATCGATTACGGAACCGCAGGTATCGGTATCATAATCGGAAAACTTACGGGATTTAATCTTTCGATATGCGTTTTTCTGGTAACACTCCCGTTTTTGATCGCGGGCTTTGTGGTGCTCGGTTTTAAGTTCGGACTTAAGTCGATCGTGGGCGTTATCAGTTATACAGTGGGTCTTGAGGTATTTGAGAATATCCCTTTTGAACTTCAGGCAGAACATTTTATAGCGGTAGTGTTCGGCGGGGCCATTTTGGGAGCCGGTCTTTCGCTTATATTAAGGTTTGGCGGCTGTATCGACGGTTCAGAGATATTTGCCAATATTTTTGTCAATAAATTGTCCGAAAAGACCGGAAAGAACTTCAGTATGACGGGTCTTCTTATTGCATTCAATGCCTGCGTATATATTGCCGCTTTCCTTTTTATAAACGAAAACAGTGCACTTTTAAGTCTTCTTGTATACGTTATAGCGACGGCGGTGATCGACCACTTTACGGATCATTTCGATGCGATAAAACAACTTACGATCATTACGCAGAATCCGGATACGCTTATTAAAGCCATTAGAGAAGAATTCAATAAAACCTGCACGGTCATCAATTCGCAGGGTGCGATCGCAGGTGAAAACAAAACCCTTATCTGCTATGTAACTTATTTTGAACTTCAGAAGATGCGTGAGATCATAAAAAGACAGGATACAAAGGCATTTATCACGGTTTCGACCGTCGACGAGATCATGCAGTAGTCAAAAGAATATGAAGAAAAAAGATCCGAACCGTTATGAGCGGTTCGGATCTTTTGTACCTAAAAGGATCTTGCGTCCTGAAAAGACATATCTTAACCATGCCGTAAGGCCGCTCACAAACCATACGATGCCTACCGACCACCAGATGCCCCAAAGCCCTATAAATGAGATCGACGTCAGCATGATCGGCACGGTAAACCGGCCTATGACTTCCACGATACCGTTGTAAAGGGCAAAGAAACCGTCGCCCAGACCGTTCAAAATACCTCTTATAACGTAGATCGTACCGAGGAATATATAGAATAGACTCGTGATCTTAAGTGCGGTCGACCCCATATCTATTACATCGGGTTCTTTGATGAATATCGATGTGATCGGACGGCTTAAAAGCTGCATTACCAAAAGCATGCATATTGAGAAAACGACCATGAGCATAAGTCCTTTTCTGTATCCGGTCAGAATGCGGTCTTTCTTATCGGCACCGAAATTCTGGCCTGTATATGTGGACAGCGCCGCACTCAATGTCTGATACGGCTGATGGATGACCTGTTCCACGCGGCTTGTTGCGGTAAATGCCGCAACAGCGATCGCGCCGAAGGAGTTTACGACTCTTTGAAGAGCCATTGAAGATATCGCGATCAAAGAAAACTGAAGTGAAAGAGGAACACCGATCCTAACGACTTCGGAAATGATCCCTTTATTGAACACCATATCTTCACGGGACAGTTTAAAGTAAGGATTACGTCTTATCGCGTAAAGAATACAGAAAAAGCCGGAAACAAACTGTGAGATAAGAGTGGCGACCGCGGCGCCGATCACGCCCATTTTAAACGTGCCCACAAACAAAAGATCGAGCCCGACATTCAAAATGCACGAGAATATAAGAAAATAAAGAGGGGTCTTTGAATCGCCGAGTGCCCTTAACATTGAAGATACATAGTTATAAAGCGACACGAATACAAGACCCACACACATAAGTCTTAAATAGGAAAGCGAATCGGATATGATCGCTTCGGGCGTATTTAAAAGATCAAGTAAAAAAGGCGCCAGCAAGAAAGCGATCACGCCCACAACTGCCGGAAAGGCGATCATGATATAAGCCGTATTGGCGATACAGCTTTTAACCTTTCCCATATCATCACGTCCGAAATATTGCGATGTGATGATACCGCCGCCAGATCCGATACCGTTACATAGCGCGAAGAACATAAATGTTATCGAGCCCGTCGCACCTATCGCACCGAGAGCTTCCGCTCCGACAAGACGACCGACCACCATGGAGTCGGCTATATTGTATAGCTGCTGAAAGATATTACCTATCAGCATCGGGATTGAAAACGCTATGAGCAGCTTTACGGGGCTGCCTTCCGTCATGTTTAGTGTCCGATTTTTCATAGAAATCATTATGCGCAGGCTTCGTTCCTTTATCAATTTATTTTTTGATTTTTGTTATGTTCATTATATAATCATATTATCATTACTTGCGGGGTGACACATTTTTGTCGGTTAAATGAGCCGCTAACCTAAACATAGGACCCAATATGTTTGCTTTATTTATCAAAACCCGTTAAAATGTAATAACACACAGTTTTATATCTATCATTTTCCGGGGGGACATAATGACAGACATAGCTGATATTCTTAAAAAACCCGAAGATATAAAGTTTGCATTCCAACCCGTAGTGCACGCAGATACGGGTGAGATTTATGGGTATGAGGCTTTGATGAGGCCTGCTCCTTTTTCTCCGCTTGACGTTGTGGATTATTGTATAAAATCCGATCAGATAGATCTTCTCGAAGAAATAACAATGCTTTATTCCATAAAGGCATTTCTGAACAATGATCTTGAAGGCAAGATTTTTATCAATTCTTTTCCCGGTGCATGCATGTCCGAAGAATTCTCAACCATATGGCTTGAGGAAGTGGGTTGGAAGATAGCCGGCAGAATTGTTCTTGAAATGCTTGAATATACCGAACTTAATACCCATGCATGGCAAAGAAAGCTTGAAGAGTTCGAAAGAGGCAATGAAGGCACCGGCAATAAGTCCAATATTGCAATAGACGATTACGGAGTTGACCGAGAAGTCGACCTTGCCAGAATAGATTTGTATCATCCCACAATGGTAAAGATCGACAGAAGCCTCATATCAAATATCGATTCCGATGTTGAAAAACAGGATAAAGTCTTAAATATCATTAAGCTGATGAAAGAAAAGGATATTCTGATTCTGGCCGAGGGCATAGAGACAAAGGCGGAATACGAATACTTTTCAAATCTTCCCATTGACTTTATGCAGGGTTATTATATACAGAAGCCTAAAATTTATGATAATTGAGGGGTATAAAGATGGAAAAGATAAAGATCTGGCATGAAGGTGAATATTATTATCCGCTGGCATTTGACTTTGAACCGAACTTAAGGCCGTATCTTCTTAATGACGGCGAGACGCATCCGTGTATGATGGTGCTTCCGGGCGGCGGATATGCGGTAGTGGTGCCGACGGAAGGCGAGATTGTGGCAAAGGCATTTAACGAGCTTGGTTATAACTGCTTTGTAATGACATATACCACCAATCAGCTTATGCGCGAACCGCTTTTTGAAAGGCCTGTGACGGATCTTGCAAGAGCGGTCCGCCATGTGCGAAAGAATGCGGATAAATACCGGATCGATCCGAACAGACTTTATATCTGCGGATTCTCCGCAGCTGGTCACGTATGTGCGAGCCTTTGCAATTTCCACGACGAGATAAAAGACGAAAATCCCGAATATGCTGATATTTCGTGCAGACCTGATGCAGCCGTGCTTTCATATCCTGTTATCACAAGCGGCGAATATGCCCACAAGGATTCTTTCCGCTTCCTTTTGGGCGGCGACATATACGAAAGAAACGACGAAGAGAGCAAAGCGCTTTTATATAAATATTCTCTTGAAAATACGGTAAAAGAAACCAATCCTCCGTGCTTTATATGGCAGACCGCAACAGATGACCTTGTGCCTGTTGAGAACAGTTATCTCTATGCAAAGGCACTTAAGGATAAGGGCATACGCTACGCGCAGCATGTATTTTCATCCGGATTTCACGGACTTTCCGTTCCGAACGAAGACTGGGTAAACGGAAACTTCGGCGAGCCCTATCCGATGGAGCAGAATTTCGAGCTTGTAAAGGCAATAAAGTCGGGTGTGTTGGAAGTCCCTCCGGATGTTAAGGATCAGATGTTAAATCCCCAAACACCGGGTGATTGGAAGCCCTCCCTGTATCCCGAAGCCGTTATCTGGCCCGAACTTGCGGACAGATTTTTAAAAAGTCTGTAAAGAGGTCATGCGATGCAAAACGGTATTATTTTGGACGGAAGACGGATCAGGGCCTACGAGGGTCTGCTTTCTCTCGGCGAATATGCGGGCTTTGATGAGCCTAAGTTAAATGAACTTTGGCAGGAATTTGTGGCCGAAGACAGGCTTATGACCGAGTTTATGTATTATCTCGATCACCACAGCTTAAAGGACAGTCTTAAGTGTGAAGGCTACGGGCTTACAGATCTTTATGTGCACAGGATAAACGTTTATAACATAGCCGGAGATATAGGAAAGAACACTTCAATATGCAATAAGGAGACAATGATACTGGAAGCGTTCTTTGACATGGCAAAGATGCTTAAAGACCCCGGACCGTATTTAAAACATCTTGGCAGCGATTTTGGTCTGGACAGGGGGTTTAATTGAATAAGTTATCCAAAAGACGGTGTTTTTACCGTCTTTTTGTATATATAAACAGGTTAAAAAATATAACTTGATATTTTACAATAATGGATAGTATGATATCTCTTGATGTGTTAAAATATCGAATTAGATATTCAGATGTGTTTTTTCAATATTATGCATCAAACAAATGTTTAAGGAGGACATAACTATGATTTATTCAACAGAAGTAAAAAACATGTGTCCGGTTGCCCAAGGCGTTTCTCACGGTGCAGCACCTATCCCGGAAGAAGCTAAATGGGTTAAAGCCAAAGAGATAAAGGATATCTCCGGATATACACATGGTATCGGCTGGTGTGCACCTCAGCAGGGTACATGCAAGCTTTCTCTTAATGTCAAAGACGGCATCATTCAGGAAGCTCTTGTAGAGACCATCGGATGCTCCGGAATGACACATTCCGCAGCTATGGCAGCAGAGATCCTTCCCGGTCTTACAATTCTTGAAGCTCTTAATACAGACCTTGTATGTGATGCTATCAATACAGCTATGCGTGAGCTGTTCCTTCAGATTGTTTACGGACGTACACAGAGTGCATTCTCCGAAGACGGTCTTCAGATCGGTGCAGGTCTTGAGGACCTTGGTAAGGGCGCAAGATCTATGGTAGGTACAATGTACGGAACCAAGGAAAAGGGTCCCAGATATCTTGAGATGACCGACGGTTACGTTACGGAACTTGCTCTTGACGAAGATGACGAGATCATCGGTTATAAGTATGTTAACTTCGGAAAGATGATGGATTTTATCAAGGCAGGCGACGATGCTAAGACAGCTCTTGATAAGGCTTCGGGCCAGTACGGTCGTGTTGCCGATGCTGTCAGATTCATCGACCCGCGTAAAGAGTAATCAGGAGGGAATTAATTATGGCATTATTTGAATCATATGAAAGAAGAGAGAAACAGATTCTTGCTAAATTAAATGAGTATGGAATCAAAAGTATAGAAGAAGCAGCCGAGATCACAAAGGCTGCAGGTCTTGATGTATATAAGCAGGTTGAGAGCATTCAGCCCATCTGTTTCGAAAATGCTAAGTGGGCTTACACCGTAGGTGCCGCTATCGCCATCAAGAAGGGCTGCAGAAAAGCTTCCGATGCAGCAGCAGCAATCGGCGAAGGACTTCAGTCTTTCTGTATTCCCGGTTCCGTAGCTGACAGACGCAAGGTTGGTCTTGGCCACGGCAATCTTGGTAAGATGCTTCTTGAAGAGGATACCGAGTGCTTCGCATTCCTTGCAGGTCACGAGTCTTTTGCGGCAGCAGAAGGTGCTATCGGTATTGCAGAGAAGGCAAATAAGGTTCGTCAGAAACCCTTAAGAGTTATCCTTAACGGTCTTGGAAAAGATGCAGCTCAGATCATTTCAAGGATCAACGGTTTCACATATGTTGAGACAGAATATGATTATTTTACCGGCGAGGTTAAGGAAGTGTTCCGTAAGTGCTATTCCAAGAACCCCGATTCACCCCGTGCAAAGGTTAACTGCTACGGTGCAAACGATGTTCAGGAAGGTGTTGCTATAATGTGGAAAGAAAACGTTGATGTATCCATCACCGGTAACTCCACCAACCCCACAAGATTCCAGCATCCCGTTGCAGGTACTTACAAGAAGGAAAGATTCGAAGCCGGAAAGAAGTACTTCTCGGTTGCATCGGGCGGCGGTACAGGACGTACACTTCATCCCGATAACATGGCAGCAGGTCCTGCTTCATACGGTATGACCGATACAATGGGTCGTATGCACTCAGACGCTCAGTTTGCAGGTTCTTCTTCAGTTCCCGCTCACGTTGAAATGATGGGTCTTATCGGTGCAGGTAACAACCCCATGGTAGGTATGACCGTTGCAGTTGCGGTTTCTATCGAAGAAGCTGCTAAGGCAGGTAAGTTCTAAGTATTTGAACAATATGGAAGGGAGTCTATAAAGACTCCCTTTTTTTGACAGGAGGGATTATGTACGCTTACCTTTTCGGACAGATATTGGGAACTCATTCTTTTTATCTTAAAAACGGATTTTTAAAGCCCGATGAATATTCGGAACTTTCGGCTGTATATTTTCTGCCGGGTGGCGAAACAGGTTCCGCCGCAACGGTCCTTTCATCGCTCGGCGTAAACGTTAAAATGGACGGAACGCATATCGGAACGGAAGTAGCACCGATGCTCCGCGATTTTTATAAAGACAAAAGCGTGGATATCTCATCGCTCTATTTCGATCCCGATTATAAAGGCCTTATGGATTACGTGGTGGTAGCGGATCTTGTAAGATCTCCCATGGGAACCTTTCAGACTCTTTACGAAAGCGGAGAAAAGCGTTGGAATATGCCCAAAGAAGCCGATATCGAAGGCTGCGGCGTGGCGGCTATAGACCCCTTCTTTATGGAGGAGACCGTGAAAGCGGCAGAGCTGTGCGTAAAGCACAATAAGCCGTATGTTACGATCGACTGTGCCCACACCGAATATCTTCACAGGCATTCCGCCATAGATGTTATATCTAAGGAATGTCTTGCCGAGCATTACCGGGGCATGGAGCGTGAAAAGGTCTATGAACTCATGGCAGAGAATACGGACGGTCTTGTGATCATAACGGCGGGCGAAAAAGATATGATCTACGGAAGAAAGGGTCAAAAGCTTAAGCGCATGAAGCCTTTTGATGTGGATGTAAAAAGTACGCTCGGAGCGGGCGATACGTTTAAGGCTGCATGCGTATACGGTCTTATGAACGGTCTGTCCGATGATGAACTTGTTAGATTTGCTTCGGCCACTTCGGCAGTTGCGATCTCAAGATATCCGCTGCCTTTAAAGCCTCCGACGCTTGACGAGGTAAAAGCGCTTATTTGACATTCCTGTAAACAGATACATTTTTGCGAAAGGCAGTACTGTATGATCAGATCGTTAAAAGAAAACAGGGCGGTAAGTTTTGCCGTTATTTTTTTAGTTTATATTCTGGCGGGCGCCGGAGGGATCATTGTTTATAATCTCCTTTCAACGCCTGTGTGGCTGTCTTTGCTGATCGCCGATATTGCTGCGACTG
>JAEEMP010000009.1 GCA_016283275.1 Lachnospiraceae bacterium
CATAGACGGAAACGACTTTGATCAGATAAGAGCCGCTTTCAAAGAAGCAAGAGCCACAAAGGGCATGCCCACCGCGATAATTGCAAAGACCGTAAAGGGTAAAGGCGTATCTTACATGGAGAACAATGCAGGTTGGCATGGTAAGGCTCCCAACGATGATGAGTATAAGATCGCCATGGAAGATCTTGAGAAAATAGCAAAAGAACTGGGAGGTGCAAACTAATGGCAGATGTAGTAAAGATCGCGACACGTGAAAGCTATGGAAATGCACTTGCCGAGTGCGGAAAAGATTTCCCCAATCTTGTGGTTCTCGATGCAGACCTTGCAGGCGCCACCAAGACAGGAATTTTTAAGAAGGCATTTCCCGAAAGACATATCGATTGCGGTATAGCAGAATGTAACATGACAGGTATCGCAGCAGGTCTTTCAACATGCGGAAAGATTCCGTTTATAAGTTCATTCGCAATGTTCGCAGCAGGAAGAAACTTTGAGCAGGTTCGTAACTCGATCGGATATCCTCATTTAAATGTTAAGATCGGTGCGACTCATGCAGGTATCACTGTCGGTGAAGACGGTGCGACCCATCAGTGCAACGAAGATATAGCGCTTATGAGAGCAGTTCCCGGCATGACGGTCATCGTTCCTTCGGATGATGTTGAAGCAAAAGCAGCTGTTCGTGCTGCTATCGAATATGAAGGCCCCGTTTATTTAAGATTCGGTCGGGCAGCTGTTCCGGTAATTAACGACCGTCCCGATTATAAATTTGAAATGGGTAAGGGCGTTCTTCTTAAAGAAGGTACGGATGTTACGATAGTTGCAACGGGTATCTGCGTAGACTCTGCTCTTAAGGCAGCCGATATGCTTAAAGAAGACGGTATCAGTGCAGAGGTTATAAATATTCATACCATTAAGCCTCTTGATGAAGATCTTATCGTTAAGAGCGCAGGTAAGACCAAAAAAGTAGTTACCGTTGAAGAGCATTCCGTGATCGGAGGCTTGGGTTCCGCAGTCTGCGACGCACTTAGCGCTAAGTGCCCCGTTCCGGTCAAGAAACTCGGTATGCAGGATATCTTCGGTGAATCCGGTTCCGCATCCGCACTTGTTGAAAAGTACAGACTCGACGGCAAGGGTGTATACGAAGATGTTAAAGCTTTTCTCAATAAGTAAATAAATAAAGATCCGTGCCCCGTATAGTAATATATGGGGCACATTTTTTTGCGAATATTTATACATTTTTTCTTGATTATGAAAGATATATACTATAAAATTTCTTTTTGAAAACAAAAAACGTTCTTTTACCAAAAAGGAGTTATTACTATGAGAGTCGGAATATTAGGATACGGTAACCTCGGCCGGGGTGTTGAATGTGCGATAAAGCAGAACAGCGATACTGAACTTGCTTATGTTTTTACAAGAAGAGATCCTTCAACGGTCAAGATCCTTACACCCGGTGTGCCGGTTGTAAGTGTAAACGATATAGAGAATTACAAGGATAAGGTCGATGTGCTCATAATCTGCGGAGGAAGCGCTACGGATCTTCCCAAGATGACACCGGAATATGTCAGGTATTTTAATGTAATAGACAGTTTTGATACACATGCAAATATCCCCACACATTTTGCAAATGTCGATAAGGCAGCCAAAGAAACCGGTCATATCGCACTTATCAGTGCGGGCTGGGATCCGGGTATGTTTTCTTTAAACAGGTTGTATGCAAATTGCATCCTTCCCGAAGGAAACGATTATACATTCTGGGGCAAGGGTGTTTCACAGGGACATTCCGATGCGATCAGAAGAGTAAAAGGCGTTAAGAACGGTAAGCAATACACAATCCCCGTTCCCGAAGCCATCGAGGCCGTAAGAAACGGAGAAAACCCCACTCTTACCACAAGGCAGAAGCACACGAGAGAATGTTTCGTGGTACCCGAAGAAGGTGCAGATCTTGCAAAGATCGAGCAGGAGATAAAGACTATGCCCAATTACTTTGATGAGTATGATACGACGGTACACTTTATCACCGAAGAAGAGTTTGCACGCGACCACGCAGGTATCCCTCACGGAGGTTTTGTGTTCCGTTCCGGAGTTACAGGATGGGAAAAAGAACACAAGCATGTGATCGAGTACAGTTTAAAACTTGATTCAAATCCCGAGTTTACCGCATCTGTTATTGTTGCTTATGCAAGAGCAATCAACAGACTTCACAGTGAAGGCGTAAACGGTTGCAAGACAGTATTTGATATCGCTCCCGCATATTTAAGTCCTCTTTCGGGCGACGAGTTGAGAGCACACCTTCTTTGATAGATAAGGAAAAAGTATGAATTCATATATAGAGCATGTAGATTTTTTTAAAGGAAACGATCCCGAAGAACTGGCCAAAGAATACGGCACACCCTTATATATATATAATGAAGATATTATAAGAAAGCGCATGGAGAGTGTTTCAAAGGTTATTGAAAAATACCCTTATACCGCCAATTATTCCGTAAAGGCCAACACAAATATCCATATTCTTAAGATCGCGCTTGAGACGGGCATCAACTGTGATGCGATGAGTGTGGGCGAGATCAAGATGCTTGAGGCAGCAGGATTTCCTTATGATCGTATTTTCTTTGTTCCCAACAATGTTTCGGATGAAGAAATGCAGTATGCGATCGACAGAGAAATAACGATAAGTCTTGATTCGCTTTCACAGCTTGAACAGTATGGGCAGCTCAATCCCGGCGGACGTTGTGCCGTAAGGATAAACCCCGGTGTCGGTGCCGGCCATAATGAAAAGGTGGTAACCGGAGGAAAGAAGACAAAGTTCGGTATTCCCGAATACGATATAGACAAGATTTTTGAGATCGCGGGAAGATATAACCTTTCAATTGTGGGTATCAATCAGCATATCGGATCGCTTTTCATGAAACCCGATCCGTATCTTGAGGCGGTATCCAATCTTTTAAACATTGCAAAAAGATTCGATAATCTTGAGTTTATCGATTTTGGCGGAGGATACGGAATACCTTATCATAAGCTTGATGATGAGGCGGAGTATCCTATGGAAGACTTTAAGGCGCGCCTTGTACCTATTCTTGATAAGTTTGTGGAAAGTTACGGCAAGGCACCTTTATTCAAATCTGAGCCCGGGCGTTTTTGTGTCGCAGAAGGCAGTGTGATACTGGGAAGAGTGCATGCGATAAAAGAAAATTCGGGTGTTGAATATATCGGAACGGATGTGGGCATGAACGTGCTCGTGCGTCCTTCAATGTATGATTCCTGGCATGATATAGAGATATTAAGAGACGGAAAACCTGTATCAAGAGATAACCTTTCGGAAAGAACGGTAAGCGGAAATATTTGTGAATCGGGCGACCTTCTTGCAAAGGCAAGGCTTCTCCCCGAAGCAAAGAAGGGTGACCTTGTATGCGTGCTTGATACCGGTGCTTACGGATACAGTATGTGTTCAACTTACAATTCCCGTCCCCGCCCGGCTGAAGTTATGATAACAACCGACGGCAAGGTAAAATGTATCCGTCGCGCGGAGACATACGAAGATCTTTTCAGATATATGTAAGCATTAAATAAGAAGTTTTTCGGCAATAAGACTATTGAAAAAACAACAAAGGTTCTCTAATCTATATGGGAGAACGTTTGAAAAGGAACTGTTATGATTCTATCACCTTCAATCCTGGCTGCTGATTTCGGCATACTGGGAGCACAAATCGAAGAAGCCGATAAAGCGGGAGCGGATTACATCCATATCGATGTTATGGATGGTATGTTTGTTCCTTCAATTTCATTTGGAATGCCGCTTATCTCTTCGATCAGGAAGGTCACAAAGAAAGTTTTCGATGTTCATTTGATGGTTTTGAATCCGATACGTTATATCGAAGAATTTGCAAGATGCGGAGCCGATATCATCACTGTTCACCTTGAAGCGTGCGAAGATGTGAATGAAACGATAGACGCAATTCATAAAGCAGGTTGTAAAGCCGGTCTTTCCATTAAGCCGGGGACACCCGCAGAGGAAGTATTTCCTTTTCTTAAAAGGGTTGAGATGATCCTTGTAATGACAGTTGAGCCCGGGTTCGGCGGACAGAAGTTTATAGAAAGTACTCTTTCCAAGATAAGTGATGTAAAAAATGAGATCGACAGGATCGGCGCCAATGTTGACGTTGAGATAGACGGCGGTGTTACCCGTGATAATATCGATACTATCCTTGATGCCGGAGCCAATGTTATAGTAGCGGGTTCAGCGGTATTTAAGGGTGATATATCTTCAAATGTTGCATATTTTAAAGAAAAATTGAATAAAAGATCATAAAACCTCCGATTTTTTTGGAGGTTTTTCTTTTGCAAAAAGGCGAGAAATTATTTCTTGCGAAACATAAATTCATGTGATACCATAGTAAAAATGCGTAGGAGGCGAATGGTAAAATGGCAAAAAGAAATGATATTAATAAGGTCTTAATTATCGGTTCCGGTCCTATTATCATAGGTCAGGCGTGTGAGTTTGATTACTCGGGAACACAGGCATGTAAGGCTTTACGAAAGCTTGGATATGAGATTGTTTTGGTCAACTCAAATCCCGCTACGATCATGACGGACCCGGGAATTGCGGATGTAACATATATTGAGCCTTTAAATGTTAAGCGTCTTGAGCAGATCATCAAAAAAGAACGCCCGGATGCGATTTTACCTAATCTCGGCGGCCAGTCCGGTCTTAACTTATGTTCGGAACTTGCAACAGCCGGTATTCTTGATAAATACGGAGTAAAAGTTATCGGCGTTCAGATAGACGCGATCGAGCGCGGTGAAGATCGTATTGAATTTAAGAATACCATGAACAAGCTTGGTATCGAGATGGCCAGAAGCGAAGTTTCCTACTCTGTAGACGAAGCACTTGCGATTGCGGATAAATTGGGTTATCCCGTGGTACTGCGTCCCGCATACACAATGGGTGGTGCAGGCGGCGGCCTTGTATATAACAAAGAAGAATTAAGGACCGTTTGCGAAAGAGGACTTAAAGCATCTTTGGTAGGACAGGTTCTTGTTGAAGAATCGATCTTAGGCTGGGAAGAGCTTGAACTTGAAGTTGTAAGAGATTCCAAGGGAAAGATGATCACAGTCTGCTTTATAGAGAACATCGATCCTCTCGGCGTACATACCGGTGATTCGTTCTGTTCGGCTCCTATGCTTACGATCTCCGAAGACGTTCAGAAGGAACTTCAAAGACAGGCTTATAAGATCGTCGACGAAGTCGGCGTTATAGGCGGTACAAACGTACAGTTCGGACGCGATCCCAAGTCGGGAAGGATAGTCGTTATAGAGATCAATCCCAGAACCTCGCGTTCTTCGGCACTTGCTTCGAAAGCTACCGGTTTCCCGATAGCACTTGTGTCTGCCATGCTTGCTGCAGGCCTTAATCTTGATGAGATCCCTTGCGGTAAATACGGAACACTCGACAAGTATGTTCCGGACGGCGATTATGTTGTGATCAAATTTGCCCGTTGGGCATTTGAGAAGTTCAAAGGCGTTCAGGATAAGCTCGGCACACAGATGCGTGCCGTCGGCGAAGTAATGAGCATCGGAAAGAACTATAAAGAAGCATTCCAGAAGGCTATAAGAAGTCTTGAGATCGGAAGAATGGGTCTTGGCTTTGCAAAGGATTTCCATGAGAAGAGCAAGGAAGAACTCTTAAAGATGCTGGGTGCACCCACCAGTGAAAGACAGTTTATCATGTACGAAGCACTCCGTAAGGGTGCTACGGTCGATGAACTTTGGGAGCTTACAAAGATCAAGCATTACTTTATTGAGCAGATGAAAGAACTCGTAGAAGAGGAAGAAGAGATCCTTAAATTCAAGGGCGGTGTTCCTTCCGATGAAGTGCTCATAAAGGCCAAGAAAGACGGATTCTCAGATAAGTATCTTGCAAAAATACTTGATATCAAAGAAGAAGATATAAGAAACAGAAGAATAGAACTCGGTGTAGAAGAAAAGTGGGAAGGCGTACATGTAAGCGGTACTAAAGACAGCGCTTATTACTTCTCGACCTACAACGGAGAAGACAAGAATAAGATAGATAATGACCGTCAGAAGATAATGATATTGGGCGGCGGTCCCAACAGGATAGGTCAGGGTATCGAATTTGACTACTGTTCGGTTCATGCAGCACTTGCACTCAAGAAACTTGGTTTTGAAACGATCATCGTAAACTGCAATCCCGAAACCGTTTCAACCGACTACGATACTTCCGATAAGCTCTATTTTGAACCCCTTACGCTTGAGGATGTATTGAGTATCTACAAGGAAGAAAAACCTGTCGGTGTGATCGCACAGTTTGGCGGTCAGACGCCGTTAAACCTTGCGGCTGAGCTTAAGAAAAACGGAGTCAAGATCTTAGGTACATCGCCCGAGGTTATCGACCTTGCCGAAGACAGGGATCAATTCCGTGCAATGATGAAGAAGCTTGATATTCCCATGCCGGAGGCAGGTATGGCCGTTACGACCGAAGAGGCATTAAAAGTGGCCAATGAGATCGGTTATCCGGTAATGGTCCGTCCTTCATACGTACTCGGCGGACGCGGAATGGAAGTTGTGCATGATGATGAGACACTTGTGGAATACATGAGGGCAGCTATCGGTGTAACACCCGACAGACCCATTCTTATAGACAGATTCCTGCGTCATGCAACAGAATGTGAATCGGATGCGATCTGTGACGGTGAGCATGCATTTGTGCCTGCTGTCATGGAGCATATTGAGCTTGCGGGTATCCACTCGGGCGACTCCGCATGTATCATCCCTTCGATGAACATTTCCGAAGAGAACCTAAAGACTATAGAAGATTATACAAGAAAGATTGCAGAGGAGATGCATGTACAGGGTCTTATGAACATGCAGTACGCTATCGAAAACGGAAAAGTATATGTGATCGAAGCAAATCCCCGTGCATCCAGAACAGTACCGCTCGTATCAAAGGTATGCGGTATCCAGATGGTTCCTCTTGCAACGGAGATCGCAACAAGAGAAATAACCGGAAGACCGTCACCGATCAAAGGACTCAAGCAGTCTGTTATTCCTTATCATGGTGTCAAGGAAGCGGTATTCCCGTTCAACATGTTCCCTGAAGTTGACCCCGTTCTCGGACCGGAAATGAGATCGACCGGTGAAGTTTTAGGTATTTCCGAAAGCTTCGGTGAGGCATTCTACAAGGCTCAGGAAGCTACACAGACCTGTCTTCCTCTTGAAGGAACAGCCCTTGTAAGTGTTAATGACAATGATAAGCCCGAACTTCTCGATATCATCAAGATCCTTGCGGATTCGGGATTCAATTTCGTGGCTACGGGCCGTACTTATGAGCTTATCAAAAATGCGGGTTACGATGTAAAGAAAGTAGCAAAGATGTATGAAGGCCGTCCTGATGTATCGGACTATATTATAAACAGGGAAGTTCAGCTTGTGATCAATACTCCTATCGGTAAAAAGGGTTCACAGGATGACTCTTACATAAGAAAGGCAGCTATCCGTGCAAAGGTTCCTTATATCACAACAATGGCAGCCGCAAAAGCTACCGCGCTGGGTATCAAGGCTGTTAAGAACGGAGAGATATCCGAAGTTAAATCACTTCAGGAATTACATGCATCCATTAGGTAGTTAAGTTAAAAAATACAATAATCAAAGCAAATAAGGCAATGTCGATTCCGGGCATTGCTTTATTATATTTTATAGGATAATCTTGATCTATACAGAAAGGAAACGGGCATGAAAGAAACTAAAATTTACAATCTGCATATGGGACCGGCCAAGTGTGCACTCGATTTGGGCGACGGCAGCGAACGCGGCGAATATGTGAATCAGGATTACATTTTAAATAAACTCGGTCGTCCGCACAGAGCCATTAATCTTATGTATTGTTATTATCCTAACGATAAGAAATGGCCCAAGAGAGTAAGTGCTGCATATAAAAACGACGGTACGGGCGCCTGGGGCTATCCCTATGATGACTATTTTACATACAAGGGCGGACTTAACGGAAATTTAAAGGGTGAACCGTTTAATTATATGAGAGAGATCAGAAGCCACGGTCAGGATGTTCTTTTGACCCTTACGATGGATCCTTTTCTTTCCGACGAACATATTATCGCGATTGCAAGAGATCTAAGGACCTTCGGACGGGTGTTGTTAAGGATCAATCATGAGGCTACGGGAAACTGGTTTGCCTTTAACAAGATGGCTTCATATGAGGAGGTCGCAAACTTTTTTGTTAGATGCTGCGATATCATTCACAGGGAAGCTAAAAACGTAAAGATCATTCTTTGTCTGGACGGATATAAAAAGATGAGTGAGAAGAAGATGGACAAGGAAGATATCTTTAAAGAAGCAATAAAGGCCGCAGATATCGAATCGGTCGACAGATATCTTGCTCTTCACTGGGGCTGGCCTTATGATGTGGCAAAAAAGGGCGGCAATACCTTTGCGCGATACAGTGTAAAGGACATCTATGAGATCACCAAGAAAAGCTACAAGCGGTATGTTGAAATAAACGGCGGTGAAAAGCGCCCGATGGTATTATCGGAACTTAATGCCGATGCGGATGTCACAGGCGCTTACGATCAGGCTCAGATGATGGAAGATTTTGCAAAGTACGTAAAAGAGGATCCCGATAAGTGGCTTTCGGGCTTTACTTTTTATCAGATGAGAGATCGAGGAAGACTGGGACTTGAGATCGAAGATCCGAACAACAGCGAGGTCGGAATCGAGCAGCCTGTCATGAAGACTTATAAAAAGCTTCTTTTCGATAAGTATTTTTATCCCAGGTTAAAGCAGGGAAAAGAAACCAAACTTCCGGTCAAACTTCGATGGGGCGGCTCCGAAGATGCGGAAGGACTTGCAATTCCGATCCATTTTAAGCAGGATCCCGTTTTTTGCGAAGCATATTTTGAAGGCAGCCTTGAAAAAGCCAACCTAATGATGGAACTTAACGGACGTTGGTTTTATAAGGCTCCCGGAGTAAAGTGCATTGATTTTATGAGTGCATTTTATGAAAAGCGCTTAAAAGGTGAAAAGGATCTGACGCTTAAGATCTTTGCACCTCCGGCAAACGGTGAGAATGATAAAAAACAGGGTGATGACTGGCAGATAAATTATTATTATACGCTTAAGGCACTTCCCGAATTGAGGATAGAGTATAAGCCCATTGTAAAGGATTTGGACAGATAACCGGGCTATGTGAAAATAATAACTATGCGTTACGGTCTTGACGATAAAAAAGGGCTTATATAAAATTATATACAGTTACTAAATCGTTTTCGTAAATGAAAACGAGTCAATAAAAAGGAGGGTTATATGAATTACGGTTATTTTGATGAGAAGGCAAAGGAATATGTCATTACACGTCCCGACACTCCTTCAGCCTGGGCCAATTATTTGGGCTCGCCTGAATACGGTGCAATCATTTCCAATAATGCCGGCGGGTACAGTTTTGTAAAGTCGGGTGCAAACGGTCGTGTGATAAGATATCGTTTCAATTCCGTCGCAACGGATCAGCCCGGTCGTTACATTTATTTAAAAGATCTTGAAGATAAGGATTACTGGTCTGCTTCCTGGGCACCCATATGCAAACCTTTAAGCGAATTCAAATCCGAATGTCATCACGGGACCGCATATACCGTGATCACATCCGAGTATAAAAAGATCAAAACGGAAACGCTTTATTATGTGCCAAAGGACGCTACATATGAAGTCTGGAGCGCAAAGGTTACCAATACCGATTCAAAGCCCAGAAAGCTTGCCGTTACCGGATACTGCGAGTTTGTAAATGAGAACAATTACGAGCAGGATCAGGTTAATCTTCAGTACACTCTTTTCATTACA
>JAEEMP010000089.1 GCA_016283275.1 Lachnospiraceae bacterium
TAGGGCAGAGCTTTCCCACGACGGCTATGATGTGACGGGAAATGTCTTTGAGGCTGAACCCGTGGCGGATTTGGAGCCCTTAAAAGGTCTCGGCGTATCCAATGAAAAGGATCCCGATGTTTATGTTGCCGCCATGTCGGGCCTTGTCGAGTACAGGGACGGAAACATTGATATAAAAGGCACCCGTAAGATAGACGGAAACGTGGATCTGATCGTAGGCAAGGTTGAGGTATACGGTGATGTCGAGATAGACGGAAACGTCGAAAGCGGCGTCATAATACGTGCAAGCCGTAACGTGTTCATATCGGGATGTGTGGAAGCCGCATTTATATATGCAGGCGGAGATGTTGTCATAAAAAAAGGCATATCGGGCGGTCTCAAAGGCAAGATAACGGCCAAGGGTGATGTTTCCGCTGATTTTATAGAGCATTGTACCGTGGAAGCCGAAGGGAACGTAAGAGCCAATTCCTTTTTGAACGCTACGGTTACGGCCGGAGGCATGGTACTTGCGGAAGGAAAGAACGGTTCGATAGTGAACGGTCACGTAAGAGGCCTTCTTGGCGTTGCCGCAACTTCTATAGGCAATGAAGCAGAGGTTCCCACTTTTGTGGCATCGGGCTATTCGCACGAAGAACACGAAAAGTATCTTGCACTTTACGTAAGAGAGGATGAAATTCAGAACCGCATAACGGATACTGTGTCCAGGATCACGGCTGTATTAAAGGAAAAACGCGAGGCCGGCGATGCGGACCTTACGGATTTTGATGTAAAGCTTTTTGAGTTAAACGAAAAAAAGGATAAACTTTTCGAAGAACTGGACGCTATACGCGCCGTCAAGCAAGCCGATGCCGGCATAATCGAAAAGGGCAAGGGAAGCGTTGTGGCCGTAAACGGCAATATTTTTAGAAACGTTACGATAACCGTTGAAGGCAATTCCTACCGGGTTGAGGAAAATACAAGCTTCATGATATATAAAAACGAGGCAGGCAGGGTGATACCGGCCGTCATATAAGATGATCGATACATTTAAAAAAGCCGAGGAATATGTTCTTGACATACCAAAGTTTTCAAAGAAGAATTCCCCGGAGAACACAAAACTTTTTCTAGATAAGATCGGCGACATATCAAAAGATATTCCGACAATACATATAGCAGGCACAAACGGCAAGGGGTCCGTTTGTGCTCTTTTGCGTGATTCTTATCTTGAAGCTGGACTGTGTCCCGGAGTCTTTACGTCGCCTCATCTTGTTTCGATCCGGGAAAGATTTACATGCGGACGGGAAATGATCACCGAGGAAGAATTCCTTGAATGTTTTCTTTTCATATATAATAAGTTAAAAGATAAAGAGTTTGAGGAAAGAGATTATTATCCTTCGTACTTTGAATTTTTGTTTTTTATGAGTGTTGTGTGGTTTAAAAAGAAAAAGCCGGATGTCCTTATCATGGAAACGGGACTCGGCGGAAGACTTGACGCCACGAACTCATTAAGTTCCCCGGCAATATGCGCAATAACCGAGATAGGTTTTGATCATATGGAATATCTCGGCGACACCATAGAAAAAATAGCCGGAGAAAAAGCCGGCATCATAAAGCCCGGCGTACCGGTAGTGTACGTGGATAAGCCTGTATCCGGCGACGTCATAAGATCGAGAGCCGAAGAACTTTCGTCGCCTTTTATGGGTGTTTCTGAAAATAGTATTAAGAATTTGGCAAGGACCACAAAAGGGATTGATTTTTCGCTTGAATCCCATTATTATGAAAATGTTCAACTTTCGGTAAATTGTCCCGCTTTTTATCAGGCACAGAATGCCGCGGTTGCGTTTTTTGTCCTTGAAGAACTTATCGATATGGGAAAGTGTTCTTTGACCCTTTCCGATATTAAAGGCGGATTTTCAAAGATGAAGTGGCCGGGCAGGATGGAAGAGATCAAAAAGGGCATTTTCTTAGACGGAGCGCACAATCATGACGGTATTGAGGCATTCCTTGAGACTGTCAAAAATGACGGAGCAAAAAAACGCTGTCTTGTGTACTCATCGGTAAAGGACAAGCAGGTTGAAGATATCACGGACCGGATAATAAAATCGGGCCTGTTTGATACGATATATACAGGATGTTTAAGCGGTCAGAGAGCATGCGATACAGACAGGCTCAAAGAATGCTTTAAGGAATACAAAGGTAATATTTTCTTTTACGACAGTGCAATAAAGGCCTTTGACGACATGGAGGCACACAAGGAAAAGGATGAGACGGCATATGTGGCCGGTTCGCTGTATCTTGTGGGTGAGATCAAAGAACATGTCGGTGAGGAAACATACAAATGATTAATTTTGAAGACGAGATTAAAAAATTCAGCCCGAGTCTTGAAGTGGAAGACATTGAGGACACGATATACAACCAGGATCTTACGGATGTAGCGGATCTGTTCGTTAAGATGATAAAGGACAACCAGGGAGATTGATTCCATGAGATGTTATAACTGTGGAGCGGAACTCTCCGAACACAGCTTCTGCACCAACTGCGGTGTGGATGTTGCCCTGTATAAACGGATAATGCGCATATCCAACACCTTCTATAACGAAGGACTTGAGAAGGCCAAGGTCAGGGATTTATCGGGAGCGATAGTAAGCTTAAGACAGAGTTTAAAATTTAATAAAAGCAATATAAAAGCACGAAATCTTCTGGGTCTTGTCTATTATGAAATGGGTGAGGTCGTGGCTGCTTTAAGCGAATGGGTCATAAGCACGAATCTTCGCAACAAGAAGAATGTGGCTGCGGACTATATCGAAAGACTTCAGTCCAACGGCACCAAGATGGAGAATCTAAACTCAAGTATCAAGAAGTACAATCAGGCATATCAGTATTGTCTTCAGCCTGACGGCAAGGATCTTGCCATCGTGCAGCTTAAGAGAGTCATCAATTTAAATCCCAAGCTTGTAAGAGCATACCAGCTTTTGGGACTAGTATATATAGCTACGGGAAGGCCCGAACCCGCAAAGAATTATCTTTTGAAGGCCAAAGAGATCGATGTCAATTCTACGCTTACCTTAAAATATCTTCAGGAAGCGGACCGGATGATCGAGGCTCTTAATGCGGGTAAGAAGACGTCGCTTAAGGATAAACTTACAGGTAATACTCAGGACAATAATCCCGGAGTTACCAAGTATGTGGACGACAATGAGTATGTGATCCAGCCGATCCAGATGAAGGATAAGCGCGGTTCCGGTACGGTACTTAATATCATTTTGGGTATGGCGCTCGGTTTTGCGATAACATTCTTTCTGGTACGTCCCGCCATCATACAGGCGGCCAATGATGATGCTCAGGAGAAGATCAATAACATCAATCTTCAGCTTGACGCAAAGAACTTAACGATCACCGAGCTTGAAAAAGCAAACAGTGAGTACGAAGACAGGATCAAATCAATGTCCGACAGCTTAAATGCATATGCCGGCACCGAAGGAACCCTTGCTTCCATGGAAAGTCTTTTGAAAGCGGCAAGCGTATATCTTTCCAATCCCGAGAATTATCTAGAGGTTGCGGATTATATAAGAAGCGTTGATGAGACCGCATGGACGGAAGACACATCCGAAAACTACAAGAATCTTTACTATGCGCTTAAAAATGCCATAGGCGTTTCGGTATGCGATGCATATTATGCGGAAGGCAATACCGCATACAACAATAAGCAGTACGATGACGCGATAGCATATCTTGAGGCAGCAGTGTTCTTTGACGAGACGGATGCGGATGCCATATATCTTCTGGCTACATGTTACCGTGTTGCGGAAAAGGATACCGAAGCACAGGATACATACAATAAAATCATTGAATTATTCCCCAATACGTGGTATTCTGGCAGAGCAGAGACATATCTGGCAGAATATAGCGACACTGACGATTGATCTTAGCCCTCACTGAGAGGTGGGGGCAAATTTACGGGACAAAATTTTTTCGTAAACTTTCGTAAAAGTACACAAAAATTGAAAAAAATACTGTGAAATAATTACATATTGACAAAAATACGAATTAAATTTATACTCGAAGAGAAAGATGCGCAAACGTTTGCGCAACTATCGAAGGGAGAATAAATTTATATATAAAGGGAGGAAAAATATGAAGAAGAAAATTTTAGCTACACTTCTTGCCGCAACATTGATGATCGCATCACTTGCAGGCTGCGGCAAAACAGAAAATCCGGCTCCCGGAAATACCGATAAGCCGGCAGCATCCACCGATAACGGTAAGGATGCTCCCAAAGCAGAGGACTTAAACTTTAACATTACTGTTTGGGTTCCCGAAAACGCTGTAGAACTTACAAAGTCTCAGATCGATGCTTTTAACTCAAGCAATCCCGACGGTATTACTTTTAACGCAACGATCGAAGCAGTTTCGGAAGCAGATTCCGCAACCACAATGATCAACGACGTTGAGTCGGGTGCAGACATCTATTTCTTCGCACAGGATCAGGCAGCACGTCTTATCCAGTCCGGCGCTTTATCAAAGCTTGGTGTCGGTGCAGCACAGTCTGTCAGCGAAGCTAATGCAGCAGGTGTTGTAAGCGCTTGTATGTCGGGTGAAGATATGTATGCATATCCTCTTACCGCAGATAACGGTTACTTCATGTACTATGACAAGAGCGTTATCCCGGATTCCGATATCGATTCACTTGAAAAACTTATTGCTGACTGCGAAGCAGCAGGCAAGACATTCTGTATGGAAACAGATACCTCGGCTTGGTATCTTGCAGGTTTCTTCTTCGGTACAGGCTGTGTATCCGAATGGGAAACAGATTCCGACGGAGCATTTATCGCTGTTAACGATACTTTCAATTCCGATAAGGGTCTTATCGCAGCAAAGGGTCTTTACAAACTTCAGACAAGCCCCGCACACGTAAGCTCATCCGCAGGTACGGAATTTGATGCTGCAGTTCCCGCAGCTATCGTTGTTACAGGTACATGGGATTTCAACACCGTATCCGATATTCTCGGCGACAACATGGGTGTTGCGGATCTTCCTTCATTTGAAGTTGACGGCACAAGCTATCACATCGGTTCTTACAACGGATGTAAGCTTCTCGGTGTTAAGCCTCAGACAGATGCAGCAAGAGGCGCTTCCATTCATAAGCTTGCACAGTATCTTGTAAGCGAAGAAGCACAGCTTGAAAGATTTGAAAACCTCGCTTGGGGTCCCGCAAACTTAAATGCACAGGCATCCGATGCGGTTCAGTCGAACCCCGGTCTTGCAGCATTGCTTGAGCAGGCTCCTTACTCGGTTCCTCAGGGCCAGATCCATGGTTCATGGTGGGATATCGCTAAGGTTATCGGTACAGACGTAGGTGCATCCGATGGTACAGATGCAGGCCTTAAGGCAGCGCTTGAGAAGTATCAGGCAACTATCGAAGGACTTTTCAATATGTCTGACGAAGAGAAGAATGCATGGTCGGTTATCGGTACCGTAAACGGCACAAACTGGGATACCGATTTTGATATGGTTGCACAGGATGACGGAACATTTAAGACCGCTGAAGCA
>JAEEMP010000090.1 GCA_016283275.1 Lachnospiraceae bacterium
CCCGACATGGCGGCAACATAAACATCGGGATCCTTTTCATTGGATACGCCGAGACCTTTTAAGGGCTCCAAATCCGCCACGGGTTCAGCCTCAAAGACATTTCCCGTCACATCATAGCCGTCGTGGGAAAGCTCTGCCCTATGATACACAGCGACAACTTTGCCTTCTTCGATCGTGGGCAGATGTGAAAGCGAAGAATAATCAACGGAGCCGTCGGGACGGATGTCCGGAGATTTTTTGCTGTTTACGTCTACTTTCCACTCATAATAACCGTCTTTGCCCGTTAATGGTTCAAGTCCCTTTGCCACCAGGATATCGCGGCCGTATATGCCTTTTGCGGCCATTGCCGCGATATTTGACGTATGGAGCCCTCTTGTAACACCGTTTTGTTTAAGGTATTCCACTATGTCGTTTTTGGTGAAGGAAACATTCTTTTTATCGGGTGCGCTCAAATACAGCCACGCACTCATCTTATCCTCGGACACGGTCAGTTTTGCAAGTTTTCCAACAACGTTGTCGGCCATTCTGCCTCCTATGTATTACTTTGCAAGTTTCTCAAGATGTGCTGTCACTTCATCTAACATATTCTTATATTTTTCAAGCTTTTCTTTCTCTTCGCGCACCTTGGCTTCGGGTGCTTTTGACAAGAATTTCTCATTCGAGAGCATTCCGTTCGATCTCTTAATCTCTCCGTTAAGTCTCTCCTGTTCCTTCTTAAGTCTTTCGATCTCCTGTTTTATGTCAACCAAATCCTCAAAGGGAAGATAACAGATAGCACCTGCGATAACAACCGAAACGGCGTCATCGGAAATATCGCCCTTTTCTTCACGTATCTCAACATCAGATGCATATGAAAGGCTCTGGAAGAATAACTTTCCGTCTTCAAATGTCTTTCTTATATCGGCATCCTTACTTACAACGAATACCTTTGCCTTTCTGGAAGGAGCAACATTCATGCCGGTACGTACATTTCTGATCGCACGTACAGCTTCCTTGATGGTCTCGATCGCCTTTTCGTCTGCGGAATAATCAAATTCTTCGCTGAAAACAGGCCACTTTGAGATCATGATGGATTCTTCTTCGTCCTGAATGGTAGTAAAGATCTCTTCGGTAACAAAAGGCATATAAGGATGTAAGAGTTTAAGACTTTCAATGCAAACATGCTTAAGAGTCCAAAGCGCCGCATTCTTGGTGGATGCATCGGTATCGGTATAAAGACGCGGCTTAACCATTTCTATATACCAGTCACAGAATTCATCCCAGATAAAATCGTAAACCTTCTGTACCGCAACACCGAGTTCATATTTCTCCATGTTGTCGGTAACATCCTTTATAAGAGTATTACACTTTGAAAGGATCCATTTGTCAACAGGTTCAAGGGCGCTCTCTTCCGGCTTATAAGGGCTCTCATCGCCCATATTCATCATGATGAAACGGGAAGCGTTCCAGATCTTGTTTGCAAAGTTACGGCTTGCCTCAACACGCTCATTGTAAAAACGCATATCGTTACCGGGTGCATTGCCTGTGATGAGCGTAAGCCTTAACGCATCGGCGCCGTACTTGTCGATGATCTCCAAAGGATCGATACCGTTACCCAACGACTTACTCATCTTTCTGCCCTGCGAATCACGTACGAGTCCGTGGAAAAGAACCGTCTTAAAAGGTCTTTCTCCCATATTCTCATAGCCCGAGAATATCATCCTTATTACCCAGAAGAAGATGATATCGTAACCCGTTACAAGCACGTCCGTAGGATAAAAATACTTAAGATCTTCGGTCATTTCCGGCCAGCCCAAAGTCGAGAACGGCCATAAAGCTGATGAAAACCATGTATCGAGAGTATCGGGATCCTGTGTTAAGTGAGTGCAGCCGCACTTTGGACACTTATCCGGTGCTTCTTTTGCAACAATGATCTCGCCGCATTCATCACAATAATATGCGGGAATCCTGTGACCCCACCAGAGCTGTCTCGATATACACCAGTCGCGGATATTGTCGGTCCAGTTGTAGTAGGTCTTCTCCATTCGCTCGGGTACAAGCTTTATATCGCCTGTCTTAATTGCTTCTACCGCAGGCTTTATAAGCTCGTCCATCTTAACGAACCACTGCTTTTTGATCATGGGCTCGATGGTGGTCTTGCATCTGTCATGTGTACCTACGTTATGAGAATAATCTTCTATCTTTACAAGAAGGCCGAGTTCTTTGAGTTTCTCTACGATGGCCTTTCTTGCCTCATATCTGTCCATACCTTCGTACTCGCCGCCGTTTGCATTGATGGTGGCATCATCGTTTAAGATGTTGATCTCGGGAAGGTTATGGCGCTTTCCTACTTCAAAGTCGTTGGGGTCGTGAGCGGGTGTGATCTTTACAACACCTGTACCGAACTCCATATCAACGTAATTGTCTTCAACGACCGGAATGGCTTTATTTACTATAGGAAGCCATACTTCACGTCCCTTTAGATAGGTATATCGCTCATCATCGGGGTTTATGGCAACAGCGGTATCACCGAGCATGGTCTCGGGACGGGTTGTCGCAAACTCAAGAAACTCTGTTGTAGAAGGCTTTCCGTCCTCTACAAGGGGATATTTGATGTGCCATAAATGGCCGGCCTGTTCTTCATACTCAACTTCCGCATCGGAAATAGACGTGTTACAAACAGGACACCAGTTTATTATTCTTGAGCCCTTATATATCCAGCCCTTTTCGTGCATCTTGCAGAACACTTCGGTTACGGCCTTGTTGCAGCCTTCATCCATCGTGAATCTCTCTCTGTCCCAGTCACACGAAGAACCCATCTTTTTAAGCTGGGAAATGATCCTTCCGCCGTACTCCTTTTTCCATTCCCACGCACGCTCAAGGAATTTTTCTCTTCCGAGTTCTTCTTTTGAGGTTCCTTCCTTTTTAAGAGTCTCGATGATCTTAACCTCTGTCGCTATGGATGCATGGTCGGTTCCGGGCTGCCATAATGCGTTATATCCCTGCATCCTCTTAAAACGGATAAGGATATCCTGCATTGTGTTGTCGAGAGCATGACCCATGTGAAGCTGTCCCGTGATGTTCGGGGGCGGGATCACTATAGTAAATGGTGTTTTGTTTTTGTCAACTTCGGCATGAAAATACTTTTTATCAAGCCAGTTTTGATAGATCCTGTCTTCCATCCCTTTGGGATCGTAGGTTTTTTCCAATTCTTTTTTCATATCTAAACTCCTGAATATTAATTAATCTACCAATGTTTCGAGTTCATCTAAAAGCGCATCGCACTTCTTAAGCGCGGCTTCGATAGGTGCGGGCGTTGAAAGATCCACGCCTGCGATCTTTAAAAGTTCGACCGGTGCATCGGTACAGCCGGATGATAAGAACTTCTTGTACTGCTCAACCATCGGCGCGCCTTCTTTTAATATCCTTTCCGAAATATCAACTGCCGCACAGAAGCTTGTTGCATACTGATAAACGTAGAAATTCATGTAGAAATGAGGTATTCTCGCCCACTCGTATGCGATCTCATCGTCCGAGATCATATCGGGACCGTAATACTTCTCGTTTATCTCCTTATAAAGGGCACACAGCTTATCGGCGCTTAAGTCTTCACCTGCTTCGGCCATTGCATTCGAACGCATTTCAAATTCCGCAAACATTGTCTGTCTGTAAACGGTCTGCTTGAAGGAATCCACGAAATGATTGAGTAAGTATGCTCTTTCCTTTTTGTCTTCCGTATTCTTAAGAAGATAATCCAGCAAAAGAAGCTCGTTTGTGGTCGAAGCGACCTCGGCAACGAAGATCTTGTAATTGCTGTAGATCGAAGGCTGATTCTTGCATGTGTAGTATGTATGCATCGAATGACCCATCTCATGAATGAGCGTAAACATATCGTCAAGCGAATCGCCGTAGTTTAAAAGCATATAGGGGTGGCATCCGTAGACGCCTGCGGAATAAGCTCCTCCGCGCTTACCCTTATTCTCATATACATCTATCCAGCGGTTTGCAAACGCTTCTTTTACCACCGACACATAATCGTCGCCCATGATCGCAAGTGCCTTGACAATCGTTTCTTTGGCTTCCTCGTAAGGAACCTTTTTTGCGGTGTCGGGTATGATGGAAGTATAAACATCATACATATGAAGTTCATCGACTTTTAAGCACTTTTTTCGAAGCGATACATATCTGTGGAGCACATTTAAGTTTTTGTCCACCGTATCGATAAGGTTCTTGTACACCTCGGGCGATACGTTGTTATGATCGACGGCAGCCTCAAGTGTTGAGTTGTAGCCGCGAAGCTTGGCGTTGAAGATATGCGTCTTTACTTCACCGCTGAAGGTTGAAGCAAGCGTGTTTATATAATGTCTTATCTGCGAATAGTAAGCCTTGAAGGTATCCTCTCTCACCTGTCTGTCTGCGGATTCGAGAAGTCTTACGAAACGACCGTCCGTGATGACCGTCTCCTCACCGTTTTCATCCTTTACGGCAGGATATGTCGAATCGACATTCATAAAGGTTGAGTACACGTCCCGGGGTACAAATGCAATCTCTGAAGCAAGCGCCACCGCTTTTTCGACCTCAACGCTTAAGGTGTGGGGTTTTAATCGCCTTGTTTCTTTTATCATTATCCTGTAAAGTTCAAGTTCCGGCTTTGCTTTAAAGAACGCTTCGATCTTATCGTCGTCGCAGGCGATGATCTCAGGATCCACAAAAGCGGTCTTGCTTGAAAGCTCCGACGATAGGCCTATGATCTGCATATACATCGAACGGCCTTCGGGATTGCCCTGGTCCACATCAAACACTCTTCCGGCATACTCAAAAACTCTGTTTATCTTTTCGCCTATGATCCTGGATAACTCGAGGACTTCATATAAAGTGTCCGCACTTTCGCAGACTCGCCCTTCATATTTTGCCGCCTCTTCGACTTTTTCTTTAACAAACTCAACGTCTTTGTCATAACCCGCTTTGTCCTCATAAAGATCCTTAACATTCCATGTATACTTTTCTTCCTGTTGATCTCTCGTAATAACTTCTTTAGCCATTCTGCCTCCCATAAATTAAATTTAGAATTAAGTTTTGTTTAGATACGTACAAAAAAACGCCCTCTGACATTTTACTGTCAAAGGGCGTTGATAACGCGGTACCACCTTTGTTCGCCCATACCTCACGGCATGGTCCTTAATAACTCCAAACAGAGTCTGCTCTGTAACGCGAGCTCACGGGTCAGACTACTCAACACGGAAAGCCCGGTTTCACCCGACCGGCTCGGAAGCTACCTTCTGTCAGTTAGGTTTAAGCGCTTGCACCAACCGCGCCCTCTCTGGAAACCGCCGTGACATACTCCTCTTCGTCGTCGCCTTTGTTGTCTTGTATCGTAACACCCACCGGGGTGGGATGTCAAGGAAAAAGAAATAACCGCCCCAAACATACAGGCTGTTAAACACTATTTGCCCTTTATCTCGATCCTGTCAAGAATTCCCTGAACGCCAACATTTGTATGCGTAAGATACATACGCATGACATCTTCGATGAACTGTCGGTCCGCACCGGTCTTCTTTGCGATACGATCAATGTTCAGACCTTTATCGATATATCTCATGATATTCGAAACAAGTTCGTAAGTCTCGCGGCTTTTGTCTGCGCTGCCCGGTTCATTTAACGCGTTAACATGGTTATTGCCCACTGCTGCAGTCTTGGCATGTCCGTAATATACGGTTTTGGGATTCAGCGAAAGAAGCTTTTCCCAGCTTTCACCGATCGCCGTGCCCTTATGCAGTTCAAGTTCGTAAAGCGGGTTTAAGTCTCCCACAAACAGCGATCCGTCATCAAGAAACAGTGAAATACTGTCATCGCTGTGGCCGGGTGTGTGAAGGATCATTCCGTCAAGACCGGTCTCTTTTAAAAGTCCACGGCTTCCCTCAACGGAAAACAGCCTTATCTTATCATCTAATATCGGTGTAAAATGCGTTCCTTTTTCTTTTGCAAACACAGCATCGGCCGCATGAATATGATCTTTCTGCACATCCGCAACACAGATAACAGCGCCTAAATCCGCTATCTCCTGTGCTATTCCCATATGATCGGGATGGAAATGAGAGATGAGGATATGATCTATATCCTGCACGGAAACCCCGATATCCTTACACGCCTTGCAAAACGCGGGAAATGTTCCGGCCCAGCCTGTATCAAAGAGCAGTTTTCCCCTATCGCCTTCGATCAAATATGTATTTGTGTTTGAATAATGCAGTTCGTGGATCTTCATTGATTAACTTCAAAAGCCAATATTATTCAAGTTCCGACTTTCCGGTATACAGTTCGTAATAACGACCCTTCATGTCAAGGAGTTCGTCGTGATCGCCTCGTTCTATGATCTCGCCGTGTTCAAGAACTATTATGGCGTTTGCGTTTCGTACCGTCGAAAGCCTGTGGGCTATCACTATAGTGGTCCTGTCTTTCATAAGCCTGTCCATACCGTGCTCGATATGACGCTCGGTCCTTGTATCGACCGAAGATGTTGCTTCATCGAGAATAAGGATCGGAGCCTTTGAAATGGCGGCTCTTGCAATATTTAAAAGTTGTCTCTGGCCCTGGCTTAAGTTGGCTCCGTCGCCTTCAAGCATCGTATCGTAACCGTTTTCAAGCCTCATTATAAATGAATGGGCGCTTGCAAGTTTTGCCGCTTCGATAACTTCTTCGTCGGTTGCATCAAGTCGTCCGTAACGGATATTTTCTTTTACCGTTCCGCTGAAAAGATGCGTATCCTGAAGGACCATAGCTATGTTCTTTCGAAGGTAATCGCGCTTTAAGTCTCTTATATCGATACCGTCTATCGTTATGCTTCCCGAATTGATATCGTAAAATCTGGTGATAAGATTGGTGATCGTTGTTTTGCCCGCACCGGTCGAACCCACAAGTGCGATCTTCTGACCGGGTTTTGCGTAAAACGAAACATTCTTAAGAACGGTCTGACCCTCATCGTATCCGAATGTAACATCCTTTAAGATCACTTCGCCCTTAAGTTTTTCGGGTGCCAGAGCCTCATCCCTGTCCTCGGGTTCGGGCTCGGTATCCATTACGTCGAATACTCTCTCCGCGCCGGCCAAAGCGGAAAATATCTCCGTCACCTGGAATGAAAGCTCGTTAATGGGTCTTGAGAACTGACGCGAGTAGTTTACAAATATCGTCATACCTCCGACATCAAATCCCTTAAGAACACACAGTATACCTCCGACCGCTGCGGTGATCGAATAAGCCACCTGGCTTAAGTTGCCCATGACAGGCCCCATTATACCGCCGAAGAACTGGGCGGAAAGCTGTTTATCCCTTAAATCCTCGTTAAGATAATCGAATTCGTCGATCGTGGCATCTTCGTGATTAAATACCTTGACTATCTTCTGTCCGGAGATCGTCTCTTCCACATAACCGTTTAACGAACCAAGCGCCGCCTGCTGCTTTTTGTAATACTTTCGCGATCTGCTTCCGACAAGCTGTGCCGCCTTTACCATGATCGGTGACATCACAAGCGTTACAAGCGTAAGCCAGATATTGGTGTATATCATAAGCGCCAGAGTTCCGATCAATGTTATCAAACCCGATATGATCGAAATGATCGTATTGTTGAGCATATTTCCGACGCCATCCACATCGTTGGTAAACCGGCTCATTATATCGCCGGTATCGTTTGTGTCGTAATACTTAAGCGGAAGCTTGCTTATCTTTTTGAAAAGATCGTTTCTCAATCTTTCAAGCGCATTCTGGGAGATCCCTATCATTATGCGCTGGTAGGTATACTGGGCAAGAATGGCCGAAAGATATATCGATGCCATCAATACCAGTCCTTTTGCAAGGCCTTGCAAAGTTCCGTTCCCGTCCACAAGGCTGTTGATAACGGGTCTTAATACATAAGAGCCCGCCACATTTGCTCCCGAACTTATAAGCACAAGGACAATGACTACGGTAAGTTTTAAAGAATTCCCTTTCATATAGGAAAACAGTCTCTTTAAACTTTTCCATCCGTTCTTGGGCTTTCCGCCGGGCATTCTTGAGCCCGGACCGCCGCCGGGGCCGTGTCTTTTCGGTGCCTTTGACGGATTTGTCTCCATCTCTTTGATGAACTTTTCGTTCTTTTTATTATATTTTTCTTCGAGGCGTTTACGTGTAGCTTCGTTCATTACGCACCCACCTCCTTGTCCATCTGCGAATAGTAGATCTCTTTATATGCCTCACAGTTTTCCATCAATTCGCTGTGACAGCCGAGACCGACTACCTTACCGTCATCGATGACGATTATCTTATCGGCCTCTATAACTGATGAAATACGCTGCGCGATTATGATCTTTGTGGTGTCAGGACAATATTCCTTTAAATTCTTTCTGATAACAGCCTCTGTAGCGGTATCGACCGCACTCGTGGAGTCATCAAGAATAAGTATCTTCGGCTTTTTGAGCATTGCTCTTGCGATACAGAGTCTCTGTTTCTGTCCGCCCGATACGTTTACGCCGCCCTGACCGAGTTCCGTTTCGTAACCGTCTTCAAATCCCGTTACAAAACCGTCTGCCTGTGCCATATCCGCAACCTTTCTGATCTCGGAAAGGTCAGCCTCGTCATCGCCCCACTTTAAGTTCTCAATTATTGAACCCGAGAAAAGGATGTTCTTCTGAAGTACCATCGAAACACCTTCTCTTAAGTTTTTAAGCGAATAATCCTTTACATTTACTCCGTCGACCAAAACCTCACCGTCATCGACATCGTATAATCTGGATATCATCTGCACGAGTGTTGTTTTGCCCGAACCGGTCGATCCTATAATACCCACAGTCTCGCCGCTTTCGATCTTAAAGCTTATATTGTCCAGAACAGGTTCGGTACTGTCCTTATAATATCTGAAAGAAACATTCTTAAATTCCACGGAGCCGTCTTTCACGAGTCTGTCGGGATAAGCGGCGTTATCGTCGTTTATGTCGGACTTGCAGTCGATAACTTCGTTGATACGTCTTGCAGAAGCAATGGCACGCGAACTTTGAAGTATTATAAAGGAAGACATTACGAGTGATATCAATATCTGGGTAACATATGTGATAAATGCGGTCAGATCTCCGACAGGCATGTCGCCCACAAGTATCTGCTTACCTCCGAACCACACTACCGCAATGGTCGTGGCGTTCATCATAAGACCCATTAAAGGCATCGTTGTGATCATTACTTTGAAAGCCCTTAACGATGATTCCTTTAAATTGCCGTTGGCTTCTTCAAATTTTCCCTGTTCAAAATCGTCCCTTACAAAGGATTTTATAACACGGACATTGGTAAGCGACTCTCTTATCGTAGAGTTCAATCTGTCCATCTTCTCCTGGAGAGCCTGAAACCTGGGAAAGGCCATCTTTATGACTATCGCGATCGTGACGACCAATATGGGTATTACCACAAGGATTATCACCGCAAGCCTTGCATTCATGACAAATGCCATGATGACCGCACCTATAAGCATGCCCGGTGCTCTTAAAAGCATTCGAAGGCTCATGTTTACCATGTTCTGAACCTGAGTGATATCGTTTGTAAGACGCGTCACCAAAGAGCCGGTACTGAAGCGGTCAATATTGGCAAAACTGAATTTCTGAACATTTGAAAATGCATCTTTTCTCAGATCCGCCGCAAAATTGATCGAAGCCTTTGCTCCGAACCAGGCGCCGCCGATTCCGCCAAGCGCCATGCATATCGCGGTCACTACCATAAATAAGCCCATGGTGATTATATAAGGTACATTCCGGTTCGCAACACCGTTATTTATTATCTGCGCCATAAGCTTTGGCAAAACGATCTCGCCTACGACTTCCACTATCATCATAAGGGGTCCTATGATAAATGCGGGAAGATACGGTTTAACATATTTCCAATATCTTTTCATAGCTTTTTATTCCTTTTGTAAATCGTTACACTGCACATTAAACACACCCTTGAATTTTAGAATATCTACAGCGCTAAAGTCAATTATAAAAAGGGTAAATTAATGAAATGTTTATGAAAAAAGGTGATGCTTTTGAGGTGACCCCTCAAAGTTAGACTTTTTTACGAGCCGACTTTGGTCGTCTCGTTTTCTTTATGCAGATAAAAGATGGAGCCTGTATTGAACAGGGCTCATCCATCCTAGTTTCTCTTTGATTCTTTGCTCGTTATAATACTTTATATATCGTTCTATTTCAGATTTCAATTCTTCG
>JAEEMP010000091.1 GCA_016283275.1 Lachnospiraceae bacterium
GAATTTAAAAATCTTTCGTCTTTAAAAAGATCTACGTAATTCTGTATTCCTATAAAGTGTTCTTTTTCTATAAGATTGTAATCCGTGCATGAATAGTAAAGAGAACTGAGCATCGGGATTAACGTAAAGACGAGAAAACCCAGTATAAACGGAGACGCAAAAATATATCCGACGGTATTGTTGTTGTATATGAATCTGTTCCACGCCGTGCGCTCACTCTTTATGACCGTTTTTTCGATATTTGCTGACTTGCTCATGGTAACCTCATTAATAAAAAATAACCTTTTCAAAAAATAAGCCTTCGGTAAGGAAGGCGATTTCCTTTGGGTGCCCCGCCGCAAGTACGGCGGGGACCGATTTTTAATCTAACAAAGGAGGTGTATTTTAAAACTGTGATGCCGCGAAATCATATATTGCCTGAGAAGCCTCATCAGCCGTCATTTCGCCGTAGATAACCTTTTCAAGATAGTAATTGTACTGTTCCTTGATCGCATCCGTACAAGCAGGGCTTGCAGGGTTTACCGTCTCACCGCCTGTATCAAAAGCACCTACTACATCAACATATTCATAAACTGCCTTTTCAACGTCTGTAAGATCGTCTGCAAGAGCTTCACGAACAGCTGTGAATGTAGGGATACCGCGTTCTGCAAGAAGGATCTTGTTGGCATCAACGTTGCTCTGGAAGAACTCGATGAACTTAGCTGCTTCTTCAGGATGCTCGGAATCCTGAGATACGCAGAGCATCTGCGAGGACTGGATCGAAACGCCTGCAGGACCGTCAGCTTTCTTTCTCGGAGGATTGATGAGCTTAAGTTCTCTTCCTGCTGCATTGCAAAGTGATACGAACTGATTGGAAGCTACCCATGTCATTGCTGCTTCACCGGATACCACAAAGTCATTTTCAATATCCGAAATCTCGTTGCATGCACCGGGATCGGGATATGCGCCTGCTTTTACAAGGTCTGCACGCATCTGGATATAATCGCTCAACATTTTGGGATCGTCAAATCCAAGACCGTCATTTGTCTTATTAAAGAAACCGATTCCGAAACCTTCCTGATTGACGCCCATTGAAGCGCCTGCCTGCCAGTCATCAAACTTTGATGAACCATAGATGCCAAGTTTTTCATGGATCGTTAAGCATGCCTGCTTGTAATCTTCCCATGTCCAGTTTTCGGTGGGTTCAGCTACGCCTGCATCTGCAAAAAGCTGAGGATCGTATGCGATACCGTATGTGTTGACACCGCTGCAAAGACCGACCTGATTTCCGTTTTCATCTGCCGCAATACGTAAGAATGCTTCTGTTGTACCGGAAACATCGATAGTTCCGTCTGCAATGAAATCATTGAGGCAATAGATCTTTGACTGGTATGTGGGAAAGTTACTTCCGAGCTGGAAAATATCCCATACTTCGTTGGAAGCTACCAAAGTAGTGAGCTTATTGAAGTATCCGTCAAAATCCATGGGCTCATACTCGATGTTGATGTTGGGATGTAATGACTCATACAGTTCGATAACCGCGATCGTTCTGTCATGTCTTGTCTGTGAACCCCACCATGCCATGTGTAACGTAATAGGTTCTGCTTCAGCTTCGGGCTCAACCGATGCTTCAACAGATGTGCTTGTTTCTGTCGAAACAGATGCCGGTGCGGTTTCGCTTACGGATGCGGGTTCTTCACCGCATGCTGCGAGACTTAACACCATTGCCAATGTAGCGATAATAGCTACCGGTTTTCTCAATTTCATAATTCGTCTCCCTTCTTGAAAATTGATGACTTGAGTTTATACCCACAATATTTATCAGTCAATATTTTACGAAAAAGAAGCAAACAGAGGCTATAAATTTATTATTTTCGAATTATATTTGCTAAATTGTCTTGCCCGTAAAACAACTTTTGTAAAAAATATATTGCATTGACTCATTTTTATAACTATATTTACTTTTTGATGTGCGACTTATTTTTCATACAGGAATCTTTCGGGTAAATTTACCGAAAAAGCCTCCGACAGTTTTCTGAAATCTTCAGGCTCAATGGTCTGCTTCTTTCCCATTCCCATCGATAATACTTTTACAAGTATTTCCGCAGCTTTTTCGGCTGTATGCATAAGTCCGAAGGTAAGATCGAAATCAAAACCCGCGGCAAAGGTTCCGTGATGCGCCCAGATCGCAAGATCGTATTTTTTCATGAGCTCACATGTTTTTACCGCTATCTCATATCCTCCGGGTACCATCCAGGGAGCGACGCCTACACCGTCCGGAAAAACGACCGGACACTCTGTTGCCATTTCCCACAATTCTCTTGTAAATACTTCATCTTCAAGCGGCAACACAAAAGTAAGAGCGATCAGATTTGTTGTATGGGCATGATAAATAACACGATATTTATCGTTTATCGCTTTTTTGACTTCATGATTCATAAGATGAGTCGGAAGTTCGGAGGTGGGTCTTCCGCCGTTTACAAGCCCCCATACGATTCTGTATCTTTTTCCCGTATCATCGATCTCAATGATCGAAAGCGTATCCTCGGGATCCTCTTTTACATTTTCGAAAAACTTTCCGCTTCCGGTCACAAGAAAGAATTCGCCTTTAAGTCCGGGCACATAAGTCCCCGCATCCCGCCATTCGCCTTCTTTAAAATTATCTTTTACGTCGGACACTTCACCCGGTTTGATCCTGTATGATAAGTTTCCGCCGTTTCTTTCGTGCCATCCCAATGTCCATCCGTCGTCGGCCGTCTTTATGAATTTTTTTACAAATTCCGCTTCCGTTACTTTCATCCTTATCTCCTCTTTAACAGTTCTTCTTTCTCATAATTGGCAATTCTGTCATAGTATTCCGTATCTGTCGGAACATTTTCCCGTATAAGGTATTCTTCCCATATGTCAGAAAACGGGAAAGTCTTCATAGCCTCCTGCATTACCATGAGTTTTGTGAAATTACCTTCATCCTGAAGCTTTTTAAGGTCTCCGTTAGGTAAAGTCAGTGCATACAAAAGAGCCTTTTGCCAGGACCTGAAGCCCGTGACCCATGCGGATATCCTGTTGATGCTTGCATCAAAATAATCAAGTGCCATGTATACCCTTGAAAGTCCACCGGAACACACTATTTCCTTGGCCATTTCTTTTGTCTCGTCGTCGAATAAAACAACATGATCGGAATCCCAGCGTACAGGTCTTGTGATATGAAGTGCTATCTCGGGATAATAGGCAAGTAATGCCGAGATCTTGTCCGATACGACCTCCGTCGGATGGTAATGTCCGTTATCCATAAGCGGCATGCAGCCTTCATGCGTTGCAGCAAAGCTTAAAGTAAATTCGGCAGATCCGACCGTATACGATTCGACTCCTATTCCAAAAACCTTTGATTCCACACAGGGTTTTACAAGCCTTCTGTCGTATGGCTTTGAAAGTATCTGCTCAAGAGCATCCTTATAACGTTTTCTCGGTCCCAATCTGTCTGCCGGAATATCTTTAAGACCGTCTCCTATCCATATGTTCATTACACACGGTACACCCGTTTCTTTTGCAAAATATTCCGATATCCTTAAGCACGCTATTCCGTGATTTATCCAAAATCGCCTTGTCTCTTCATCGGGACTCGAAAGGGTTAATCCGTCCTTTACTTTCGGGTGAGAAAAAAAAGTGGGGTTAAAATCTATTCCTGCGTTGTGCTTCTTTGCAAACTCAACCCATTTTTTAAAATGTTTTGGCTCGATCGCATCACGATCGGCAAACTCTCCGTTTTCAAAAATCGCGTAGCTTGCATGAACATTCAATTTCTTTTTACCCGGGGTCAGTTCGATCACTTTCTCCATATCTTTAAAAAGTTCCTCGTAATTGCGCGCCTTTCCGGGATAATTACCCGTAGTCTGGATGCCGCCCGTCAAAGGACCTCTTTGATCGAACCCGATCACATCATCACCCTGCCAGCAATGAAGCGAGACCGGTAATGTCTTTAAGATCTCCATCGCCGCATCGGTATCGACACCTATCTCTCCGTATCTGTTCTTTGCTTCTTCATATCTGCTCATTTTTGATCCTCCTCCTTCTTCTTCGGAATATATGTTTTTACATCAAATGACTCTTTTATGCATTTTCTTGCATTAAGTAAATCTTCAAACACTCCGTCTCCTATCATCTGAACCGCTATATTACCGACAGCCGTCGCTTCCGTCGGACCGGCTGTGACCGTCATGTTTAAAGTGTCCGCAACCATCCGGTTTAACAGCTCCGCCTTCGAACCACCGCCCACTATATGGAGTGTGCCGTATTTCTTTTGAGTCCTTCCTTCGATCTCCCCGGCTGTTTTTAAATATCCTTTTGCAAGACTTTGATATATGACACGCACAAAGTCGCCTATGCTTTCCGGAATTTTCATGCCCTTCTCCATGCAGGCCTTTCTTATCTCTTCAGCCATTGACACGGGGGCAAAAAATCGGGAATCCGTTACGTCTACCGTTGAATCGATATCAGCCTTTTCCGCAAGATCCGAAATGACCTTAAAAGAAGCCGCCCTGCACATTTCCTCTTTGACCGAATTGACCATCCACATACCCATGATGTTTTTAAGAAATCTGAACCTATAGTCCATTCCGCCTTCGTTTGTAAGATTTAGAAGCCTGCTTTCTTCCGACAGGTCCGCCTTGATCATTTCCGTTCCCATAAGCGACCATGTACCCGAACTTATATAAAGGCTGTCATCAAGTGACGGAACCGCTATAACGGCAGATGCGGTATCATGACTCGCGGTGATCGTTACTTCACAGTCGTATCCGACCTCTTTTTTGATCTCCTCTCTAAGCATTCCAAGCTTTTCTGCGGGCTTTCGGACCGGCATAAAGATATCTTCCGGTATATTGAGCATCCTTATAAGTTCCTTATCCCAGTCCTTTGTATCGGGGCTTAAAAGCTGAGTTGTGGAAGCATTTGTATACTCACTTGCCTTTTCTCCCGTAAGCAGGAAATTGAAATAATCAGGTAAAAGAAGCATGGCTTTTGCTTCTTTTAACCTCTTTTCATCAGACTCTTCTTCCGCCATGAGCTGATATATCGTATTAAAGGGCTGTTTCTGGATACCCGTACGGGAATACAGGTCTTCTTCGGAAATGATCTTATAAACCCGCTCATCCATGCCTTTTGTACGGTTATCCCTGTATGCGTAGGCATCCCCGATCGGATCGTCGTTTTTATCAAGAAGTACATAATCCACCGCCCAGGTATCTATGGCCACACTTTTGGGAATCTTATCAAGACTCTTACACATTTTCATGCCTGTAAGTATCTCTTTGAACAATCTTTTTGTATCCCAGACAAGTTTTTCATTCTTAGCCACGATACCGTTTTTGAAGCGGTATATTTCTTCGGTCTTAAATACGCCGTTTTCGATATACCCAAGAACATGCCGGCCGCTTGAAGCTCCTATATCTATCGCAAGATAATAGTCCATATTTTCTCCTTTCCGTTTTTTGCCAACTTGCTTTGCATATTTATATACTGTATGCTACATTGTATTTACACAAAAATTTAGGTCTTGTCTTTCCATTTTTAGGACCTTATTTGCACAGGAGTCTTTATGCGCTTTGAACTTATCGAAAGATTGAAAACCGTAACGGAAGAAGAAAAGAAAATATTGAGCGGATCCGATACCATCGATACCGGGCTTTATACAAAAGCGCCCGAAGACGATTTTAAGATCGACTGTGATATGCTTCTTGAAAAGGGAAAACTTATAGACATAAGGCCCCACACCCGCTTTGTGCATTTTCCGGAGCACACCCACAACTATATAGAAATGATATATATGCTAAGCGGCACTACCACTCACATTATCAACAAAAAAGAAAGGATCATTCTTACTGAAGGGGATCTGATGTTCTTAAATCCAAACGCCACCCAGGAAATCCTTCCGGCCGGAGTTAACGACATTGCCGTTAATTTTATCATCCTTCCTGAATTTTTCGACCGCACGATCTCAATGATCGATACCGAAAATCAGCTTCGCGATTTTTTGATCGCTGCCATATCGGGAAAAATATCTTCACAAAGTTATCTTCTTTTCAACTCAGGAAATATACCGCCGGTCACAAATCTTATCGAGAACATGATCTGGACGATCTTTTCCGACAAAAAGGGGACAAATACCTTAACCCGCACCACAATGGGGCTTCTGTTCATGAACCTTTCCGCCTTCTTTGACGGCATAAGATCGGATTCATCGGTAGATTACGAAGACACTCTTGTCTTTGAAACCCTGAAATACATCGAAAACAATTATAAAGACGGCACACTTTTTGAAATATCGCAGATACTCAACCAGCCCGAATATTCCTTAAGCCGTCTTTTAAAAAAACATACGGGAAAAAACTTCAAAGAACTGCTAAAAGAACGAAAACTTCAGCAGGCACGCTATCTTATTACCGAGACCGGACACACTGTCGAACAGATCTACCAAATGATCGGATACGACAACTCAAGTTTCTTTTACCGAAGTTTCAAAGAACAATATGGTCTGTCTCCCCGTGAATACCGTAAAACCCTCACCCGGACCGGACAATAAAAAAGCCGGCCCGTATATCACGGCCGGCAGATCTTAGCGTTATTGAGTTAAAGAAATCTCGTATACCCAGAGTTTTCTGAATGAAACATCGTCTTCATAGGTGTTTAAAAGGGTTATGCCCAAAGTGTCCGCGTCGGTGATGCATACACCGGAAAAGATATATTCACAGCCGAGTTCACGCATCTTGTTAAGGTCGAATTCCATACCGGAGATCGTGGCGTCGGTATTCTTATCAAGCATATAGGCATCGCCGAAACCGGAATAGAAAAGGTAGCAACGGTTGCCCCAGTTGTAAAAATATTCAGATATCATATCATTTTTTGAAAGTTCTTTTTCGATTATCTTTGCAAATTCATGTTTGTATGAAAGAGGATAATCGTTTGAATAACCGTCTATTGTGTAAAAACCGTGTAAAAGCGAAGGTGCCGGAGGGGTGGCGAGATGTGCGATCTTATACTTCGACATATCCCTCCCGATGTCTTTTTCTATTTTATCAAGCTGGTCTTCACCGTAATAGCTTTCCCATGAAATATAGCCCGTAATATCGCTTCCGTTATTTATCTGATTTACGTTCTGATAAAAGATGCAATCCGGATTCTTGGCCACGTATATAAGCGTAGGTAAGTATAAAAGCGTGATAAGGATCAGCCCGCAGATCGCGGATCTTTCTTTTATATGATCCCATATGACAGCGAGTGATATACCGAGTGATACATACCAGCCGCCTACAAGAAGCCAGTAGAATCTCTGCGCCTGGAAGGTCTTAAGCATTCCGGTCATGTTGTTTTTTAAGTCGGCCGTAAAATCCGCCGCAAAGAATGCGTACAGAAGACCCGTTAAGACCATGAGCACTGCTGCCGCAATATAGACTTTCCAAAGTTTACCCTTCTTTACGATATCGATCACAAGAAACGGTAGTGCGAAAACGATCGGGATATAAATATACTTATGAAAAGAATCATAGTGCTGTATGCCGTTTATCATGATGCCTTTAAAGGTTTTAAAGAAATCAAATCCCGAGATCACATATTCTTCACGATGACTTACAAATTC
>JAEEMP010000092.1 GCA_016283275.1 Lachnospiraceae bacterium
CGGGGTTCGTCGTTCATTTTGCAAAAATGGTACCTCAACCCCGTCCCAATGTAATTTAGATAGTAAAAGCTTTAAGAATAGTGTATCCTTTAAAGCATGATACTTCCAAACATAATACAGCCAGTTCTCGGGTTTACGGTCAAAAATTCTATTTTTGAAAAAGGCAAACAGACAGTCTGTGGGGACTGCCTACTGAAAGGTATTAAGTTGTTTTGGATTATCTGTAGTTTAGTGTATCAGCTTACTGGCGACGCATGATTCTTTTGAATTTGCGTCCCGGTCGGACTGGCACTAGGAATTTATTGAACAGCTTCTCTAAGTTCTTAACCGCTCCTATAATGTAAAAGCGCACAATTTTCTGTATCTGGGTGTGATTAAAGCTATATTTATAAGAGGTGCTCGCGGTTTTTCTTTTGGCTATGGCTTTTGTGATACATGATGAAAAGTTATATAGCGTCAGCTTTCCGTATATTTCCTGTATTAAAAAATCAGGCTTCACTGAATGGATATGAACCATATTTCCGGCATATTTCAAATGACGGAAAGCGGTTTCCTCGCCCCACCTTAAGTTATACAGTTTTTTGATTGAAGCCAGGGAAAACAGTTCTTTTGGAAGATTCGTTGCTATGTATTCAAACGAACCATTTGAAAGAGGGAACTTTAGTATACGAAGCCTGAAGAAATCTACTTTATTTGTGCCGTAATCAATGAAATCGTAACGATGATTTTTGCGGACAAAATGGTAGTTTTCATACTTACAGTTGGAACTCTTTCGTCTGCGTCCGACATGAATCGTAACGCTCTCGTCAATAGTGGATTTCTCCGACAGATGTTGATGATCAGAGTATAGATGTTGTGCATCACTTGCCTTCATGCGAATCAAAAACATCTGATTATTATTAATTGCATGGGCATAAACGTTGAAGGAAGCATATCCGCGATCCGCAATGTAAATGCGTCTTCTATCCGTGCCTGCATGCTTGTCTAGAAATCTGCATAATGCTCCTATTTCATCCAGTTTTTGCATTCCTTGGATTTCTATATCTAGGAACAGATCATTCAGGATGTCATAAAGCGCATTCATATGGATCTGATTAAAGCTTTTTCTACCCTCTATGTTATCAACAAGAGTGTTGGAATCAGCCTTATTATGGGGAAGATTAAGTCGAGTTCCATCGCAGGCGACAAGTTGATATCCATGAAAAGTATTTCCGTCAGGAATGCTTTTATTAAACAGATAAAAGAGTTCCCTGAACGCTTCCTTTTTTATCTGGTTGCGACGCTGAATCATAGCTGATGGCAGCGGCAGTTCTTCTTCACCGAACAGGTTAAGAAGTTCCGTTGCAACGTTGTCCGCACCTGCGATCATAGGAAATAGCATGGTCTTTTCAAACGAGATTTTCTTTTTCCGGGTGAAATCGGAAGTTGGATTTTTCAAAAATTCATTCCTCCGTTCCAGCAGGAGTGAAAGCGCAGAAAAAAGATTTTGCCGTATTTCAGTAACAGTAAATGACATGTCAGCACCTCCGTAAAAACGTTCTATACTCAAGGTGCGGCAACATTTTTTGACTAATCTGTCAAGCATTTATGTAAAAAAATGCGAAAAAAATCAGAGGCTTTTTCACCTCTGATTTTGGAAATATATTCTGTTGAAAGAATGAGAGTTCTTATCTAAATGACATTGACCCCGTCCCCAAGGGACCATTTTTATACAATGTCCAAGTATGTCTTATGATTCGGCGCAGGGAAGGCGTCCGAAATCTTCCGATAGTCTTCGTCTTCCAATTGGATCTCCGCTGCCTGAACATTTAACTTCACATGCTCTGCTCTCCCGCTCTTAGGGATCGCGCACACATGATCGTTGAAAAGCACGAACATCAAGAGAAGCTGCATTACGGTCACGCCGTATTTTTTCGCAACACTTTGAAGCGTCCGGTCAGACAGGAGTTTTCTCTGAAGCGTCCCCGCCTGCGCAAGCGGGCAATATGCCATCACGGGGATATTCTTTTCTCTTAAAAAAGGGAGCAATTCAAATTCGATCCCGCGGGAGCCAAGGTGATAGAGTACCTGGTTAACCGCGCAGTGGCTGCCATTCGGTACTGCAAGGAGCTCTTCCATGTCGTCCGTGTCAAAATTCGAAACGCCCCACCTCTTGATTTTCCCTTTACGAACCATATCTTCCATCTTAGCGACCGTCTCCTCAAGCGAATAGGAACCGCGCCAGTGATAGAGATACAAATCGAGATGGTCTGTTCCGAGCCTCTTTAAGGAAGCGTCCAGGCTTCGCTCCAGGCTGCTGCCGCCCGCATTGGACGGAAGTACCTTGGAGACAAGATAAAGTGTGTCCCGGTCGATCCCTCGGATCGCCTCACCGATCAGCTCTTCCGATAAGCCGGAGCCGTACATTTCAGCTGTATCGATCAGCTTGATCCCTTCGCCGATACCGGTTCGAAGCGCATCGATCTCCTCAGCTCTTATGGCTCTGTTCTCTCCCATAAACCAGGTCCCCATACCCAGTGTAGGAAGGTCTGAGCCGTCATTTAATCTTATGGTTCTGTTCATCACGTTGTACCCCCTTGTCATGATGGATCCCTCACGGATCATCGTTTATTTTTGTTTCGTTTTCCTGTCCGTATTGATCATGTAGATCCCTGTCGCTACGCACAAGCATGCCGCAAGATACTGCCACTTAAACGGTTCGCCTAAAAGAAGCGATGCAAACATCACGCCCAGCACCGGGATCAGTGCATTAAAGATCGCAACCTTGCTGATCGGATGATTGTCCAGCAACAGATTGTATATTCCAAAGCATACCGCCGAGATCAGGAACAGAACGCAGATGACGCCAATTCCGGCAAGCGTGATATTCCACGAAACTTGAATCCCGGCCACAGCGCCACACAAAAGCAGCATCAGCCCGCCGATCAGCATACTGTAACCGGTC
>JAEEMP010000093.1 GCA_016283275.1 Lachnospiraceae bacterium
GTGGATTTCCTGCATAATCCCGGCCGATACGTTAAGATCGGTGCAAAACTTCCGAAGGGTGCACTTTTGGTGGGACCTCCCGGAACCGGTAAAACGCTTCTTGCAAAGGCTGTTGCGGGCGAGGCACATGTTCCCTTCTTCTCGCTAACAGGTTCGGATTTTGTAGAGATGTTTGTGGGCGTCGGTGCTTCAAGAGTAAGGGATCTTTTCAAAGAGGCAAGCCGTAATGCTCCCTGTATAGTATTTATCGATGAGATCGATGCCATCGGCCGAAGCCGTGATTCGAAATACGGCGGAGGAAATGAAGAGCGTGAGCAGACATTGAACCAGCTTCTTTCAGAGATGGACGGTTTTGACAGTTCAAAGGGTGTACTTATCCTGGCTGCCACTAACCGACCCGAAATCCTTGATAAAGCGCTTCTTCGTCCCGGTCGTTTTGACAGGCGTATAATCGTTGATAAGCCCGATCTTAAAGGCCGTACCGAGATACTTAAGGTTCACGCAAAAGATGTTCTTATGGATGATTCCGTAGATCTTGACGCAATTGCACTGGCTACTTCCGGTGCAGTCGGTTCGGATCTTGCGAATATGATCAATGAGGCGGCCATCAATGCAGTCAAAGAACACCGTGAGTATGTAAGCCAGAAAGATCTTTTCGAAGCAGTTGAGCAGGTACTTGTGGGTAAGGAAAAGAAAGACCGTATCATGAGTGCCGAAGAGCGTAAGATCGTTTCCTACCACGAAGTGGGTCATGCTCTTGTAGCTGCTTTGCAGAAAAACGCGGAACCCGTGCAGAAGATCACGATCGTACCCCGTACGATGGGAGCTCTCGGTTATGTAATGCAGGTTCCCGAAGAAGAGAAATATTTAAATTCCGAAAAGGAACTGCGCGCAATGCTTGTAGGTCTTGTGGGCGGAAGAGCAGCCGAAGAGATAGTATTTGATTCGGTCACCACAGGAGCTGCCAACGATATAGAAAAAGCTACAACGATCGCCAGAAACATGGTTACCATGTATGGCATGAGCAAGCGTTTCGGTCTTATCGGTCTTGAATCTGTCGAGAGCAAGTATCTTGAAGGCAGAACAGTCTTAAACTGCAGTGAAGTCACCGCAGCCCAGATAGATGAAGAAGTCATGAAGATCCTTAAGGATTCTTATGAGGAAGCATTGAGACTTCTTCGCGAAAACCGTGAGATACTTGATAAGATAGCAGCATATCTTATTGAGAAAGAAACGATCACTGGCAAGGAATTTATGGAGATCTTCAGACGGGAAAAAGGACTTCCGGATCCCGAAGAAGAGAAAAAGGATAACGAAGGAAGCGGCGATAATACAGGGGAAACATCCGATGAAGCCGATAAAAATGCGGATGTGAAAATCGAAGCTGCGCCCTATACACTCCCCTTGGAATAATATGTTCAATATTAAAGATGAGCTTGATAAACTCCCGAAGAAACCGGGAGTTTATCTTATGCATGATGCGGACGACAACATAATATACGTGGGAAAGGCAGTAAACCTTTACAATCGTGTAAGGTCATATTTTCGTGTCATGAATAACAGGACTCCGAAGATAGAGAGGATGATATCTTTGATCGACAGATTTGAGTATATCGTTGTCGATTCGGAGCTTGAGGCACTTGTTCTTGAGAACAATCTTATCAAAGAATACAATCCCAAATACAATACACTTCTTAAAGACTCTAAGACATACCCTTATATTAAAGTGTCGGTGAATGAGGAATTCCCCAAAATAGCAATGGTGAGACGCATGGGCAGGGACAAGGCCAAATATTTCGGTCCCTACACAAGCGCTTTTGCCGTGCATGATATCATAGAACTTTTAAACGGCACATATATGCTTCGTACCTGCAACAAAAAGGTTTCCGAAGGAATAGAGAATGACAGGCCGTGCTTAAATTATCATATGGGTCTTTGCATGGCGCCCTGTACGGGAAAGATATCTTCGGAAGAGTACAAAAAAAACGTTGCCCTTGCCATAGATTTTATGAACGGTAACGATAAGACATTAATGAGGCTTCTCAAAGAAAAAATGGAAAAAGCTTCAGAGGAGATGAATTTCGAAGAGGCAATAAGATACAGGGAACTGTTGGAAAATGCAAAAAGGATAACGGAACGTCAGAAGATAGAAGACAACACGGGATTCGATGACAGGGATATCGTAGCCCAGGCGCATGATGAGACCGATGCCGTAGTGCAGGTATTCTTTATAAGAAACGGTAAAATGATAGGCAGAGAGCACCATCATGTTGAAGATATATCGGGAATGACGGATGCGGAAATATTGGAAGAATTTGTAAAAAGATATTATACGGGAACTCCGTATATTCCGCCCACGATCATGCTTCCGGACGATCTGAACGAAAGCGCGATAATCGAGGAATGGCTTTCAAAAATGCGCGGAGGGTCGGTAAAGCTCGTAACTCCGCATAAAGGTACAAAGGAAAAACTTGTGGAACTTGCGGCAAACAATGCCGCTTTGGTCCTTAAGCAGGACAAAGAACGCATAATAACCGAAGAGAAAAAGACCAAAGGGGCCATGGAAGAACTTTCAAAGCTTATCGATATAGAGGGCTTAAACAGACTTGAGGCCTTTGATATTTCAAATACAAACGGATTCCAGAATGTCGGCTCAATGGTCGTATTTGAAGAAGGAAAGCCGGTAAAAGGCTCTTACAGAAAGTTCAGGATAAAATCCGTAGAAGGCCCTGATGATTATTCATGCATGCATGAAGTTTTATCCAGACGATTTATTCATGGCTTTGAGGAAAGAAAACAGCTTTCCGAAAAGAACATCGATAACTGTTACGGAAGTTTTTCAAGATTTCCCGACCTTATTTTAATGGACGGCGGAAAAGGGCAGGTCAACATAGCGCTTAAGGTTCTTGACGAACTTAAGATAAATATTCCCGTATGCGGTATGGTAAAGGACGACAACCATCGCACCAGAGGACTGTATGTGGATGGTGTGGAGATCCCGATAGATAAACACTCGGAAGCATTTAAACTGATCACAAGGGTTCAGGATGAAGCTCACAGATTTGCGATAGAATATCACAAGAGTCTCAGGGAGAAAAAGCAGACCCATTCGATATTTGAGGATATTCCGGGAGTGGGACCGCAAAGAAGAAAAGCACTTATGCGTTCTTTTGACAACATTGATGCCATAAAAGCCGCAACCGCAGAGGAAATAGCCGCAAAAGCAGAGATCCCCGAGAATGTTGCGCGTGAAATTTACAAATATTTTCATTCTGACTTTGAATAAGAGCATTTGGTGTGATAAACTTAAGGCGAACGCTGAAAAGAATGTGTTTTCGGCTCCATTTTCCAAGAAGGAGATTATTGTATGGCATCAGTAAAGCTTGAGCAGATCGTTGAAAAGATGAAGCTTCAGATCTTGACCCCCGATATTGATATTTCGAACATCAAGATCACCCAGCCCGATATTAACCGTCCTGCGCTTCAGATTGCGGGATATTTCGAGCACTTTGATGCGACAAGACTTCAGATCATAGGTTTTGTCGAATATACATATATGGAAGGCATGAGCGTTAAGAAAAAGCGTGAGATGTACGATAAGCTTCTTTCCTGCAATATACCCGCCATAGTATTCTGCAGGGAGCTCATTCCGGATGATATTTTTATGGAGAAAGCCAAAGAACACGGAGTTCCCTTATTGCTTACCAAAAAATCCACTTCGGATTTCATGGCTGAGATAATAAGGTGGCTTAATGTAAAACTTGCACCTTGTATTACGGTCCACGGTGTATTGGTGGATGTATTCGGTGAAGGTGTTCTTATCACCGGTGAATCCGGTATCGGTAAATCCGAGGCCGCACTTGAACTTATAAAGAGAGGTCACCGTCTTGTAACCGATGACGTTGTCGAGATCAGAAAGGTTTCCGACGATACGCTTATAGGTTCGGCGCCGGATGTGACAAAGCACTTTATCGAGCTTCGAGGTATCGGTATAGTGGATGTAAAGACTCTTTTCGGTGTATCGAGTGTAAAGGATACACAGGCAATAGATCTTGTGATCAAACTGGAAGACTGGAATAAGGATAAAGAATATGACCGGCTCGGACTTGAGGAGACATATACGGAATATCTGGGAAATAAGATAGTGTGCCATAACATTCCCATCCGTCCCGGTCGTAATCTTGCGATAATATGTGAATCCGCGGCTGTTAATTACCGTCAGAAGAAGATGGGTTATAATGCTGCACAGGAACTTTACAAGAGACTTCAGAAGTCTTTCGCCGAAAAGCGCGAAGATGATTAAAGATAGGGGGTAATACGATGAAATACGTATTCGGAGTAGATATAGGCGGCACAACAGTTAAAATGGGACTTCTTTCGGATGAAGGGAAATGCCTCGAAAAGTGGGAGATCGATACCGATAAATCAAACGGCGGTGAGAAGATCCTTCCCGATGTGGCGGCTTCAATAGAAGCAAAACTTAAAGAAAAGAACATTTCAAAAGATGATGTCATAGGCGTAGGTGCCGGAGTGCCCGGCCCGGTTGATTCCAAGGGCGTTGTGCACAAAGCCGTTAATCTTGGATGGGGAACGTTTGATGCGGCTGAAACGCTTTCAAAGCTCACAGGTCTTAAGGCAATGGTAGGAAATGATGCCAATGTTGCCGCTTTAGGTGAGATGTGGCTCGGAGGAGGCATCGGCTATTCGGATATCGTAATGGTTACTTTGGGTACCGGTGTAGGCGGCGGAATAATCATTGACGGCAAGATCGTAAACGGATCTTCCGGTGCGGGCGGCGAGATAGGCCACATGCACATAAAGGATGACGAAGAGAAGGCTTGCGGTTGCGGCGGACACGGTTGTCTTGAGCAGTATGCATCAGCTACCGGTATTTCAAGGACCGCATCCGAAAAGTTTGATTCCTGGGGCGGAGAAACGGTTCTTACAAAAGACGATCTTTCAGCAAAAGCCGTATTCGACGGGGTAAAAGCAGGAGATAAGCTTTGCATGGAAATAGCATCCGAGTTCGGAAATGTTTTGGGAAAAGGACTTGCGATGATAGCGGCTGTTGTGAATCCCGAAGCATTTGTAATAGGAGGCGGAGTATCCAAGGCCGGAGAAATCCTTTTAGATTACATCGCACCTTCTTTTGACAAATATGCTTTTTCAGGCAGCAAAAATGCAAAGATGGTACTTGCTACTTTGGGAAATGATGCGGGTATGTACGGGGCAGCCAAGCTGGTTCTGTAGAAAATCTAATGAAAGACGGATAAAAAATTGAGTGAAATGATGTTAAAGAACCTGTCAAGGTACATAGATCCCGAAAGGATCAAGCAGCAGGTTCCGCTTAAGGACTATACGACATTCAGGGTCGGCGGTCCGGCAGCGATGATGATCAATGTTAATACATCGAAAGAATTGTCCGATGTAATTTCTTATCTTAAGAAATGTCAGGCTGATTACTTTATCCTCGGTAACGGAAGCAACCTTCTTGTTTCCGATGAAGGATATGACGGCATAGTCATAAAACTGTTCGGTGAACTTACGGACATATCCGCAAAAGGTGATGTTATCACGGCCGGTGCCGGAGCACTTCTTTCAAACGTATGCAAGAAAGCACTTGAAGAATCGCTGACAGGGCTTGAATTTGCATTCGGGATACCCGGAACCGTCGGTGGAGCGATCGTTATGAATGCGGGTGCTTATGACGGAGAAACGGGTGATGTAGTGGACGGAGTCGAAGCGGTCAATCCCGACGGAGAGATCTTATATGTTTCGCCTCATTCATTAAGGTTTGGCTACAGAAAAAGCGATGTCAAGAAGGCAGGGCTTACTGTTGTTAAAGTTGATTTTAGATTAAAAAAGGGCAATTACGAAGATATCCGCCTTAAAATGAAAGAACTTCTGGAATCAAGGATCGAAAAGCAGCCTCTTGAATTTCCGAGTGCGGGAAGTACATTTAAAAGACCCGAAGGAACATTTGCCGGAAAGCTTATTTCCGAGGCCGGACTTTCGGGATACAGAATAGGCGGAGCCTGTGTGTCCGAAAAGCACAACGGATTTATCGTGAATGACAGACAGGCGACAGCGAAGGATATTTCAGATCTTATCGAATATGTTAAAAAGAGCGTATACGAACATTCAAGCGTTAAACTTGAACCGGAGGTAATAAGACTCGGGAAATTTTGATAAATAAAACGGAGATGACAGAATGCGGCTTGTAGTTGTTACCGGTATGAGCGGAAGCGGCAAAAGAACTGCGATAAAAATGTTGGAAGATGTCGGTTATTATTGTGTGGACAATCTTCCGGTCAGGCTTATAGATATGTTTGTGGACCTTATAAGTGAGAAAAATACCGAGCTTACCAAGGTCGCACTCGGAATAGATGCCAGAGCCGACCAGCCGTTTGATGAGGCCGTTAAAGCTATCGACAGTATAAAAAAAGAAAATGTTACGATCGAGATCCTTTTTCTTGAGACGAGTACCGAGGTATTGCTTAAGAGATATAAAGAATCACGAAGAATGCATCCGCTTGCTCCGGACGGTCGTGTGGAAGAAGGTATCGAACGCGAGCGTGAAGTGCTTAAAGAGATAAAGAAGCAGGCAGATTATGTGATAGATACTTCCAAACTTCTCACAAGAGAGTTAAAGGTCGAGATCGACCGCATATTTGTGGAAGATAAGAAGTACAACAATCTTATGATAAATATCGTATCCTTCGGATTCAAATACGGAATACCGCAGGATGCGGATCTTGTGTTTGATGTAAGATTTTTGCCCAATCCTTTCTATATAGACGAGCTTAAAAATCTTACGGGTTTAGATAAGCCTGTGAGAGATTTTGTAATGAGTTTTGAGGAGTCGGGCGAATTTCTTAAAAAACTTGAAGACATGTTGATGTTCCTTATTCCCAACTATATTAAAGAAGGGAAATATCAGCTTGTTGTTGCGATCGGGTGTACCGGCGGACATCACAGGAGTGTTACTCTTGCGGAGATGTTATATGCCGATATCAAAGACAAGGAGGATTTTTGGGTTAAGCTCTCCCACAGGGATGTTAACCACGGAGGATAAGCATGTCGTTTTCGTCCGAAGTAAAAGAAGAACTTATAAAGTCGATCCCGCATGAAAGGCATTGCAGAATTTCCGAACTTACGGCACTCCTTGCGTTTTCGGGAAAGCGCGTGGGAAGTTCGATCTTTGTATACAAAAACACCGAGACGGCGGTGGCATTAAGAAAATGCTTTACTTTGTTAAGCAAAACATTTAATATAAATACTGAAATTTTAGGGACAGGTATTGACAACAACAGACCTTTCATTGAATTTTCAAGGGATACGGCCGGTATGAGTGAAGTTTTGGATGCGATCGCAAAAGAAGCTCCGATCTATCTTTTGGAAAATGACTGTTGTAAGCGTGCATATTTAAGGGGAGCATTTATTTCGGCCGGATTTGTGAACGATCCGGGAAAAGCATATCATCTTGAATTTGTGTGTCAGGATGAAGCGAGTGCCGAGATGATAAAAGAGCTTTTATATGA
>JAEEMP010000094.1 GCA_016283275.1 Lachnospiraceae bacterium
CCGAATTTTTTGAGACCGGTTTCGATATCCGTTCCTTCATTGTGTACCACAACAAGCTTTTTGTCGGACTTTACGTTTGAAGTTATGGATCCCGCTCCCATATGAGCTTTATATCCGAGGATCGAATCACCCACATAATTGTAGTGAGGGACCTGAACTTTATTGAACAATATTACGTTTTTAAGTTCGGTGGAATTACCCACAACGGCGCCTGCGCCGACTATTGCCGAGCCTCTTATGAACGCACACTGCCTTACTTCGGCATCTTCGCCTATGATACATGGACCTCCGATATACGCGCTCGTAAAGACTTTGGCTGATTTTGCGATCCATACATTGTCGCCCATATAATCGTATTTATCCTTGTCGAGAGTGTTTCCGAGTTCAATGATATAATCCTTAATGTGAGGAAGGGCTTCCCAGGGATATTCAAATTTGGAAAGGAAATCCTTTGCGATAGTCTCATCCAGTGTATAAAGATCTTTGATTTTGATGTCTGCCATGATATAGTCTCCTTTCAAGTGACTTATTTATAAAATTGTGCTACATAAGCATAATCGTTTCTTAACTCGTTCAAACGGCTTGAATCTTTTACCGAAACGGTATGTTTGCTCACAAAATCATCCATTTTGTTCATATATTCGTCGGATGTTATCTCGCCGTTTGCGACCATTGTAAGTCCGAGTTCCCAGCTTGCCGTAAGTTTTGCACTGAGCAGCTGAGGGATGCTTCGGCCCACAACACAGTATATCATCTCTCCCATTTGAGTGGGAGTGAGTATCTGAGTTTTTTTGTTAAGATTAAGATAATTTATATTGACCAGCTTTTTGAGTATTTCCGCTCTTGTGGCACTGGTACCTATTCCGCAGTCTTTTATCTGTTCTCTCAATTCCTCGTCTTCGATAAGCTTTCCCGCGTTTTCCATAGCAAGTATGATCGAACCGGAATTGTATCTTTTGGGAGGTGAAGTCTTGCCTTCTTTTATCTCATAATCGGTCAAAGCAACTTCCGCGCCTTTTTTTAGAGCCGAGATAAGTTCAAGATCCTCACTCGAGATCTTTGGTTCTTCTTCAGAGTCATCGCTTTCTTTTTCGTCTTTTTTCTTTGAAAAAGAATACTGCATTATCTTAAGATAGCCTTCCGACTCGGTGACCTTAAAGTTGTAAAAGAAAGATTCGCCGGCTTTGTTTACCGTGATCGACAGTTTCTTATAGGTTGCGGGCGGTAAAAAAATGGCAAGGAATCGTCTCACGATGACCTCATATACTTTGACACATCTTTCGTTTAACGAATTTAAATTGTTAAGGCCCTGACCCGTCGGGATGATGGCATAATGGTCGGTTATCTGCTTGTCATTTACGTATTTTGATCTTGCAAGACCCATATAACCCTTTTTATCAAGGATAAATCTTGCATATTCCGCTGTAGGGGCATATCCGGTCAGGCCTCTTAAATTCTGGTCTATGACCTTTGATACGGCGGTTGAAAGAACTCTTGCATCGGTTCTTGGGTATGTGCACAGTTTTTTTTCATATAGCTCCTGCACAACGGCAAGGGTTTCATCGGGACTTATCTTAAAAAGTTTTGAACATTCGTTTTGAAGTTCCGCAAGATTAAACAGTAACGGAGGATTCTTGACTTCTTTCTTTTTCTCGATGGATTCGACAAAAGGTTTCTGTTCGGGAATATCGTTTAAATATCCGATAAGTTCTTCCGCATCGGCTCTTTCTTTAAAGCCTGCGCCCTTATCGCCGTATAATTTTGGAGAATTAAAGTATTTGCTCTTTTCCGTCGCACGCCATTCGCCTTTTGCATTGAACGAACCTATGGATAAGTTGCCAAGAACCTTATAAAAAGGGGTTTCGACGAATTTACGTATTTCGTTTTCGCGTTCGACTATCATTCCGAGAACACAGGTCATAACTCTGCCCACGGAAATAACGGCCTTGTCTTTTTTAAGAAAGTCCTTTACCGAATAACCGTATTTAAGTGTTAATGCTCTGGAAAAATTGATACCCATGAGATAATCTTCTTTTGCCCTTAAATAAGCGGCTTTTGCGAGATTATCATATTCGGAGATGTCTTTGGCTTCTTTTATTCCGCGGTTGATCTCTTCTTCGGTCTGTGAATCTATCCAGACACGTCGCTTGGTCTTGCCGGTAACATGAGCTTCCTGATCGACTAGTCTGTATATATATTCTCCTTCGCGTCCGGAGTCGGTACATACATAGATCGTATCGACATCGCTTCTTAAAAGTAAGCCTTTGACTGTATTGAACTGCTTTTTGACGGCTCCGATGATCTCATACTTCCATTCGTTTTCTTTGGGAATGAACGGTAAAGTATCAAAAGACCATTTTTTGTATTTTTCATCATAAGCCTCGGGATAACTCATTGTCACAAGGTGTCCCACGCACCATGTGACAACGGCCTCATCCGATTCCATATAGCCGTCGTATGATTTTGTGTTTAATTTGAGAGCCCTGGCAAATTCCTTTGCAACACTGGGCTTCTCAGCTATATATAAACTTTTTCCCATAAATTACATTCTGTCCAAAAGTACTAAATTGAGGTTTTTGCTTATCTTACCTTCTATCGTAAGCTTTTCGTCGAACCTCGACGACGAAAATACATATATCTCATCGGTGGGAAGCTGAGCCTTATCGGCGCAGAACATCAGCCACTCGAAATCTTCGTATGTAAACATGGGCTTGTCGAAATTGCATACGCCCAATGATGCCTTTCCTTCTTCGTTGTAGCATACGATATCGATCGTACCGGGTTTTCCGACCCATGTTCCGAAAGAATCCGCCTTGATCTTTAACTTATTCTTTTCGTTAAGCTTTTGCATGTATTCCAGACATACTTCGGGGAAATATCTTTGTGTAAAAGATTTCAGCGCAGGATGAATGATAAGCTTATAGAATTCTTCGGGAGAAGAAAATTCAAGCCTGCTTAAATTCCTGTATAAAAAAGTATAAGTAAAATCAACAAAATGATTGCTTATTCCGTATATACCTTTCTGAGCGTAATCGCGGCCTTCGGTGTCGACGCTGAAAACTTTGTTGACAAGCTCAAGCTCCATAAGATTTTTGATATATACGCTTATCTTTGCACGGGAGAAACCGGTGTGATCGTATAACTCGTTTAATTTGTGCTTACCTTCGGCCAAAGCGGAAAGGATCGTATTGTATACGCCCGTTTCCCTCAGTTCGCTGCTTACAAGATTAAGTCCCACATCATGAAGCGGTCCGTTTTGTCTTAATATTTTTCTTATGATGTTTTCTTTTACGGAAAGCTTTACGTCAAACATGCTCCAAAGCCCCGGAAGACCGCCTAGTATAGACCATGTGTATACACAGTCTTCATTGGTGTATAAAGAAAAATATTCTCTTAAGTCGGAGAAGCTGAGTTCTTTTAACTTAATAAATCCGGACAATTCATATGCGGCTTCGCCGATCTTGGATACCATTGAATTTTCGATGAAACCGATCGATGAACTCAGTAAGATGATAAGGTATTCCTGATTGTTCCATGAATTATGGATAAACGAAATAAGCTCATCCATAAATGTGGGACATGTTTTGATTATGTGTTGGAATTCATCAATGACGATGACCTTTTTCTGTGTGTGTTCTTTGCCCAGGGCATTGAACACTTCCGAAAATTCGGGATACTTTAAGGTCTTAATGCTTAAAGATGCAAGCCAAAGGCCGAGACGGTATTTTTGTTCTCTCTCCGATGCGGGAAAAGCACAATAATAATATCCCGGCTTGTCTTCCATAAATTCTTTGACAAGAGCGGTCTTGCCTGTATAAGGTTCGCCGTACATAACCACGATCTGGCTTTTGTCACGGTCATAATATGTACTTAACTGTTTTAATTCCGAGTTTCTTCCAATGATCATTATAAAATTCCCAATAAATTATATAAGTCTTAACAGAATTTCCTCAAAAGCCTCACAGGAAATCGGCTTAGAAAGATAGTACCCCTGAATATAATCGCAACCCGCTTTTTTAAGATATTCGAGCTGGTCTTCTGTCTCAACGCCTTCCGCAACCGTATCGTACCCCAGTCTTTGTGCCATTTCGATTATCGATTCTATGATAACCCTTGTGGATGTATCGGTTGAGATCGTATCTATAAAAGATTTGTCGATCTTTATGGTATCGGCGGGCAGATGCTTTAAATAAGACAAAGAAGAAAAACCGGTTCCGAAATCGTCGATCGACATCCGCACACCGAAATCCCTTAATTCATCCATCTTGTCGTAAACGGATTCTATATCGTCAATAAGTAAGGATTCGGTGATCTCAAGCTCCAGTTCTTCGGGTTTCATACCGTATTTGTTGATCGTTGAGATGACCTTGTTAACGAAATCCGGTCTTTTGTACTGAATGGAAGAAATATTGACAGACATTATAAGATCTGCATCAAATTTCTTTTTCCATTCCATAAAAGTCTTGATGCTCTGTTCAAGCACCCAGTCGCCGATTACGGTGATCGAACCGTTTCTTTCGGCTATGGGGATGAAAACACCTGGAGGGATAAGTTTGCCCTCATCATCCTTCCATCTGATCAAAGCCTCAACGCCTCTTAACTTTTGATCGAATGCTTTGTATACCGGCTGGAAGTTAAGAAAAAAGCTTAAGCCGTTAACGGCAAGTTTTAATTTGTTTTCAATGGTAAAAGAAGTCTTAAACTCATTAAGTATATCCGAATCAAAATACCTGATCGCATTTTTGCCGGCATCTTTTGCCTTGAGCATTACGATCTCGGCACCGTTAATAAGTTCAAGCGCATCGGTTCCGGCTTCGGGATATTCGGACACGCCCACACTTACGGAGAATGTTACGCTGCTTCCGTTTGTGAGTAAAAAAGGCTCTCTTAATCTTTCCTTTATTTCGTTGTATATGGCTTCAACTTCGGAATTGCCCGCGGGTGAATAGACCGCAATAGAGTATATATCTCCGTCAAAACGCGCGCCTATTATGTTTTCCCTGCAAAGACCTCTTAAATAAATACCGAAATTCTGAATGACTTCATCGCCGTATATGATCCCGATCCCGTCGTTTATCTTATGAAAATCGTCGATATCTATCATCATGATGGCGACGATGGTCTTTTCCTTTTCGGCTTTGTCGAGATACTCTTTAAGTTTCTGCACAAAATAATTTCTGTTGTAAAGTCCCGTGACAAAATCATAATATGCCATAAAAGAAAGCTCGTTGTTAAGAAGCTGCTTCTTTGTGACATCGGAAAGAACTATAAGATAGCCTTCGATAGCTCCGGTCTCGTCTCTTTTTATATGCGATTCGATTTCGATATAACGCTTCCCGTCGATATGTTTTGCAACGATCGAATTCTCATTTATCTCATAACTGTCGGGGAAGAAAAGAGACCTTACATTGTCTCTTTCTTCCTCTGACAGCAGATCGATTAATTTAATGATATCCGAGTATTCAACAGGTACAGTGTCAAAATAATCGGACCAGTTGCCGAAGGTTCTGACCGTTTTTGTCGAAGGCTGATAAAAAATGAATAAATGACCTGTGTTTTCAAGGATCATCTTATAGATCCTTTCATTTGCTTCATAGGTATTATTCATTGCGGTAAGCATATCTACCTGATAACGTAAGTCTTCCATCTTCATCCTCTCTTCGGATGTTAATTACTTCTTTTCGATATAACCCTGTGCTTTTAAAAGCTCTGCGCAAAGAACGGCACCGCCGGCTGCACCCCTTACGGTATTGTGTGAAAGTCCCACAAACTTATAATCGTACACAAAATCTTCTCTCAAGCGACCGATCGAAATGCCCATTCCGTTTTCGAAATCAACATCAAGTTTAACCTGTGGACGGTTATCGTCTTCAAGATACTGTATAAATGTCTTGGGAGCTGAAGGAAGGTTTAATTCCTGAGGAGCGCCCTTGGCTTTTCTTAATGCATCAATAAGCTGTTCTTTTGTGGGCTTTTTCTTGAATTTTACAAATACTGCGGCTGTATGACCGTTAAGAACCGGAACACGTATACACTGCGTTGTGATCACAAGGCCTTCTTTTTTCTTTATCTCTCCGTCTGAAAGAGTACCTAAGATCCTTAAAGGTTCCTGTTCGCTTTTTTCTTCTTCTCCAGAAATAAAGGGAATGACGTTTTCGATCATTTCGGGCCAGTCTTTAAAGGTCTTGCCCGCACCGGAAATAGCCTGATAAGTTGTTGCTACAACTTCATAGGGTTCGAATTCTCTCCATGCCCATAAAGCGGGTGTATAAGACTGGATCGAACAATTGGGCTTAACAGCGATAAATCCTCTCTTGGTGCCGAGACGTTTCTTCTGCTCTTCGATGAGTTTTGTATGATCGGAATTTATCTCCGGGATTATCATGGGCACATCTTTGGTCCATCTGTGCGCGGAATTGTTGGATACAACGGGGGTCTCCGTTTTTGCGTAATCTTCTTCGATCTTTCTTATCTCGTCCTTGCTCATGTCAACGGCCGAAAAGCAAAAATCAACTTCTTTTGCAACGCCTTCAACATCCGTTACATCCTTAACCACTATTTTCTTTACGGCTTCAGGCATGGGGGTGGACATCTTCCATCTGTCACCGACTGCATCTTCATATGTTTTCCCTGCGGATCTGGGACTTGCAGCGATCGTTGTTACTTCAAACCAGGGATGATTTTCAAGAAGCGAGATAAAACGCTGTCCTACCATACCTGTTCCGCCGAGAATTCCGACTTTTAACTTTTCCATTTTAACTTCCTCCGAATTTAAATATTTTAAAGCCTTACGGCTAAAAAAGCGGTTTCTTTTTCTATTGCTTCTATCATTGATCTTTCGCCGGGGGCGCCGGCGGTCAATCTCTTTGAAACACATGTCTTAAGTGAGATCTCTTCGTATATGTCGTTGTCAAAAAGATCCGAGAATTCTTTCAATTCTTCGATCTTCATGTCGTCGATGGCTATGCTTCTTTCGATGCAATATAAAACGATCTCGCCTATAACGCGATGTGCATCACGGAAAGGCATTCCTTTTTTGACCAGATAATCTGCCGCATCCGTTGCATTGATAAATCCCTTGGTCGCACTTTTGGCCATTATGTCTTTATTAAAGCGCGTGGTCGAAAGCATGCCGGTAAACATGGTAATGCAATCATGTACCGTCTTAAAGGCATCAAAAGATACTTCCTTGTCCTCCTGCATATCTTTGTTGTAAGCAAGCGGAAGCCCCTTCATGGTCGTCAGAAGCGACATCAACGCACCGTATACTCTTCCGGTCTTGCCCCGCACAAGTTCGGCAATATCGGGATTTTTCTTTTGAGGCATTATCGATGATCCGGTGGAAAATGCATCGTCCAATTCTATGAAACGATATTCGTTTGAATTCCAGATTATCATTTCCTCGCTGAAACGGCTTAAATGCATCATAATGATGGACAAAGCACTTAAAAACTCAAGCAGATAATCTCTGTCCGAAACGGAATCCATGGAATTAACGGTCGGATCATAAAATCCAAGCTCATCCGCCACAAATTTCCTGTCAAGAGGATATGTGGTCCCGGCAAGCGCTCCCGCTCCCAGGGGACTGAAATTCATACGTTTATATATATCTTCAAGCCTTAAAACATCACGCTTGAACATCTCAAAATATGCGCAAAGATGATGTGAAAGTGTTACGGGCTGTGCCTTTTGAAGATGAGTAAAGCCCGGCATATAAGTATCGATATTTGATCTCATAAGATCGAGCAAAACCTTTAAAAGTTCCAGAAGGTCTTCTTTGACAGAAAGTACGTTTTTGCGGGTATACAGGCGCATATCAAGAGCAACCTGATCGTTTCGGCTTCTTCCGGTATGGAGCTTTTTGCCGGTGTCACCTATTCTGTCGATAAGGTTTGACTCGATAAACGAATGCACATCCTCGTATTTTTCTGTTATCTTAAGTTTTCCGGATTCGACATCGGATACGATGTCTTTAAGAGTATTGACGATCAGATCTGCTTCTTCATCGGAAATAATACCGATCTTTGCAAGCATCTTGGCCTGAGCCGTGCTGCCTTCAACATCTTCCGAAAGCATCTTTTGATCGAACCCTATGGAAGCATTGAATTTATATACAAGTTCATCTGTTTCTTTAGTAAATCTTCCGCCCCATAATTGTGCCATACAGAGTATCCTTCTTTCCGAGAAATTAAATCTAATTTTAGCATACAGTAAATTGCAATTCAATAACGGTAAAAGAAAAATATGCACAAAAAAAGATGAAGTTTTGCCTTCATCTTTATTGTTATGTAAGCTCCCGGCCGGATTCGAACCGGCGACCTACGCATTACGAATGCGTTGCTCTACCAGCTGAGCCACGGAAGCTGATCAAACGACAAGGGTTATTATATAAAAACTTGTTCCTTTTTGCAACAAAAACTATCAGAGTTTTTTGTAAATATATATTGTCAAAGGTTTTAACTTAAACTTAAGCTCACCGTGTTTGGAACTTTCATCGGAAAATACCGAAAGGACCGGCTTAGGAGACACTTCGAGATTTCCGCCGTATATTGTTTCGTTTGAATTGAAAATTTCCTTATAACCCACCCGGTCGTCCGTTTCGATGACGATGTCTCTGTCCTTTTCGGAGAAATTGCATGTCACGAGCAAAGTATCGTCATAGCCTTTTCTTAAGAATGTGACGGATGATTTTTCGGGATCGGTGGTATCAAGCCATTCAAATCCTTCTTTTTTGTTGTCAAGTTCGTTAAGAGCGGGGCATTTCTTGTAAAGCTTATTAAGGTCCTTCAAAAACAGTGTCAATTTCTCATCGTTAAACCTGGTGAAAGGAAGACATTTTCTGCCCGGCACAACATAAAGCGAAGTCAGCATAAGCCTGAAATTCGCATATTTATTCAAGATATTTCCGGGATATCCTTCTATCAATACGGATTCGTCTTCGCCGTAATCTCTTGTGGGCAAAAGCAATATAAATTCTTCGCAGTAAGCGTTTATCAGAACATTTGTCAGTTCCGTATAATGAAGTGTTCTGTCGTAAGAGCTTCTTGAGAAGAAACGACGCATATCGGCATGAAGGTGGTTGTCGAATTTATAATCAAAACCGAAACCGTCTTCTTCAAGGCTTGCGGTAAGATTGTTTGAATTTAACGAATCTCCCGCTATGGTTATAAATTCGGGATTCTTCTTGTGCAAAACGGAATTTATGTGCTTTATGAATTCCTCTCCGCCGTGATTTTCGGGTCCGCCGAACATATTGGGCACATAATCCTGTTCACCGCGCATATAGTTTAAGTAAAGTATCCTGTCCGTCCCTCTTAACACAAAACCGTCCGCATGGAAGGCTTTGATATGATAAAACGCAGAACTTATAACAAAATTACGCACATATTTTTTGGTGAAATCAAATGTGATCCTGTTCTCTATCTCAAAATCATTGATCGCTTCGTAAAGCTTTCGTCCGTCAAAGCCTTTAAGTCCTTCGTTATCGGGTGTGAACGATGAAAGATCGAGAGTGAAAATGACCGGGATATCCGCATCGTGAAGCCCGTTAACAAGATACTTTATATCGCTTTTGATAAAACCGTAAAGAGCAAACAAAGAATACAATTCGCCCGTATCGTCGTTCTTTGATAAGTTGTCAAACACTACACAGTCATAATCGTAGCGTCTTATATAGTCGATTATGTCTTTTAATGAATCCGAAAGAGGCTTTCCTTCAACAATAAAGTTCTTGAGCACGATCTCACCGAATGAAAGCGGTCTGTTCTTTGCTTTGATCGATTTTTCTTTTGCCATGAATTTGGCATCGGACCACGGGAAAAATTCATCCTTCTCTACTATTGAAGCATGATTTTCGTTATCTTCGATCAGGAAACTGAACGGATCGCGCTTTAAATACGTAAGCCCGTTCTTTAATTTGATCTCGTATTTGTATAAAGCTCCTTCTTTGATACCGGGTAGAAAAATGGAAAAAATACCGCTTTCGCCAAGCCTGGACATCTGATTGACTCTTCCGTCCCAGGAATTGAAATCACCGACAACAGAAACACGTTCGGCCATTGGTGCATAAACGGTAAAAGAAACCCCCGAAAGCTCTTTGTAGGTGGTCTCATGAGCTCCGAAGCAGTCATACATATCATACAGTATGCCCGCATAGAATTTTTCGTTGATGTTTTTGTCAAATTTCGGTAAATAGATATAGTTTTCGGGACATATGACCGTTCTGTCTTCATAAGTCACTATATATTCATATTCATGAACATTTTTATCGGATGTCCAATACGCAAAGAAACCTTCTTCATCGGCCTCCTGCATCTCTGCATTTTCTTTGGCTCCTTTTGCTTTTAACAAAACAGATATGGCGCCGGGAAAGAAACATTGGATCAAAGTTCCGCCCTGAACGCTGTGTTTACCGAGAATTTCATGCGGGTGATCGCATTCCGAATATATGATACTTTCAATCTCGGGCCAATTCATCATTTTGTAAAGCTTATTGTCCATAATCTTATCTCCGAAAGATCTGTTTTAATCAAGTTCGTGGATAAACAATCCGCTTAAAAGCTTGGGCTCAAACCATGTTGACTTGGGCGGCATCAAAAGGCCCGCATCAGCAACATTGAAAAGCTCATTCATGGATGTCGGATACATCGAAAAAGCGACAGCCGCATCTTCGGCCATTCGTTTTCTAAGTTCTTTTACCCCTCTTATACCGCCCACAAAATCGATCCGCGGGTTCGTTTTGGGATCGTCGATCTTAAGGACCGGTTTAAGTAAATGATCCTGAAGGACAGATACATCAAGGCTTTTAATGGGATCTTTGCTTAAAAATTCATCCTTAAGACAGATCTCATATTCTTTATCGGAAAGGAACATATAGATCTGTCCTTTCTTACAAGGCTTATTATCGCTTATCGGAATTTCCCGAATATTAAAACTTGAAGAGATCTTATCAAGAAATTCATCGTCAGACAGATCGTTCAGATCTTTGACAACGCGATTATAGTCCATTATCATAAGCTCGCTGTCCGAAAAGATCACACTTAAGAAATAATTGTATTCCTTATCGGGATCGTATTTTCCGGCTGCTTCTCTCCGCATTTTGGAAACCTTGCATGCGGCCGCACAACGATGATGACCGTCAGCTATGTAAAGGTTTGGAATATTTGCAAATGTATCCGTGATAAACCTGATATCTTCTTCTTTATCGATTATCCAGCATCTTTGAAGTACATCGTTGTTTGAGAACTCGGTATACGGCTTATTTTCCTTTATCCTTTTGTACAGATCGTTTAAAGACTTATCTTCTCTGTAAGCAAGAAAAATGGGACCGGTCTGGGCATTTAACGTATCCACATGTGTTATACGGTCCTTTTCCTTTTCGGCTCTTGTATTTTCATGCTTTAAGATTATGTTGTTTTCATAATCCGTGACTGATGCGCAGCAAACAAGCCCTGTCTGTGCACGGCCGTTCATTGTCTGCTCATAGAGATAAAAACAGGATTTATCGTCTTTTACAAATTCCTTGTCGGAAAGCTTTTCGTTATATATTTCTTTGGCTTTCAGATATACCTTTTCGTCGTAGTTATCAACATCATCGGGAAACAACGCTTCCGCCATATCAATTTTAAGGAAAGTCTTATCGTGTTTTTTGATATATTCCTTTGCTTCGGATCTGTTAAATGTGTCGTAGGGTAAAGATGCGATCTCAGGCTCGAGGCCGCATGCGGGACGAACTGCCCTGAATGGTCTGATGGTTGCCATTTATGCCTCCGTGTTTTTATATTACTATTTGATTTTAACAAAATTTAATGGAAACAACAACTTAAAGGTGATATATTAAGAATAAATTTGGAGGTAGTTATGGACAGAGAACAGGAAAACCAATATATTTACGATGAAGTCACAAAATATGCCGATAATGTACTCGACGGTATCGACCCTCAAAAAGTTCAGATATCATTTCAGCTTGAAAAATTACGTCCGAGAATGATGGAACTTGCGATGGAACTGTCGACCACATCCGAAGATGTTTTTATCCGTTATATGGATACCGCTTCCACTGTATCGGTAAACGTCGAGAAAAAATTCCAGTCTACGATGGGCAACATGAATTCATACGGCGATCCGATGTGGACCGAACAATTTTAGGTAAAAAACAAGAGCTCCGATCTTATCGGAGCTCTTATCATTTACGGTTTATTATTTTACAACTCTGACTCTGAATACGCCTTCGATCGCTTCAAGTTTCTTAACATGATCCGTGGTAATGGGCTCTTCAACGTCAAACATCGTATAAGCGTAATCACCTTTGGATTTGTTCATAAGGTCTGTAATGTTGATGCCGAGATCTCCGAATGTAGCGGTAAACTTGGTGATCATATTGGCAATGTTCTTGTGGAAGATCGCAACACGGCCCGCCTTATCGCAAATTCCCATATCTACATTGGGATAATTGACCGAGTTAACAATGTTTCCGTTTTCGAGATAATTCATCATTTCCTTAACTGCCATCTTTGCACAGTTATCTTCGGATTCTTCCGTTGAAGCTCCGAGGTGAGGAGTTACGATACATCCCTTTGCTCCTACTGTCGTGGTATTCGGGAAATCCGAAACATATTTAAACAGCTTGCCTTTTGAAAGCGCATCAACGATCGCTTCTTCATCAACAAGAAGGTCTCTTGCAAAATTAAGTACGATAGTTGTGGGTTTCATCATTGCAATGGCGTCTGCATTTATCATCTTCTTTGTGTTGTCAAGAAGCGGCACATGAATGGTGATATAGTCGCATTCTCTGTATATCTCATTTACATCAACAACATGTTTTACCTGTCTGTTTAGACTCCATGCGGCATTGACAGAAATATAAGGGTCGTATCCGTATACTTCCATTCCCATGTGAATAGCGGCATTTGCCACCTGCGCTCCGATAGCTCCGAGACCGATAACACCGAGCTTTTTGCCCGAGATCTCGGTACCCGCAAAATTCTTCTTCTGCTTTTCTGCAGTTTTTGCAATATTGGCATCATCCTGATTGTCGATACACCAGTTGATACCGCCGACTATATCTCTTGCAGCATAAAGCATACCTGCAAATACAAGTTCTTTAACACCGTTTGCATTGGCGCCGGGAGTATTAAATACAACAACGCCTTTTTCCGCAAGAGTATCAAGGGGTATATTGTTGACACCGGCTCCGGCTCTTGCTACGCAAAGAAGCTTGTCCGAGAACTCAAGTTCATGCATGACAGCACTTCTTACAAGTATACCTTCGGCTTCATCTATATTTTCCGTTTTCTCGTAATTATCGGAAAACTGAGTAAGACCAACCTGTGAAATGGGATTTAAACAATTATACTTAAACATTTAACCATTCTCCTTCTCGTATTGGGTAAGAAAATCAACCAGGGCTTTAACGCCTTCGATAGGCATAGCGTTATATATAGAGGCCCTTAAACCACCGACTGTCTTATGTCCTTTAAGGTTATCGAAACCTGCGGCCTTTGTGGCAGCTACAACGGCTGCATCTTTTTCGGCGCTGTCGGTAACAAAAGGAACATTCATTAATGATCTGAATTCTTTTTCAACGGTACCCTTAAACATCTTTGAACTGTCAAGGAAATCATAAAGGACCTTGGCTTTTTCTCTGTTGATCTTATCCATGGCTTCAAGTCCGCCTAAGTTAAGAAGATATTTAAATACCTTACCGCATACGTAAATTGCCCAGCAGTTTGGTGTATTGTACATGGAACCGTTGTTGGCATGTGTGTCATATCTTAAATACGTGGGTACGGTCGATGCGACATCTTCTCTTATAAGATCTTCACGGATGATAACGATCGCAAGACCCGCAGGGCCGACGTTCTTCTGAACACCGCCGTATATAATTCCGTAATCGGAAACATTAACGGGCTTTGACAAAAACATTGAAGACTGATCCGCAACAAGTATCTTTCCCTTGGTGTTGGGAAGTTTCTGATATGTGGTGCCGTGAATGGTCTCATTTTCGCAAATATATACATAGTCCGCATCATCGTCGATGGGAAGATCGGAACAATCGGGTATATAACTGTAGTTTCGGTCCTCACTTGTGGCAATGACATTAACCTTACCGTATTTCTTGGCTTCCGCTGCGGCCTTCTTTGACCAGTTACCGGTAACGATATAATCAAATACTCCGTTCTTGCAAAGGTTCATGGGTATCATTGCAAACTGTAAGGTTGCACCGCCCTGAATAAATAAAACCTTGTAGTTGTCGGGAATATTCATGAGCTTTCTAAGATCGGCTTCCGCTTCATCGATGATCTGCTGATACACCTTAGATCGATGAGACATCTCCATAACACTCATTCCACTTCCCTTGTAATCAAGAAGCTCTGCCTGGATCTCTTCAAGAACAGGTAAAGGCATCGTAGCCGGACCGGCTGAAAAATTATAAACTCTGGACATAGACTCTTCCTCCCTAAAATGTATTGACATATTAAAATAGACTATACTCCATTAAAGCGTTAAAGTCA
>JAEEMP010000095.1 GCA_016283275.1 Lachnospiraceae bacterium
AGGGAATCGGCACAGGAAATGATCAGGCCGGCGGAGAACTTTTCGTGGGTTGGTCTTGGTCTGTTTCTGCGCGGCAACGACACAATGGTGTCGCAGGGCTGGGGAGAAAACGGACAGAGTATGCTCAAAATGAATTTCGCGACCGGAGAGATCTCTGTTGTGATGACAAATAGGGATCCCGGCGTAGATCAGGCAGAGTCCGGAGTAGAACGGCTTACATAGGGAGGAATCATGGCAAGAACAAAAAAGTTGGCGGCGATCGCAGTGACGAAGAGATTGTCGCTATGTACTACGAAGAGATAAATGAAATGACTGAGTGGATCAAGTCCGCTTTTTGACCCATGGGGGACGGGGTTAGGGGTTCATGGAGGGTAAATATATGAATTTTTTTGTGGAAGGATTACAGGGAAGCGGTAAAAGCACGCTGGTCAGGCGCCTTGCCGACAGATATGAAGATCATACGGTTTTCCACGAAGGAGATTATTCTCCGGTGGAACTTGCATGGTGCACATGGATGGATGAAGACTCTTATAAGAAGGCACTTGAAAAGTATCCTTCCATTCGAAAAGAGATCGAAGATAAGACCGTTACCGAAGGCACTCATAAAGTGATGCGTTATACGCAGATCCTTACCGATATCCCGGGATTTCACAAGGATATGGAGCAGTATGAGATCTATAACGGCAGGATCCCGCTTAATGAGTTTGAAAAGATCGTATTGAGGCGCTTTTCCGGCTATAACGGCACAAACGGGATATTTGAGTGTTCCGTGTTTCAAAACATCGTTGAGGACATGATCCTTTTCAGATGCATGATCGATGAAGAGATAACGGCATTTTACGCAAAAGTAAAAGAAGCATTATCGGGTAAGGACTATCGCATCTTGTATCTTGAATCGGAAGATATAAGAAAAAACATAGATCATATACGAAAAGAACGCTCGGACGATAATGGAAACGAATTGTGGTTTCCCATGATGCTTGAATATTTTAACAGCTGTCCGTATTCCGTTGAAAACAAAAAAGCAGGTGAAGACGACCTTATTGAGCATCTTTGTCACAGACAATCTCTTGAGTTAAAACTCTGCAATGAGTTATTTAAGGATAAAACCATCGTTTTAAAGTCAAAATCGGAAGAAATAGACGATTATTTTCGATAGATCATTGACAAGGTAAAAATTTATGGTATTATAAAAGCAGACCGACAGCCTGTCGGTAAGAGGAACTGTCTAAGTGAGAGTCGTAAAAGAAGCGGAAGAAAGAAAAAACGAGATACTGGATGCAGCCGAAATTTTATTTGTGACCAAGGGATACGACGGGACAAGTACAGGCGATATCCTCGATAAAGTGGGCATTGCAAGAGGTACACTTTATTATCATTTCAAGTCAAAAGAAGATATACTCGACGCTTTGACCGAACGTATAAGCAATGCGATGTTTGCGGGCGCAAAGCAGGTTGCGGATGATAAAGATATCCCGGTTTTTGACAGGATCGTTAAATGTGTGGCGTGCTTAAAGCTAAGATCGGATATAGGAAACGAGGTCATCAAACAGGTTCACAAACCGCAAAATGCCCTGATGCATCAGAAGATGGAAAAGAGCATTCTTTCCGGTGTTATCCCGATCATAGGCGGTCTTATTGAAGAGGGAGTTTCAAAAGGTATCTTTACCACAAAGTATCCTCTTTACGCTGCCGAAATGCTGATCACCTATTCGCAAACAACGTTTGACGACAAATTCGAGCAGACAGAAAAAGAGATGATGACCAGGATCAAGGCATTTATATACCATACCGAAAGGATCCTCGGTGTAGCCGAAGGAAGCCTCGAAGATAAGATGCTCGGGATGTTTTCCTGAGAAGTTATTTTTTGATAAAAGGATATTTAAAATGGAACTTTTTCCGGTTCCATTTTATTATAACAATCAACCGACAGACAGTCAGTCGATAACAACAACCAATTGTAAAAAAGAAAGGATAAGATCATGGAAACAAAAAATGAAAAGAAGTACAGATACAGACCGGTATTGTTTTTCGCTCTTGCGTATCTTTTTACCTGGATATTCTGGATACCTGCGATGTTTGTACCCGAAAATCTTGGTGCGTTACTCATGCTCATAGGCCTAATCGCTCCGCCGGTCGTGTCAACGGTAATGGTGCTTGTATCGGGCAGTGATGCACTTAAAAAGGACCTTAAGAACAAAATGGTCGGTTTTTATAAAGTAAAATGGATAAACGTATTCTGGGCGGTAATTGTCTTTGCTCTGATCGTTGTCTGTTCGATATTGCTTTCACTCGCTTTCGGGCAGTCGCTTGATCAGTTTTCTTTTACCGAAGATTTCTCATTTACCGGGATCGGTATAGCCGGAGCACTCGTTACCATCATAGTGGCATCTGTCCTTGAAGAGGTCGGATGGAAAGGATACTGCGAGGATTCGATCGGACAGTACATGAACTGGTTTTGGGAATCGATGATCTTCGGCGCCATATGGTCTTTCTGGCACTTCCCGCTTATCTTCATAAAGGGTACTTATCATGCCGGATTGATGGTAAATCCTTTATTTGTGGTCAATTTCTTTGTGAGCGCCATACCTATGGGCTTTATCATCACATGGGTCTATCTTGCAAGCGACAGGTCGATTCTTGCCTGCATCATTTTCCATCTCTTTGTCAATTTCATGCAGGAGAAGATCGCAATGACTCCTGTTACAAAATGCGTGGAGACAATAGTGGTGATCGCTGTGACGATCATCATAGTGGCCGCAAAAAAGGACATGTTTTTTGAAACAAGACATGTGGGGAGGCTGCTCGAAGAAGTTTCCGCGCCGGAAAATGAAAGAATTGAGGCTTAAACTTTATGAAAACAGGTTATTCAAAGTTCTTCCTTTTATGGATCGGTAATTTTATATCCCAGATAGGCGGAGGCCTTACAAGCTTCGGCCTCGGCATATATGTTTTTAATATGACCGGGAGCGCGGCATCCATGGCGATCGTCACATTAATGGGATTTCTTCCCGCATTGGTCCTTTCCGTACCGGCGGGAGTTCTCGCGGACATGTTTGACAGAAGGGTCTTAATGATGATCGGCGACGGTCTGTCGGCTTTGGGGATACTTTACATTCTGATCTTAATGATGACGGGTGAGTGCACACTTCTTAACATATGTATCGGTGTTTTTATAAGCTCTGTTTTCTCCTCACTTTTGGAGCCCGCATACAGGTCAACGATAACGGATATCCTTACCAAAGAAGAATTCACGAAAGCAAGCGGACTTGTATCCGTTGCGAGCAGTGCAAGATACCTTATCTCTCCGATGATCGCGGGCCTTCTTCTGGCAGTTTATGATATAAAGCTCCTTCTTCTGATCGATATATGCACATTTTTTGTGACCATAACTGCGACAGCCGTTGTAAGGCGGGGGATTTCAACCGTTAAGACCGGCAGAAAAGAAAGATTTGTCAAGAGCTTTACCGAAGGCAGAGATTCGCTTTATAAGCGTAAAGGCGTGCTCAAACTTATAATGATCTCATCCGTGATAACGATGTTTATGGGTGTGATACAGGTACTCTGCGAGCCGATGATGCTTTCTTTTACCGATTCAAAGACACTCGGCTTTGCGGAAACCCTTTGTGCGACGGGAATGCTTGCAATGTCGGTCGTCATAGGGATCATCGGGATAAAGAAAAAGCACGCAAAAGTACTCGGGATATCCCTTGCTATGTCGGGAGTATTCATGATCGGCTTTTCGCTTAAAGAAAACATAGTCTTTATATGCATATTCGGATTTCTCTTTTTTGCCATGCTCCCGATGGCCAATTCATCGCTTGATTATCTTGCAAGGATCAATATCCCCGAAGAACTTCAGGGCAGGGCATGGGGTTTTATAGGTTTTCTGTCGCAGCTTGGTTATATCCCGGCATTTGCGCTTTCCGGAGTGCTTGCCGACGGTGCTGCAAAAGCTTTTGATATGACCGTGGGCAGAGGATCGGCGCTCGTGATAACGGTTTCCGGGATGTTGCTCATCATCACATCTTTGATAACTCTTTTTTCAAAAAAGATAGAAGCTCTTGAAAGCGGAAAAGAAAAGTTTGCTTAGATCGTTAAGATTTATATACGGATAAAAAAGGCAGGAAACGATATTTCCGGTCTTTTTTATTTTTTGTCAGAAACCGCGCACACTTTTTTATTCTGATTCGTTATACTTAAATGAGGAGGTTGAAATCCATGGATTTAGAAGAACAGTACGATCGACTCCTTAAATACTGTTATGCGAAAGTGAAAAACAGGGAACTGGCGGAAGATATCACACAGGAATCATTCTTAAGGTTCTTTAATACAAAGAATTACGGCAGTATCGAGCGGCAGATGCCTTATCTTTACACCATAGCAAGAAATCTCTGCCTGGATCATTTCAGGAAAAAGAAAGAAGATCTTCCGGGCGATGAAGAACTGTTAGACGGTGTGGCGGATGAAAAGGAAAATGTCGAAGAAAACGTCGTAAACAAACTGCTTGTGGAACGTGCGCTTAACCTCCTTTCGCCGGAGGACAGAGAAATAGTCTTACTTTGTTATGTAAGCGGACTTTCGGTAACAGATGCGGGAAAAACAATGGGATTATCAAGATTTTCGGTTCACAGACGATTAAGAGCCGCAAAAGAGATATTAAAAAAGGAAATGGAGGGCTTTGTATGAAAGATAAGCAGTTTAAAACGATCCTGGCAGAAGCTTACAGTATAGAGCCGTCGGAAAGCGGAAAGAATTTTATAAGAAAATACAAAAGAAGAGAACTTAAGATATCGCAGCTTATGTTAATGCAGTTTAAGTATATGCGGTTTCAATATGTATTGATACTCATAGCGCTGATCGGTATGGTCTCAGCCCTTTTCTTTATCGATAAACCGTATGCGGTAAGAGGGATATCTTCGCTGACTCCTTTCCTTGTGATCATTCTTTTGACGGGTCTCGGTAAATCCGAAAGAAACGGAATGGATGAACTTGAGATGACCACCAGATTTTCCATGAGGATGATACGAAGCGTAAGACTGACACTTGCAGGAAC
>JAEEMP010000096.1 GCA_016283275.1 Lachnospiraceae bacterium
CTTACTTGCTGAATATACGCTGGCGCCCGCCTCATTTACTATCACATACTGAAGCGGTGTCTCGCTTTCTTTTATGATATCGACGATCACCTGCTCGGACTCTCTCGAAGCCGTACCGTTACCCAAAGAAATAAGGTTTATTCCGTACTTCTTGACAAGTTTTTTGACCTCGGCCTTGGCTTCGGATATCTTGTTCTGCGGAGCGGTGGGATAAATGACTTTTGTATCAAGAACCTTGCCCGTTGCATCGACAACCGCAAGCTTACAGCCTGTCCTGAAGGCAGGGTCCCATCCGAGTACCACCTTGCCGGCAATAGGGGGAGCCATCAAAAGCTGTTCAAGATTCTTTCCGAATACCGATATCGCACCGTCCTCGGCCTTCTCGGTCAGTTCGTTTCTGATCTCACGTTCTATGGCGGGAGCGATAAGTCTGTCATATGCGTCGGTAATCGCTTCTTTTATGACGGGTGTCGTAAATTCGTTATCCTTTGTGATGACCATCTTGCAAAGGTATGTGATGATCCTGTCAACGGGAGCGACCACTTTAACGGTCAAAAACTTTTCGTTTTCACCTCTGTTGATCGCAAGGGTTCTGTGACCGAGCACCTTCTTAAGAGGCTCTTCGTAGTTATAATACATTTCATAGACCGATTGAGCCTTTTCATCCTTGGCTGTACTTGTAAGAGTGCCTTCTTCGAATGTGATGTTCCTTATATATGTACGATAATCCGCATTGTCGGAAACGCTCTCCGCTATAATGTCCATCGCTCCCTGAAGTGCATCCTTTACGGTCTTTACTTCCTTTTCTTCATTGATATATTTAAGTGCCTCTTCGACAACAGGGGCAGCCGCATCCATTTTAAGAATATATCCGGCGAGCGGTTCAAGACCTTTTTCTTTTGCAACCGAAGCTCTTGTCTTACGCTTGGGTCTGTACGGACGGTAAAGGTCATCCACAAGTACCTGTGTCTCTGCCGCCTCGATCTTGGCCTTTAATTCTTCGGTCAAAAATCCCTGTTCTTCTATGCTTGCAAGAACGGTTGCCTTTTTCTCTTCGAGATTTCTGAGATATGTAAGTCTTTCCGCAAGATTTCTGATCACCTCGTCATTTAATCCGCCGTGCTGCTCTTTACGGTATCTTGCGATAAACGGTATGGTATTGCCCTCATCTATAAGACGCACTACCGCCTCGACCTGCTCCCTTTTGATATTAAGCTCTTCTTTTAACTTTCCGATAATATCCATGTATAATAATCCTCCTATAGGGATATATGCATTAAATCATTATAGATAAAAGAAAAAAATGCTTCAAGTTTACATAAATTTTATAAGCCCGTTAATTGATATATTCGTGGCTGTATGGTAAAATTAATTAACTATGAACAGGGATACTTACTACTATGCCAAGATCAAAATAAGAAGCCGGGCAAAGGCTTTCGGAATAGCTGCCATTGCTTCGGCTATCATCTTTTCGACCGCGCCCTATATTGCGATAACATTGGGTTCTTTTGCAGTCATGTTTGCCATGCTCGGAAGAGGCGATGAGAAAAAATTTACAACCGACGGCATAGCCGCAATAGCTACGGGGCTGGCTGCGATATTGATAAGCACAGCAATCTTCTTAAGTGTCATATATGCACTTAAGACAAATGACGAATACAGGAAAAACGTTGGGGAGTATATGGATCAGATTTACGGCGAAACGTACATGGATCAATCCGGTATGAGCATGAGTGAAATGCTCGATCGATTACTCGGAGAAAGGACGGATTAATGGCTTCCCCTATAATAGGCCCTTTGTCGAATCTCGTTAACAGCGACTTTCAGAATTTAAGCCCTGACAGGACAGCTGCTGTCCAGTCGCCCAATACCGAGCAAAAACCCGTTATTGTCGAAAACGCGGGAGAGCCCACAAAAAAATCGCCCGGCAGACGGTCTTCGCCGGCCGAATGCGAAACCTGCAAGCATCGAAAGTATGTTGACGGTTCGGACGAGAATGTTTCTTTTAAATCTCCCCAGCACATAGATCCCGGCAGTGCGGGCGCCAGAGTAAGGGCTCACGAACAGGAGCATGTCTCCAATGCATACACCGATGCCGCTCAGAATAACGGCAAGGTAATAAGCGCGGTTGTATCCATTCATACGGCGGTCTGTCCCGAGTGCGGACGCACTTATGTCGCGGGTGGTCTTACCACCACAAAGATTAAATACTACGGCGACGACAATGCCTATCATAAAGGGCAGGATTTTGCCAATGCCGATATGTTTAACGGCGGTAACGTTGATATCAAGGGTTAAGGGTTAGTTATGGACGAAGGTTATAAGTCAAAGAAAATACGGGAACTGGCTGCCGATGCGCGCGGTCAGCTCATAGGCAAATACGGAGTCGCAATACTTGCGACTCTTATTGTGTCTTCAATAGAGATCCTGCTTACGCTTTTTTCGCAGGGGAACTCGATCACGATCAGTACCACGGGCTATCTTATGAGTCTTGTGATCACCGTTATAATCGATCTTCTTTTAGGTATACTTGTCTTCGGACAGGCAAATTTTTACCTTAAGATAGCCAGAGGCGACGAAAGTCTTGCTTTGATGGATCTATTCCGCGGAATAAGAGGTCTTACCGATAAAGCCATTCTTGTTCAATCAATTTTTACCGGCTTTTCCGTCATAAGTCTCATTCCTTCGGTGCTTATACATTTCGGAGTCGTATATATACCTAATGAATATTACTATTACTCGTTTATCGGAGTTACGGTCCTTGAGTTTATCATTATGTTCATATCCCGATTATATTTCGGCGCTTCTTTTTATATCCTTGCCGATCATCCCGAATGGTCGGTTCCCGAAATATTCAGGGAATCCATATATTTGATGAAAAAGAAAAAAGGCAGGTTAGCATTAACCTACCTTTCATGTATTCCGTTATTCATCGTAAGCCTTTTGGCCTGCGGGATCGGTGTTTTATGGTTCGCGCCGTTCTTTCAGACCCTTCTTGCGAATTTCTACCTCGATCTTATAAAAGAAGAACCCTGGACACCGAATAAATTCAACAAACCTACGAATTCTCCGGGGAACGATTCACCCACTTTAGATATTCGTTTATAAAAAGATCGATATCTCCGTCCAAGACCGCACCGGCATTTGCGTTTTCCGCACCGGTACGCGTATCTTTGACCATTGTGTAAGGCTGTAAGAAATAGGAACGGATCTGTGAACCCCACGCGATCTCTTTGATCTCACCGCGGATGTCGGAAAGTTTTTCGGCATTCGCTTCTTTTTTAAGCAGATACAGTTTCGCCTTCAACATCTGCATGGCCTTATCCTTATTCTGATACTGGCTTCGCTCGTTCTGACACTGTACCACTATTCCGGTCGGAAGATGGGTAATACGGATCGCAGATGATGTCTTATTGACTTTCTGACCGCCGGCGCCGCTTGAGCGGAACACGTCTATTCGTATATCTTCTTCGGGAATATCGATATCGAGATCCTCTTCTATATCGGGCATTACATCCATCGACACAAATGATGTCTGACGTTTTCCCTGCGCATTGAACGGGGATATTCTTACAAGTCTGTGCACACCCTTTTCGGATTTCATATAACCGTATGCATTAAGACCGTTTATCTGGAATGTAACGGATTTGATACCGGCTTCATCACCTTCGAGGAAATCAAGTTCTTCGACCGTAAAACCTTTACGGTCCGCCCACTTGCAATACATTCTGTAAAGCATCTGACACCAGTCGCAGGATTCCGTTCCGCCCGCACCGGCATTTAATCTCATGATCGCATTGCACTTATCATATTCGCCCGTTAAAAGATTCGATATCCTTAAATCTTCAAACTTCTCGATAAAGTCATCCATTTCGGATTTGACTTCATCGGGGTAAGAAGGATCCGTCTCTTCGGCTCCCATCTCGATAAGTGTCAAAATATCGTCGTATTGCTGCTTTAAGCCGAAATATGTCTCCTTAAGGTTCTTTAAATCCTTAAGTTCTTTCATGAGCTTATTGGACCTGTCCGGATTGTCCCAGAAACCGGGAGCTTCCATCTCCATCTCAAGTTCTTCTATTCTTTTTTCTTTTGCCTCGATCCCAAGGCTTTCCTCCATATCATTTAAAGGTTCTTCATAAGCCTGGATCTCGTTTTTCATGTTATCGAGAATTAACATTATGCTCCTAATCTGAATGCCTATTTGGCGGTTTTACCGTGGCACTGCTTGTATTTAAGTCCCGAACCGCAGGGGCATGGATCGTTGGGATAGATCTTTTTGTCTCTTCTTGTGGGTTCCTTTGCAAGAGTATCATCCTTATTGGTACCCGTAACCTTTGCTGCCTGCTCACGTTCAATGGAATTGCCCACATGAACTCTTGTAAGCATTGTTACGGTCTGCTCGCGTATACTCTCGGTCATATCCTCAAACATATCAAAGGCCTGAGCCTTGTATTCCTGAACGGGATCCTTCTGACCGTATGCCACAAGTCCGATACCGTCACGAAGCTGAACCATATCGTCGATATGTACCATCCACTTGGAATCTATGGATTTAAGCAAGACAATACGCTCGATCTCACGCATGATCTCGGGCTGCGGGAATTCAGCCTCTTTGGCTTCGTAAAGTTTTACAGCCTCTTCCTTAAGCTGCTGTAAAAGTTCGTTCTTACGGTTTCCTCTGATCCTTTCACGGGTGATGGGCTCAAGAGGGATAACGGGAAGAATGAGCTGATTCAATTCTATATAGTTCCAGTCATCGGCTTTCTGATCTTCACCGATAACCTGATCCACAGCACGCTCCACGACATCCGTGATCATCTTATAGACAACATCGCGCATGCTTTCGCCCTTAAGAACACGCTTACGCTCAGCGTAAATGATCTCACGCTGCTCGTTCATGACTTCATCGTATTCAAGAAGTCTCTTACGTGTTTCGAAGTTTCTGGACTCTATCTTCTTCTGAGCCTTTTCTATGGCTCTTGATATCATGGAATGCTGGATCTCCTGGCCATGCTCGATACCGAGATTCTGGAACATCACTTTCGTCTTTTCGGATCCGAAAAGTCTCATAAGATCGTCTTCGAGCGAAATATAGAACTTTGATGCACCGGGATCTCCCTGACGACCCGAACGACCTCTTAACTGGTTATCGATACGTCTGGACTCGTGTCTTTCGGTACCTATTACCTTAAGACCGCCTGCCGCACGTGATTCCTCGTCGAGCTTGATATCGGTACCACGACCTGCCATGTTGGTGGCGATCGTAACGGAACCGTGCTGTCCGGCCTGGGCTACTATCTCAGCTTCCATCTCATGGAACTTCGCATTTAATACCGTATGCTGTATACCCTGTTTTTTAAGGATACGGCTTAACTCTTCAGATGCTTCGATCGTGATGGTGCCTACCAGGATAGGCTGACCCTTTGCATGAGTCTCACAGATATCTTTTACTATGGCTTCAAGCTTCTCACCACGTGTAACATAAACCGAATCATCGTAATCTATTCTGATAACGGGCTTATTGGTGGGGATCTCGATTACATCCATGCCGTATATATCACGGAATTCCTGCTCTTCTGTAAGAGCGGTACCGGTCATGCCGGCTTTCTTTTCGTATTTATTGAAGAAGTTCTGGAAAGTAATGGTCGCAAGAGTCTTGCTTTCACGTTTGATCTTTACGCTTTCTTTTGCTTCTATCGCCTGATGAAGGCCGTCCGAATAGCGACGTCCGGGCATGATACGTCCGGTGAACTCATCGATAATGACGATCTCACCGTCTTTTACGATATAATCCTTATCCTTATGCATAAGGTTATTGGCCTTTAATGCAGTGATAACGGCATGCTGTATATCCACATTTTCGGGTTCCGCAAGGTTATCTATATGGAAGAAGTTTTCGGTTTCTTTTACACCGTTTTCGGTCAGGGTTATTACCTTATCCTTTTCGTTGACCACAAAGTCACCGTCTTCTTCTCTTGCAACACCCATAAGGATATCGAGCTTGCCTAAATCCTCCACATCCTTACCTCTGTGCATCTGCTTTGCCAGCATGTCTGCCATTGAATATATACTTGTGGACTTTGTGCCCTGACCCGAAATGATAAGAGGTGTTCTCGCCTCATCTATCAGGATCGAGTCGACCTCATCGATGATCGCATAATGAAGATCTCTGAGCACAAGGTCTTTCTCGTAAATTGCCATATTGTCACGAAGATAATCGAAACCTAACTCGTTGTTCGTAACATAGGTAATATCGCAGTTATATGCTTCCTGTTTTTCGGCCTGTGTCTGACCGTTTAGGGACACGCCTACCGAAAGCCCCAGAAATCTGTGGACTTCACCCATCCACTCGGCATCACGCTTTGCAAGATATTCATTGACTGTTACAACATGAACGCCTTTGCCTTCAAGCGCATTTAAATATACCGGCAGGATATCTGTCTGTGTCTTACCTTCACCTGTCTTCATCTCGGCTATCCTGCACTGATGAAGAATGATACCGCCTATGATCTGAACCCTGTAATGTTCTGTACCGATCACACGTCGTGTAGCCTCTCTTGCAACCGCAAAGGCCTCTACAAGAAGGTCATCAAGCGACGCTCCCTCCGATAATCTTTTCTTAAACTCGGGGGTCTTCGCCTGAAGCTCTGCATCGCTTAACTTAAGCATTTCGGGACGCATTGCTTCTATTTTGTCCACAAGCGGGATAATTCGCTTGATCTCGCGCTCGCTGTGTGTACCAAATACTTTGTCAAAAACACTCATAAAAATCTATGCCTTTCAATACTCCATAGCCTTTTCTTCGCCCAATGTAACTCTGAGTCCGCCCTGGCAGAGTGCAAGAAGCTCATCTTCACCGGGATATACGGTAATAGGTGCTATCCAGCCGACCTTGGCCTTGATCGCGTCGCATGTGGTCTTTCCGTATGCAATACCGCCGGTCAGGATGATCTGATCGACCTTACCGCCCAAAACCGTAGACATAGCGCCGATATCCTTGGCAACCTGATAATGGAATGCCGAGAATACAGCCTGTGCCGTAGGATCACCTTCTTTTGCCTTTGCTTCAACGATCCTTGCATCGTTGGTGCCGAGGTATGCATTAAAACCTCCGTTACCTACGAGCTTTTTGTATATTGTCTTTTCATCGTATTTGCCTGAGAAGCAAAGCTTTACGAGATCTCCGGGAGGAACGGCACCTGCACGCTCGGGTGAAAATGCACCTTCACCGTCAAGAGCGTTAAATACATCAACAACCTTACCGCCCTTATGAGCACCTACGGAAACACCGCCGCCCATATGTACGACTATAAGATTTAAGTCTTCGTATTTCTTTCCCACTTCCTTGGCATAACGCTTTGCTACAGCCTTCTGATTAAGTGCATGGAATACACTTCTTCTGGGAAGTTCCGGAACACCCGAAAGTCTTGCGATGTCTTCAAGCTCATCCACAACAACGGGATCTACGATATACGAAGGAATGCCGAGTGAATCACCGATCTCCTTGGCTAAGATCCCGCCGAGATTGGATGCATGCTGTCCCTGCTTTCCTACGATAAGGTCGTTAAGAAGAGCATTCGATACCTTATATGTACCGCCGGGAATGGGCTTTAACATACCGCCTCTTCCGACGATGAAATTAAGCTTCTTAAGATCAAAATCCTTTTCCTTAAGGATATTTAAGATAACTTCTTTTCTGAAATCCTTCTGTTCAAAGATCGAACCGTACTGTGCGATCTCTTCGGTGGTATGGCGAAGAGTCTCTTCAAATAAAAGTGTCTCGTCTTCGAAAACACCGATCTTTGTGGATGTTGAACCGGGATTTATGATTAAACTTATGTAAGACATATTTTTCCTCCTGATCGATCAAAGCTGCTTCATGGACTCTGCAACAACGGCTGCGAGTGCTATGGAGTTTAACTTAACTTCCATTGTATCCGAACGGCTTGTAAGGATTGCCGGTGCACTTGTACCCGTTAAGATACAGCCGTTCTTGCACTTTGTGGTATGAACAAGTGTCTTATACACAAGATTTCCTGCGTGGATATCGGGGAAAAGAAGGATATCCGCATCACCCTGGATCTTACGCTCCGTCGCACCCTTGTGTTTTGCTGCTTCAGGCTCGATCGCAAGGTCCATTGAAAGAGGTCCGTCAACGATGCAGCCCGTTATCTCTCCGCGCTCATTCATTCTTGTAAGCTCTGCAGCTTCAACGGTGCAAGGCATCTTGGGATTTTCAACTTCGACGGTTGCCAAAGGTGCAACCTTGGGATTCTCAATACCGCAGGCATTACATACCTTAACGGTGTTATTGATGATATCAACCTTCTGCTCGAGTGTGGGATAAGGTAAGAATGCCACATCCGTCAAGAAGAAAAGATGGTCAAAACCGGGAATTTCAAATACACAGACATGTGAAAGCGTTCTTACGTTGGGGTTTCTTAAGCCGACTTCCTTATCAAGAAGTCCCTTAAGGAATGATTTTGAATCGATAAGACCCTTCATGTAGATATCGGCCTTGCCTTCATGGACAAGCTTAACTGCGGTAAGCGCAGCTTCCATCGTGTCCTTTACATCGATTATCTCATAATCCGAAAGATCCATATCGATCTCTTTTGCGATCTCGCGGATCTTGTCTTCATCTCCGACAAGGATCGAATTGGCTATGTTTTTTTCTTTTGCGGCCTTAACTGCCTCAAGCACGGGTGTATCCTGTGCGCAAGCAACGGCAACGGTCTTCATAGGGAATGTTGTTACCTTACTTAAGATTGCATCAAAATTCTTGCTCATTTATATCCTCCTGTAAACGGCTCATTTTACTTTTTTTAGTACTTTGAGCCCATTTTTCATAAAAAGCCATCGTTAAAATAATAACACCCAAACCTTACTCTGTCCACTAAAAAAGGGAGTCCCGATCACGAAACTCCCTTACTTTTGCGTAAACTTTTTGTAAACTTTTTTCTTATCTTAATTTCTTAAGTTCTTCGGCGTTATTGTTCATCTGCTCAACGATACCCTGAACTTCTTCAACGATCTGCTCGTTCTGTTCGGTAGCTTCACAGGTTGTATTGGAGTGAGCGGAAACCTCTTCGGTAATGGCCGAAATGGTCTGAATGCTGTCCACGATCTCCTGGTTGGCGGTAGCGAGCGTTCCGACTATCGTGGAAAGTTCGCCGGAATTCGTGCGGATATTTCTGATGCTTTCAACTATCTTCTCGAAGCTTTCTTTCGTGATATTTGCCGATTCGTTCTGAACCCTGTTGCTCTCGACAAGTGAATTGATAGCATCCACAACTTCGTTCATTTCTTTTGAGATTCCGGCAATAAGATCGCTTATGTTGCCCGTAGCCGTCTGGGTCTGACCCGCAAGATTCGAAATCTCGGTTGCGACAACCGCAAAACCTCTTCCGGCTTCACCCGCTCTTGCTGCCTCGATCGAAGCATTAAGTGCAAGAAGACTTGTCTGAGAAGCAACGTTTTTGATAAGTTCGACTATCGACTGCATCTGTGCGGTGGAAGCCTTAAGCTCATCAACTTCCTTCATAACTGAATTGCCGGCATCTTCCGATACCTTTGCCTGATCGATAAGCTTGCCTATCGTATCGCGGCCTTCATGACAGGCATCTACGGTAACAACAACATCATCGCCTATAGAGTTGGCGGCTGCAGTAACCTTATCGATCTGTGCCTGGATCTCTTCGGTCTTATATAACTGTGTCTGAACAGACTCTGCGGTATCTCCGGTTCCTGACTGGATCTCCTGCATGGATGATAATGTTTCCTGGCTGGATGCGGCCAACATCGTCATCTTATCGGAGATCATTGAAACCTCATCGATAAGATTTCCCGAGATTTCCATAACGCTTGAAAGCATACCCTCGGTCTTCTTGCCTGCTTCGTTGATCGTATCAACCTTCCTCTTGTTTAGCTTAACAAGTATATTGCTTACCACTATTGAGAATATCGACACAAGGATCATCAGAGCAAGTTCTATTTCCATGGAAGCAACGGCTTCCTTCTGCATACCGCTCTTGACCGCAAAAAATACCGCATGGATGACTGCTATCGTTGCCACTCCGATCGATATGTTTAACGAAAACTTAAAATCGGAAAACAGCATCAGAACAAACATCATAGGGATCGCATATACGTATACCTGCTGTTCATAACTTGTAAAGCAGCTTATGGCATAAAAAACCCCATATCCTATACCCATCACATGCCTTATGAGTACCGCCTCCGGATCGCCTTTATATATGACCCAACAGCCGATCATCGGGCCGATATCCGTTACCGCAAGAAGTATAAATACCAAAAGAGCTTTGGACCCCTGCAAAAACTGGACAAGATATGCCAACAGCAATACGACTGTTACAACGGTATATAACTTACATGCTATCCCGTTGATATAAGCTTTTTCCGAACCCTTATTATTCATAGGCGACCTCCAAAAATACAGTTTTCGTATCATAGAATATACATATTAAAAGTGTAACACATTTTCTTTGATTTGTAATCATTTTTCAGATAATTTTGTCTTTAATAATTCGTTACGCATGTACAATTTGCGTTATCTGCACACAAAAAGGACCGCGAAACTTCGCGGTCCCTTAAGAACGTTTTATTACTTATTGGCAATTGCGGCCTTTAAGCTTTCGGTAAGCTGAGGAACGATCTTGTTAAGATCTCCTACGATACCGTAGTCTGCAACATCAAATATGGGAGCATCCTCATCCTTATTGATGGCAATGATGATACCTGATTCTTCCATACCTGCAACGTGCTGAATGGCACCTGAAATACCGATTGCGAAATATACGTTGGGACGAACCGTCTTACCGGTCTGACCAACCTGTAATTCCTTGGGCTTCCAGCCCGAATCAACAACCGCACGTGAACAGGAAACCGTTCCGCCGAGTACTGCCGCAAGGTCCTCAAGGATCTTGAAGTTCTCGGGTGAACCTACTCCACGGCCGCCGGATACAAGGATCTTGGCGTCCATGATATCTGCAACGTCGTTAACCGCCTTAACGACTTCCTTGATGGTAACGTATCTGTTATTGGGTGTGAAGCCGGGGTTATACTCGATAACTTCAGCCTTGGCTCCCTTAACGGGTGTGATCTTCTGCATAACGCCGGGACGAACCGTAGCCATCTGGGGACGGTTGTAAGGGCATGCGATCGTAGCGATCGTGTTTCCGCCGAATGCAGGACGGGTCATGAGGAGCTGGTTGTGAAGCTGCTCATCTTCCTTACCCGGGATGGGAACGAGCGGGAAATCACCGATCTCAAGTACTGTACAGTCTGCGGTAAGACCTGTAGCTACTCTTGCGGAAACCGTAGGACCAAGGTCACGGCCGATGGCTGTTGCACCGACTAACATGATCTCGGGCTTGTATTCGTTGATGACCGAAGCAAGTGCGTGTGCGTAAGGCTCGGTCCTGTAATCCTTAAGTTCGGGATCGTCAACAACGATAACTTTGTCTGCGCCGTACTCGGCGAGGCTGTCGGCAAGATTCTTAACGCCGGAACCGATGAGAACTGCGGTAACGTCTGTCTTTAAGGGCTCGGCAAGCTCTTTAGCCTTTCCGAGTAATTCATAAGCGATGCCGCTTACCTGGTTGTCTACCTGCTGCGCAAATACATAAACGCCTTTGTACTGCGCGATTACATCTTTACTCATATTCATAATTTTTCACCACTCTTCCTTTACTAAATTACGTGCTTTTCCTGTAACTTGCCGACGATGTACTTAACTGCATCTTCGGGTGATTCGGGAACGACCTTTTCGCCTGCGCCCTTACGAACCTTGTCGGATGCCTTGGCGATCTTTGTGGGTGAACCGTTAAGACCGATGTTGCCGTCGTCAACATCCTTTAAGTCTGCACGTCCCCATGTGGTAACCTCTGCCTTGCATGCATCGAAGATTCCGCCGGGAGTCATGTATCTGGGCTCGTTTAATTCGGAAAGAGCCGTGATAAGGCAGGGCATCTGAGCCTCTACCATGTGATATCTGTCGTCGTACTGACGCTTTACGGTAACCTTGTTTCCGTCTACCTTGATCTCTTGTGCATAGGAAATTACCTGAATTCCAAGGTACTCGGCAATCTGAGGACCAACCTGAGCGGTATCACCGTCGATATCCTGACGGCCTGTGATAATGAGATC
>JAEEMP010000097.1 GCA_016283275.1 Lachnospiraceae bacterium
CTGGATTACTTCCATAAGAAGACTGTTATTGATGGCCTCATTAAAGATCAGATAAAGATCGTATGCGGTGGTGTAATGATTTTCATCGGGAAGCCCGCTCGGATTTACAAAGTTCGTGCCCGTACAGCCGAGTTTTAGTGCTTCGTCATTCATCAATCCGGCAAAATCCTCAACATTACCGGATACGGCTTCGGCTATGGCAACTGCAACATCGTTGTAGGATGATAAAAGACAAAGATGAAGCGCCTGATCCAATGTAAAATAATCTCCTTCTTTGAGCCCGAGCAAAATGGCACCCGAAACATCAATGGTCTCAACGGATGAGGTGCATGTGATGACCGAATCGGGAGAAAGATATTTGCATGCGACATATGCGGTCATGATCTTGGTGATACTCGCGGGATATCTTTGCTCAAAGGCATTTTGAGCATACAGGACCGTATTGCTGCCTGAGTCGATCAAAAGAGCGGCACTGCCTTCGGCCTGCGAAAAAGCGGGATTTGAGACATTACCTGAAAAGACACACAGATCATCGGAAAAACCGGGATAACGATTGTCATATGTTGCATGTTCGAATGTGAATGTTCTTCCGATGGTACTTCTGGCTGTTTTTGTGTATTCTGAAAAAGGCATCCATAATTGTGACTTGTTGCCGCAACCGCACAATAAAGATGCCATGATAACGATAAAGGATATGATCTTATACTTATTTGTACATTTCACGCCACTCCAAATCCCCACGATCCAATGATTTAATAAGCAATTCCGCAGAAGCCAGATTTGTGGCCAGCGGAATATTATGCATATCGCATAATCTCATAAGATTACTTACATCGGGCTCATGGGTCTTCTGAGTTAACGGATCTCTCAAAAAGATGACAAGGTCGATCTGATTGTGTTCGATCTGAGCTCCTATCTGCTGCTCTCCCCCAAGATGCCCCGCAAGATATTTATGTATTGTAAGATTGGTTACTTCTTCGATCAATCTGCCCGTTGTACCGGTGGCATACAGATCGTTTTTGCTTAATATTCCCCTGTAAGCTATACAGAAATTCTGCATAAGCTTTTTCTTTGCATCATGCGCAATCAATGCGATGTTCAATTAAAACACCTCTCTCTTCTCACGATCAGGTTGTCCCGACCTGAACCGTACATTAATAACCACGCCCATACCCATATAAAGACTTAACAAAGACGTAAGTCCGTAACTTACAAACGGAAGCGTAAGCCCCGTGTTCGGTAAAATGAACGTTGTAACTCCCACATTAAAGAACGTCTGAATACCGATAAGTGTACCCATTCCGACACATATTATCCGTCCCGCGAGGTCTCTTGCGCGTCTTGCGATAAAGAAACACTCGAAAACGATCAAAAACAAAAGAAAGATTACCGTGACCGTACCCGCAAATCCAAGTTCCTCGCCGATGACGGCAAAAATGAAATCGGTATCCGGCATAATGATATAATTGCCGTTTTTGAGTGAACTGATCACGTTATTGTTATATCCCTTGCCCCAAAGCTGCCCCGATCCTATAGCTATGACCGAGTTCATCTGCTGATAAGCGTCATCAACGTATTTTTCGGGATAGATAAAAGATAAAATCCTTTTTCTCTGATAGCCGTCTATCAAAGTCTGTCCTTCCTTAAGGATTATACTGAAAAATACAATAACGGCAGGAACAGCGACGGCAAATGCCGCAAGTATATATTTCCAACTTATGCCGCCCACGAGAAGCAATGTACAGATGATGATGAAACATACGATCGTCGTAGACAGATCCGGCTGGTCATATATAAGATATAGCGGGATCGCAGCCAAAAAGAAAAAGCAAAACAGAAACTTTAACGAATTTATCTTTTCCTTATATTTCATAATAAACTGTGCGAAAAAAATAATCAATATTATTTTGGCTGTCTCCGACGGCTGAAAACGTATTCCCGCAATGGTAAACCAGCGCTGTGCGTTACCTGCGGTGTTACCTGCGATCCGGACCGCTACCAAAAGAGCGAGATCGACGGCATACAATACCCAGTAAAACTTAATGATGATCGCATAATCAAACAACGAAATAACGATCATGAGAAACAGCCCCATGACCGCTCCGGCAAGCTGCCTTGAACGGTTATCGGGATTGGCGCTTCCGATCGCTAAAATACCGATCGAATTTATCGCAATGATAAAAAGTATTAATTTAAAATCATAATCTTTTATATGAAGATTTTTGAACATTTTTGATCTAACCTTTTAGCATATCCTTTAAATTCTGCGCCGTTGCTTCTTTTGCTATCACTTTTCCTTCGGACAGATATGCGATCTTTCCCTGATATTTGGGCTTTATAGACCACTTCGGCTTATCGGGTGAATAGTATCTTGCATCGCATATCCTGATCCTTTCGGGGCTTAATTCAAGCGCAAATACAAAGCCCGGAGTACCGGATTCGCATTCAATGTTGACACTTCCGTAAAGGCCTCCCAGGATGATGACGTTTCCCGAAGCTTTTATCAACGCGCCGGGTTCTACGTCTCCCAGGATAAGTACACCCGTTGAAAACTGTAAATGTTCTCCCTTAAACACACTTCCTCTGTATACGGCGCCGAAACCGTTTGTGTCGTCATCTTTGAGCCTTGAATTTGCAAGTGCTTTTGTGATGCCGGCTTCTTCGCCGCCGGACTCCGAAACAAGGTATAAAACGGTAAATTCTCCGTTTGTTTCCATTGTACCGACCAAAGTGTTTTCTTCGACTTCGCTTAAAACTCTTCCGCTGAATGTTACGCAAAGTCTTCCGCCTTTAAAGAAGTTCTTTGATTCTCTGAATTTTTTTCCGAGTTCTTCGATTATAAGAGAAAAATCGCAGTCGGGATCAAGCAATACTTTTATTCCGTTAGGAATGCTTTTGATGGTTACCAATGAATTCATATTAATCTCCGGTGTGACCGACGGCACTTATCTCGGATGCCGTACCGGTTACAATATCATCTTCTATGTCAAAGTAATACTTTATAATATCTTTTGATGTGTCTACACAATACTCCGAGGTATAACCGTTAGCTATTCTTATTGCCATGGCTATCTCGGGATCATCATAAGGAGCATAGCATACAAACAGACCGTGGTCGGGCCTTGCGTGGCTCTGCTGGGCCGTTCCTGTCTTGCCCGCCACTTTTATGGGAAGCGAAGCCATATATGATCTGTCCTCTACCACTCTTCTCATGCCTGTATGGATGACATTCCAATAAGAATCGTCCATTTCGATCGTGTTGTAGATATCCGCATCAAACTGTTTTATGAGATTTCCCTCATTGTCGGTCGATCTGTCGAGAAGAGTAAGATTATATACCGTTCCGGAATTGGCGACCGCCGTCACATATCTTGCAAGACTTACTGTAGTATAGTTGTTTGTACCCTGTCCGATAGCCGAAGGTACCGAGTATTTTGTGGAGATCTGCGGCATTGATTCTTCTATCTCGACTCCGCTCTTATCTCCCAATCCGTACATTAAAGCATATTTTGTAAGCTTTTCTATACCAAGGTCCGAATTGTATTTGTTGTTTTCGTCAATACTCAGTCTGTAACCCACTGTATAAAAATAATAGTTACAGGATTTTTGAATTGCTGTTGTTAAATTGATGGCGCCGTGTCTTCCGGGGTATATCCAGCAGTTGTGGGTATCGGTGATCTCGGTAAAAGAACCCACGCACGTTATAAGGGAATTCGGAGTTACGACTCCTTCCAAAAGGCCCGCTGTCGCACTCACCATTTTAAAAGTCGATCCGGGAGCGGTACGCTGCTGTGTGGCATAATTGATAAGCGGGGTAGAATGATCCGCATTTATCTTTTTTAAGTATGCTGCGTCGGCACCGTTTGCAAGGAAATTATTGTCGTAGCTTGGATAAGATACCAAAGCAAGTACATCTCCGGAATTGACATCCGTGATCACGCACGATGCCGAATAGGGATCCAGTGCCAGCTGTGCAGGCGTTATCTCAAGATTGGCTATTCTTGTGGTCATAAAGGTAAATGCGGTGATCCTGCCTTTATTCCATGCGGAAAGTTCGCTGTCCGACAGAGTGACTATTCCCTGATCGATAAGTATCTGGCATATCGTTTTTGAACGTATTCTGTCTTCTTTTACCATATATTTGTACAATATACGGTCAAATGCTTCGTCTTCGTTAAGCTCCGAATTAATGATATTTAGGATCACTCCATATATTTCTTCAGATTCGGAGTATGGATTTTCAAGATTTAGGATGGTAGTGTTGACCCAGTTTTTTGAAATGGCATATTTAATGTATTCGGCGAGCGAAATGGTCTCATCGGTTGCCCAGGCCTGATATACGCTGTCTTTATCGTCTATAAGTGAGTCATCAAGGATCCCTTTTGCAAGAAGTATATCCTCGACATAGTTTTCGTATACTTTCCACTCCGTTTTCAGTTTTTTGTACGGAGTCTGGGTATCGGTAAGTTCAAGATTGAGTTTATCAAGCACTTCTTTCTTTTTAATCAGAAATTCCGAATAGACTGCCTTCTCGCTGTCGGATGCATCATCGGCATCCAAATGGGAAATATTGATAACGGAATTATCAAACAAAGCCACATATACGTCATATATCGGAATGAGGATATCGGCACTTGTCGCGTGTTCGCCGGGTATATATTCCTTTGAATTGATTATCTTTTTAAGTAACAGTCCGGCGAGTTTTTGTTCAAGAATATGATAAACATCTTCCTGAAGCTTGCTGTCTATCGTAAGATACAGATTATCTCCGGCCTTTGGCTCGACATAATCTTCGGATGATATGACTTTACCCATTGTATCGACATAGACTGTTTCCGAGCCTTTTATACCGTGGAGGATATCCTCCTGGCTTGCTTCGATACCGGTTTTGCCCACTATATCGTTGGCTGAATATGTGGGATCCTTTTTTTGAAGTTCGGCAAGCTCTTCCGGTGAAACTTTACCGGTATATCCTATGATCTGTGACGTATAGACTCCGTTCGGATAAACCCTTATCGTATCTTCGGCTATCGAAACACCTTCAAGGATATCTTCATTTTCCATTATGACCGCGACCGTTTTCTCGGATACGTTTGTGGCCATTGTGGTTGCGATATATTTCTGATATGTATTGGCACTCATCGCATATCTTATCGAGACGAGTTTAAGTATTGTACTTTTAGAAAGTTTTTCGGTATCTATGTTGTATCTTTCTTCACCGGTGAGATATTCCATGATCTCATCGGGAGTTGAGGACGACTGCGCGTAAGTCATATTGTCGATGTATGCGCAACCGTAGATATCGGCTTTAAAACGCTGAAGCTTTGTGCCGCTTACCGAAAACTGATAGCGGTTATAATCATCCACATAAATGTTAAAATCGGAAGTGATCTTATCGTTGTTCTCTTCGATTATCGCAATGGTCCTTAAAATGGTAGCGTTTAATCTGTCGTTTTTGCCCTTGCCGGATTCGTAGACGTCTTCTATCTTTACGCAGTAAGCAAGTTTGTTGTATGCCAAAAGAACGCCGTTTCGGTCGTATATATTACCTCTGGCGGCGTCGATTGTCCTTTCCTTTTTGGTCTTTAATTCAAAACTGTCAAGATATTCCTTACCGTTGACTATCTGTAATATAAAGACTCTTCTGACAAGTATCCCGCACAATACGGCAAAGATGATCAGAAGAAACAGGATTCTTGATGTAATTAGGCTTAAAATATAGTCCTTCCACTTATGAAACAAATTTTCTTGCCTTTCTCATCTCATCTTTTTCAAGTAACTTATTGATAAATAAAAGCAGCGGATAGATTATGACCGTAACTATTATCGTATATATGCTTTCCGGGAATATGACCTTTGTAAAGTAATATGAAAACTCGGTGCGTCCCCTTAATAAGAATAGCAGGATATATACAAAAAAACCGTAAAGTATATCACTTACTATGACCATGATCATCGGCAGTTTAATGTCTTCGGGAAAGAAGATTTTGTTGAACCCGCCGTTAAAATACCCGATATACATATAAATGAGCGCATATAATCCGATCGTGGGCCCGGTAAATATATCGAGCAAAAGCCCGCAGAAAAATCCCACAAGCATTCCGGCGGTATCTCCGCGCATCAAACTTACCGATACCGTAAATATGATCAAAAGATTCGGTACAGTATCGGCAAAAGAAAGAGCCCTGAACAATGTGCCCTGTAATATGAATAATGTTATGAGCAAAAATACGGTAATGATAAATCTTTTCATTAAGGTGTATCCGTTGATTCCTCGGTTGCGTCATCTTCGTTTAAAAGATCTTCGCTGAAAGTCAGTGAATTGTAGCCGTTATTTATCTCTTCTTCATCAACATACTGTTTAAGCTGTGTAATGATAAGAACGTCTTCGATATGTTCAAAATCGACTGCGGGAATAAGCGTGCCCGATTTGGTAAGATTGTTCGGATCGGGATTTACCGTCGATATGTATCCGATAAGTATACCCGGCAGATATTTATCGCTTATGTCGCTTGTTACGACCTTATCTCCTTCGGAAACCTTGTCTTCATCATCGATGAGCTGCGAGAACAGGATAACACCGTTCTTCATTTCTTCAAGACTGCCGGATACGATGATGTTATTCTGGGATTTTAAAACGGTCGAACTTACATTTGAATTGTCGGAAATGATCGATGTGACTTTACTCCAGTTCGGTCCGACAACCGATATCTTGCCCACAAGACCGTTTCCGCAGATAACGTTCATATCGGGCGTGATACCCGACCTGTAACCCTTATCTATTATGAAGGTGGAAAACCAGTTTCCAGAATCCCTGTATATTACACTCGCACCTATCTTTTCGTAATTCTCGTAAGTGTTATCGAGTTCGTAAAGATCCCTTAAAGTATTTAATTCGTATTTGTCCTGAAGCAGCTGCGTGTTTTCATCTTCAAGCTGTTCTATCTTTTCCCGAAGCTGCTGATTTTCGTTTATCAGATCGTATACGTTGACAAGTGCATCCTTTTTATCGGAGATATAGCCTCCGATCGATGAAATTCCTCTCTGATAGGGCACAATAATATACCCCACAACATAGTTGAGAGGTTTATTGAAAATGTCCGATGTAAAGGTCAAGACCATCAGGACACAGCATATGATCGTCAAAATAAAAAGGAGATATTTACTGGGAAGCGTAAATTTCTCCTTTTTCGGCTTGATTACAGGACTCATCTACCCATTCCTTCTATGGAATATGCAACGGAAGCATAATTTTCGTCGTTAATTACCCTTGAAAGGCCCTGAGCTACACTTGAAAGCGGATCTTCCGCCTGATTTACTTTTAATCCGGTGCCCATTTCTATCGTCTCTGCAAGATGATTTACCAAACTTCCTCCGCCTGTTAAATATATACCGTGTCTGTATATATCTGCGGAAAGTTCGGGAGGAGTTCTCTCGAGGACTATCTTTATGTTATCAACGATCAGATTGAAGTTATCAAGTAAAGCTTCGTCAATGCTCCTTGTGGGGATCTTTCTTTCGACCGGAAGACCGGATACGATATCTCTTCCGTATACGACGGCATCCTGTCTCTGAGCCTCAAGATCCCTAAGCTGCATCTTTACGCTTTCGGCGGTCTTTCCGCCAATGTAAAGGCATAATTCGTTTCTTATCACGTTCTTTATGGTCTCATCAAAAACAAGACCGCCGCACTTTATCATTCTTGAAATGACTATACCGCCCAGCGATATGATGGAGATATCGGTTGTGTTATAACCGACATCAACGATAAGAACACCCTGTGAATTTTTAACGTCTATATCCATACCGAGGCCGTTTGCCAAAGCTTTTTCTACAACACTTATCTTTCTTGCCTTAACTTCGGATTCTTTGATAAGATCGTAAAATGCACGTTTTTCAACCTCTGTGATATCGGTCGGAACCGCGATAAAGAAATCCGCAGGTTTAACATTGCTCTTCATAAGATCGTTCATGAAGAATTTGATAAGAACTTCCATGTTCTTGATATCGGCGATAACACCGTTCGATAACGGGTATGTGATCTGGATGTTGCCGGGAGCCTTTTCGTACATTTCGTATGCGGAATCACCGTATGCAAAAATATTTCTTTTATTCTGGATGGCGATCATATTCTTTTCGATGAATATGCTGTCATCAAGACGATTGTATATTTTTATGTTGCTGGTACCGAGATCTATACCGAATGAATGACTGTTCATCTTGTCCTCCGAGAATTACTTTTAACTTTTCAAAATCGATATTTATGATAACATAATAAATCAATAATTTAAACAGTTATAAGGTGTTTATTTTTAAGCTGCTGAACAGTGGACAATATGCCGTATTTTACGTGCGGCCACGTGATCCCGCC
>JAEEMP010000098.1 GCA_016283275.1 Lachnospiraceae bacterium
ATAAAAATGTTCTTCCGTTCAAGGTTGATTATATCAAGACCATGGACAAGGAAGATGATATCACGGACGAGCAGGTTTGGGATATCGACCGTGAAAAGACCTACATGGCCCCAGAGCGTATTTCTCTTGTGACAAAATATATCCTCGACCACTTTGATCAGAAGACATACAGAGGGAGCAAGACGTATGTATTTAACAAACTTACCAATATCACAGAAGTAGCCAAAGCCGAGAGGGGCAAGATTGAAGAGATTAAGAAAAAGCAGCGTCTCTCTGGTTTCAACGCGATCTTTGCGGTTTCATCCGTAGATATGGCAAAACTCTATTATGATGAGTTTAAGAAGCAAATGCAGGCGGATCCGTCCAAGAGCCTGAAGATAGCGACTATATACAGTTACGGTGCAAACGAAGAAGAGGCGGACGGTATCCTTGATGAGGAAAACCCGGAGGATACATCTGCGCTTGATACGAATTCCCGTGATTTCCTTGAAAAGGTCATAAAGGATTATAACGAGACATTCCATACAAATTACGATACTTCGAGCGATAAGTTCCAAAACTATTACAAAGATGTATCCCTCCGCATGAAGAACAAGGAACTTGATCTTTTGATTGTTGTAAACATGTTCCTTACCGGTTTTGATGCAACCACGTTGAACACCTTGTGGGTGGACAAAAACCTGAAGATGCATGGTCTAATCCAGGCATTTTCGAGAACAAACAGAATTCTTAATTCTATCAAAACTTTTGGTAACATTGTATGTTTCAGAAATCTTCAGAAGCGCGTAGACAGTGCGATATCGCTCTTTGGTGACAAGGATGCATCCGGCATTGTACTGATGCAGAGTTTTAAGGATTACTATTACGGATATATTGATGCTGAGGGTAAGGCAAAGCCCGGATATAAAGATCTTGTGGATGAACTTAAGCTTAAGTTCTCGCTTGAAGAACCACAGATCATAGGTGAACAGAATCAGAAGGACTTCATTTCTCTGTTTGGAGCGATTCTGAGAATGAGAAATATCCTTAGTTCCTTTGATGAATTTGAAAGCGTGGAACTCTTCTCGGAGCGTGACCTGCAGGATTATCTCGGCAGATATCAGGACCTTCGTGATGAGTGGAAAGCAAAGCAGGAAAAGGGCGAGAAAGCTGATATTCTCGATGATGTTGTCTTTGAGATCGAGCTTATAAAACAGATTGAGATCAACATTGATTACATCCTTCTTCTTGTAAAGAAATATCATGATTCCCACTGCGAGGACAAGGAAGTACTTGTTACAATCAAGAAGGCCATCGATGCATCGCCGGAACTTCGTAGCAAGAAAGCGCTGATTGAAACATTCATAGCTGGTATCAATGATATTGATGATGTCATGGATGCATGGCATGAGTACGTAGCTCGGCAGAAAGAAGAGGAGCTGAAGAAGCTTATCGAAGAAGAACACTTAAAAGAGAAGGAAACAAGGCAATTTATCGATTATTCCTTTAAGGTTGGTGGTATGAAGACTACCGGAACAGATATAGATGCTCTGATGCCTCCAATGACTCGTTTTGGATCCGGAAATCGTGCCGAAAAGAAGAAAAACCTTATCGACAGATTATTGGCATATTTCGAGAAATTCTTTGGGATTGGGACGATTGATACAAATGATGATGAGCAATAGTCATTGCTTTGGTTGACATCACTGCAGCTTTGGTTACCATAAAACTGACGAAGGGGATTCTATCATGGAAACAGAGACAATCGTAATTTCGCCTGAAGAGGTCGAAGTGATTGATATCAAGGAGTACAAAACAGAATTGAATCAGCACTTCAAAAATGTACCCGATGTGGCAAAACCGCTTCTCAAAGAAGCTAAGGTTATCGTGAGCAAGATCGAAAAGGCTTTATACGGGATGCCTGCGTTCATCAATGCGGTTAAGGCGGCAATTCCAGATGAAATGCTTATGGCAGCTTTGACTGATGAACAGAAAAAGCAGTTGGCGAAGGGTGCATTGAAGCTAATGACAAAGAAAGACGGATCCCTGATGGCCAACCTAATCAATCCGAAAACGAAGCAGATTGTAAAAACGATTCCACTGAAATCTGTGAAAATGACTCCTGAGATTACTCAGGCTATGGCAAACCTTTCGAATCAGATGCAGATGGCTCAGATTGCAGAACAAATCCAGGCAGTTCAAATTGCGGTTGAAGAAGTAAGAATGGGACAAGAAAGCGATCGCTTGGCAACGGCATATAGCTGTCAGCAAAAACTTCTGCAGGCCATGGAAATCAAAAATCCAGACCTTAAGGCAATGGCTTTAATGCAGCTTGCATCCTCAGCGGAGGATAGCCGGAATCTTTTGATGTTGAGTCAAAAGAACAATGTCTCATTTGTGGCAAATCAACCTGAAGGTTTTATTCAAAAGATGATTGCGGGTGCTTCTCCGGAGAAAATCGAAGGCCGCATGGCAGAAATCAGGGAAAATTTATGTGCCGTTAATATGGTTTCTTTTACCGAAGCTATGGCATATCAAGAACTTGGAGAGCATGCGGCGGCAAGGAAGAGTCTTTCTTATTATGCGGAATTTGTCGAAGACACATATATTAAAGTTCCGGGGCTGGTTCAAAGATTGGATTTGATTGATAAATCCCCTGAAAACTATTGGTCGAATACGCTTCCGGTTATTAACGACAAGATTAAATCCCTTCCGAAAGTTGAGGAAGTAAAAAAGATAGAAAAGAAAACACGGAGGAAAGCCTGATGAGTGAAGAATCCGAAATCAGATATTGTAAAAACAAGAAATGTCACAAGGAACTGCCCATAGGATACAAGCACAAATATTGTGAGGCATGCAGAAACAAACACGCCGAAACGGCTAAGAATATTATAAAGGGGGTAGGAGGAACTGCGCTGGGCCTTGTGGTTACGGTAGTTACTTTGGGTAAGATAAATCCGAATAACAAAGCATAAAAAGTAGATTATCAGTACGAAAGAAGTACCTTTTCTTTCCCCCTTATTTTAATAAGGGCGCACTTCTATACATCCCCTTCGGGATGTAGTGTGTCTGGCAGGGGCCGACATTCGGCTGCGCCTAGGATTTGCCTTCGCTTCGCTGCGGAGATGAGAAAAGAAAATGAAATTGGGAGGCAGGTTATGGCTAAGAATTTATCAAATAATCAAATCTTGTTGAAAGAGATTGCACATCAGGAATTTAGTGAGAATGATTTATATGAAAGTGAGGATTCTTTTTTTGAATTTTTCGCAGCATCGCAGGTGCTGAAAAATTATGCGTTAAGTGATGACGAAGTCGCAGGTGGAATACTCGGAGGAGGAAATGATGGGGGCTGTGATGGAATGTATATTTTCTTGAATAATGAATTAATCACCTCGGATCAGGTTTCGAGCATAAGTGCACCTAAAGGATCGATGCTCAACTTAACAATTATTCAGGCGAAGAATACCACAGGCTTTGGCGAAAATGCTATTATGGCGTGGAAGACTGTTTCAACGAATTTGCTTGATATGAATAACGATGTTGAGTCATTTGCCGATAGGTACTCGGTTGAAGTACGAGATGCGTTTGTAATGTTTAGAGATTGCATTACAAAAATGATTCGTATGCAGGTGAAAATACAAATTCAATACTACTATGTTACTCTTGCGACAGAAGTTCATCCTAATACCCAAAGTCAGGCGGATGAACTCCAAACTCTAGTGAAGGCATTGTATCCGTCCGCAATGGTATCAGTTGAGTTTGTAGATGCCAATAAACTAATGGAGTTGTATAATTCTGATACTGAAACGAACGAAAATCTTGTTTTTTCTGAGCCACCTATCTCACGCGGAAAAAACACAGAGTACATTTCATTGGTCAATCTAGGAGTATATTATAAGTTTATCACAGATGAAAATGGAAAACTCCATAACGGCTTTTTTGAGGCCAATGTTCGCGATTATCAAGGCAAAAATTCCGTAAATTCTAGCATTGCGGAAACTCTTGCTAATAAAACCTCGGAGGATTTTTGGTGGTTAAACAATGGTATTACAATTTTGGCGGATGCGATTACACCTATTACAAGTAAAGAATTGACAATAAAAAATCCGGCCATTGTTAATGGATTACAAACATCTACAGAGATATTTAATTACTTTTCAGACAACAAGGAAGCTGCGGAAACTGAACAGAGAAATGTTTTAGTAAGAGTCGTTGTACCGGCGGATGAAACATCCCGCGATACTATTATTTTTGCTACTAATAACCAAACCAATATTCCGAAGGCATCGTTAAGAGTTACCGATGCAGTTCACCTTCAGATAGAATTGTATTTTAAGAGTCGCGGATTGTATTACGATAGAAGAAAGAATTATTATAAAAATCAAAAGAAGAAAACAGCTGACATCGTAGGTGTTTCATTTTTGGCCCAATGCCTTATTACTCTGTTTTTGCAGAAACCAGATTTTGCGAGGGCTAGACCATCAACGTTACTGAATGATGAAGAAACATATAAGAAATTGTACCTAGAAAATGTTGACCTTGAGGTGTTTTATAGAACAGCTTTGCTGGGAAAAAGAGTAATGATAAATCTTGCAAAGACAGCGAATCTCACGTCGGTGGAAAGAAATGATATTTTGTACTATTTGTTGTATGCTTCTGTAGCTAGGACATTAAACAAGAAAGAAATATCTTTTATTGATGTAAAGAATATGGATATGAATTCAGTTTCAGAGGAATTGATTAATTCACTAAAGTCAACTATATATGATGCATATATAAAGGCGGGTGGAAATAGTCGTGTTGCTAAGAACCCAGATTTTATCAAAACGGTAAACACAGTGATAGGACTATAAATGGCGAGACACTTTTTGTTCATTTACCCATTTTTAAAAACATGATACTCTTATCATGTGTGAAAGCTGGCTGATAAGAAAAAAGATCTACCATGTGTCTACCGACAATCACAATTTCATATAGTATTATTAATCTAACAATTAAGCGTTTCGGAATATCCGGAGCGCTTTTTTTATTTCCCAAAACAAAAATGAAAAGGAGGATTTTACAATGGGAGAACAATTTAAGGAACTAGAGAAAATGAGAAAGGAGGTTGCGAAGATGGAGACGAAGAGAGACCAGGACGATCATCAGATCATACGGCTGGAGAACAAGATCGAGAAGATTGAGAAAGTCAGCCGTAAGCAGAGAACACATCTTTTGTGTTCCAAGGCCGGATACATTGAGGCAATATTTCCGGTGATCAAGGATGCATCCAAGACAGACTTTATTCAATTCTGTGAGGGACTGTTGCAGGTTCCGGGCGTTAAACAGTATGCCAAGAACTTTAAGCCGAAAACGATTGAGGAGGTGATCAAGTAATGGCATTGTTTCATTTTACAGCAGGCCAGATATCAAGAGGCGGCGGGCAGAGTTTCGTCGCTTCTGCTGCATATAGGGCCGGAGAAAAACTGATGGATGAGTATTACGGACAAATCCATGATTAATTCAATATCTAAAGGGCTTATTCTATACAAGAGAGTACTTGTTTCATCACGCATGATTTGCAGGTCCGAGCCCCGTAAATTGAGGGTAAAATCGTAACAAATGAAGTCCGGGTAAAAGGGATCGGCCAGCGAGATACGGAATGTGGCTTTTTTGCTTCCGGCTTTTAATTGCATAAGAACACTATCTATTTTTTTATATGCTAAGCAGTCATTATCATTCATTTGGGACCTCCTTTTTTGGCGCTATTATACATACAAGTACATCATACGGAAAGCTATATTTGTATAAAATCAAGTATGGCTTTATGTTTTAATGATTAATTCAAGTTGAAATTTAGTTATGTAAACTAAAAATTAAAGACGACAGGGTGTGAGAGGGTGAGCTGGAATAATATAGGGAAATATGTAAGGGGCTCGCGGACAGTGGTCCGCTCGCTGCGTGCGGTCGCAATATAGACCGGTGAATAAAAAATGCGCAGAAAGAGCAACACGTTAAAACGTGTTGCCGACTCGCCCGTATATTCTGCTGCTCAAGTAAACTTGGCAGCAGAACATAAGAGCTCGTCTTTTCACCCATGAATGGGTGATCTTTCTGCGTACTTTATGCATCCCCGTCTGCATTGCTCTCTTATGGTCGACAAATCGATACCCGTGACGAGGGCAGTGTCCATAGCTCCCATCTTCAAATTAAACAAAAAGACCGTAAACTTTCGTTTACGGTCTCTTTGTTTAAGCTGATGACGGGAATCGGACCCGTGACCTCCGCCTTACCAAGGCGACGCTCTACCGACTGAGCCACATCAGCACTGCGAGAGATATAATAGCACGACACTTCTTTAATTGTCAATGAAAAAACGAGAGATAATTCTTAAGCCTCGGTTCGGGGTCAAAATGATAATAATCGCCCGTAGAATTCTTGCCGCAGATGGTTTCCATGGTAATATGCTGGGACTCAAGAAACCCTTCAATGCTTGCACCTTCAGGCATGTCTTCATCGTATATGCCGTAGGTTTTTGAGAACCACTGGGTTGAAAAGTAGATGGGGTCAGGATTCTCCCTTAGATAATCCTCACCGCAGATCTCGTTGGTAAGTCTTGCGAACTCTGCCCATTCGGGAGGAAATCTGTTATACCCTCTTGCATATACATACCCATAGCCCTTATTTTTCCTGTAAGTTAATTTTACGTAATACATGAAACCGCTTTTTGCGTATTCGGAAGCATTGCTTAGATCCGTCGTTGCTTCAATTAAGGCATTAAGTTGTTTCTTTGATACCTTTTTGGACGGGATACTCGCCGGCATTTTTTGGTATGCAGCTTTCCCGTAAGGGCCGTCTTCGCCGGGCGATAACAGGTAGGAGGCGTCACCGGGATATTCAAGACTGTAGAAAGTGCCTTCGTGGATGTCCGATGTGATAACGGTGATGCTGCAGAGTTCTTTTGGTTTTTCATTTATGACGGATACAAGCTTTCTGATGCCGATCGTCGAAGCAATGATAAGCAGGATGCCTCCGACAGCGATCGCGACGACCTTCCGGTATTTGGTAAAAAGGCAAAGAACGCAGCATATACAGAGAGTTAAAAGAACGGGGATCTTGATAAGGCTTATGTACTTAAATGTAAATTGCGGCTCATCTCTGTACGGAGGATCATCCATTGACGAAAGCGGGCACAGAATGAGCTCGTACCAGAATACACCGACGTATTCGATGCATTCCCCGCCGCTGTAAGTCTTATAATACGGCATATTTTTGCCGGTCTTGACGCATACGGTCTCTATCGTAAGATATAATATCGTGATAATGAGCGATGTGATGATGCTTATCAAAAGAACCCTGCCAAAAGACAGATTTTTTTTCTGATCTTCCCGCATAAAAATCCCTCCACTTGCGCGATAAAGGTATCTAAAGCATATCAAATACCGATATCTGAGTCAATTTACGCATACGGAGAAAAAGTAATTTCCCCGGGACTTTGGGGTTCCGGGGAAATTGGGGAAGGATAAGAATAAAAGTTTTAAACCACTTTTGTAATTTGTAATATAACTTGTAATTTGATATTATACTTATAATTAATTGAACTGACTGCTTATTACATTTTAAACGGGGAAAGATATGGATTTTAGCAAATATGTTGTCTATCCTTTTCAGGAGGACAGCGCTATTAACATGGCTACGGGCTATGCCGAACGTTCTTACAGGGCGCATTGGCATACATACGGCGAGATCACCATGGTGGGTACCGGAGACAATAACCTTTTCAGGGTCAATCAGACCGTGTACACGTTAAAAGAAGGCGATTTCGTGCTTGCATGGCCTATGGAAGTGCATGAAGTCATTGACGCTGACAGGATGACGACGCTCGTGGTGCAGTTTTCAAACGCGTTTGCCAATTCTTTGTTTGATTTTCAGCGTATAATGCATTTTTATCACGACAAGCACATCATCAAAAAGGATGAGCATCCGGAGCTCTGCGCGGGCCTTGCCGATATCATCCTTGAGATGAAGAAGATATTCTTTGAAAACGGCCGCGACCGTGAGACCAAATGCTGCATTCTTCTTATGCGCTTCATGATGCTTCTCGACGATCACAGGAAAGAATTCGTGGAATCGGGCGAATCGGCTGTGGGCTATTCAAGAGAGACCTTAAAGAGCATCTTTATGGTGAGCGATTATATAAAGAACAACCTTACGGACGACGATCTTTCGCAGGCTACGATGGCCGCAAAGGCCGGTATCAGCAAAGAGTATTTTTCCAAGATGTTTAAGGAGATAACCGGCACGAATTACAGTCACTGGCTCAATATGATCAGGATCGAAAAGGCCATATCTTTATTTTCGGGGGATAAAAGAACGCTGACCGAGATCGCCATGTTATCGGGATTTCAGAGTATTCCCACATTTAACAGGGTGTTTAAGGAATTTAAGGGGATATCGCCCGGAGAGTACAGAAGCATGTACACGGAAAAAGCTTCGGCGGCAAACGAGAAGGTTCCCGTATAAAGGATATAAAAGCAAAGTCGGATATAACGGCTTTGCTTTTTTGATTCATTAAATTTAACAAAAATCAATTCTTGTTTTTTCTTTAATTCGGCATTCTTTTCTTCTATTTAAAAGTAAACTTTGCTATAATGAATGAGATTGTGGATTTCTGTAAATATGAGGATCCGCAAAGGGAGTATATAGATGAATTACGGAAGAGACGGAATTAAAAGACGCCAGGAGGCGCTTAACGCAAGAGGCGCCAAATGGTCAAGAAAATTTTTGCTTCTTTTGCTTGAAGCATTTTTTGTGGTAGCGATAGGCGGCTCCATCATAGTGGGGGCGCTCGGAATAGGTGTATTTAAAGGCATTCTTGCTTCGGCACCCGATATATCCAAGGTAACCGTTACACCCACAAAGAGATCTTCTTTTATATATGACAGCGAAGGAAAACAGATCTACAAGCTTGTATCGCAGGATGCAAACCGTATCCCGGTGGCATCCGAGCAGATCTCGGACAATGTCAAGATGGCCTTTGTGGCGATAGAGGATGAGCGTTTCTATGAGCACAACGGTATAGATATAAAGGGTATTTTAAGAGCCGGTGTTTCGGCGATAAAGAACAGGGGTCTCGGTCAGGGCGCAAGTACCATCACCCAGCAGCTTCTTAAGAACAGTGTCTTTACCGACTGGATGGAAGAGGAGAACACCGTCGCTAAGGTAAAGCGTAAGATACAGGAACAGTATCTTGCGATGGAGCTTGAGAAAAAGATGGACAAGGATTCGATCCTCGTCAATTACTTAAATACGATCAACTTAGGCCAGAATACCCTCGGTGTACAGGCCGCCAGTTTAAGGTACTTCGGCAAGAACGCTTCGCAGCTTACGATATCAGAGGCTGCCACGATAGCGGCGATCACCAAGGCGCCCACATATTATAACCCGATAATCCATCCCGATCATAACGGGGGAAGACGTATAGACGTTCTTGATAAGATGCTTGAGTTGGGCTTCATAACACAGGCTGAGTACGATACCGCTTATGCCGACGATCCTTACTCACGGATCAATTCGGTTAATGAGGTTTCCCAGGAAAGCGCGATCTCTTCGTATTTTGTGGATGCGGTCACCGAGCAGGTAATGGACGATCTTGCGGCTGCGGGATACAACGAATCACAGATATATACGCTTATGTTCAGCGGCGGTATTAAGATCAATTCCACCATGGATCCCAAGATCCAGAAGATCTGCGATGAAGAGTTTTCAAACGAGGAGAATTACGCCTCCACAAAGTGGGCGCTCGATTACAGGCTTACGGTACAGAAAGCGGACGGAACTTTAGAAAATCACAGTAAGGAAATGGTCAGGAACCATTTCAAGGAACAGGATAAGAGGTTTACCCTTCTTTTCCCCGATCAGGAATCCGCTTACGAGATCATAGAAAGATATAAGGAAGATATTTTGGAGCCCGGAGATGAGATTTATGCGGAGTCGGACGAGATAACCGTTCAGCCTCAGATCTCATTCTCGGTGATCGACCAGCATACCGGTGAAGTCAAGGCCATAGTCGGAGGACGTGGTGAAAAGAGCGCGACCCGTGGTTTTAACCGTGCCACACAGTCCATGCGTCAGCCCGGTTCCTGCTTTAAGGTGCTTGCATCCTTCGGCCCCGCTATCGATGCCGCAGGATTTACGCTTGCGACGACCGTTAATGATGCTCCGTTTAACTACTACAACGGAACTCCCGTTTCAAACTGGTACGGCAAGGATACCTATTACGGCCTTTGCAATCTCCGTTACGGTATATACTGGTCGCTTAACGTTGTGGCGGTCAAGACCATTACGATGATCACGCCGGAGCTCGGATATCAGTATCTTATCAACTTCGGCTTTACGACACTCGAAGACAGTAAGCGCGTCGGCGACGATATATATACGGATATCGGACAGCCGCTCGCACTCGGCGGTATCACAAACGGTGTCATCAATACGGAGATCTGTGCGGCTTATGCTGCGATCGCCAATAACGGTACATACATAAAGCCCAAATTCTACACAACTGTCGTGGATTCGGACGGAAATATGATACTCGACAACAGAGAACCCGAGAGTCATCAGGTCATAAAAGAAA
>JAEEMP010000099.1 GCA_016283275.1 Lachnospiraceae bacterium
AAAACGGAGACGAAAAATCGTCTCCGCTCTTAAAGCATTCTTATTCGGGTTTTTTCTTATAGTCCTGAGCATATTCGGAATAACTCTTTCCGGTATATTTTTTAAAACATCGTCCGAAATAATTCGGATCCGGGATACCAACCTCTTCCGATGCGCAGAACATTTTCATGTTTTTGGCGGCAAGTTCCATTGCCTTACGCATTCTGCAGGCTGTCAGATATTCAACGAAATTCTTACCCGTTTCCTGTTTGAATTTACGACTTAAATAGCTTGAACTGAAACCGAAATTCTGTGCTACCGAAGTAAGATTCAGCCTTGAATCCGTATAATTGTCCTTAATATATTTCTTGATCTGGTCAATAGAAGAAAACTCGCCGTCATCCTCAGGTTCGGCTTCTTCGATGATTTCCGATTTCTTCTCGTCAAGGATTGCTTTTGCACGGGTAAGGGTATCAAAAACATCCGCCCTTACAACAGGCTTCAGCATATAATCAAGAACAGGGAGTCTTATACACTTTCTTGCATATTCAAAATCATCAAGCGCCGTCATTATGATAATGATCAGATTAGGATATCTTTTTGTAGCCATTTCGGTAAACTCAAGCCCGCTCATGAACGGCATTGAAATATCCACAAAAGCTATATCCGGAAGCAGATCGTCTATTATATTGATAGCCTCTATACCGCTGGCAGCCTCACCGACCACTTCCATATCGAGGGCCTTCCAGTCGACCGATACCCTCAATATATTTCTGGCGGATTGCTCATCGTCAATCAGCATAACTCTGTACATCTTAACCCTTATACCTTTCTGTTTAACGGGATCACAAAGGTGATCTTTGTATATTCACCTTTAGTACTCTCTATCCTTACAGCATCCTTATTATCGCAGAAATAACGTATTCTGTCTATCGTACCCTTAAGGCCGAAGCCCGATAGACCCGAATCCACGCTTCCTTCTTCGATACTCGTCTCCCCGGCCATCATTTTTTCTATCTCATCTTCCGACATGCCCACACCGTCGTCATATACCGATACCTCGATGGAATCTTCCGTCCTATGAGCTGATATCCTTATTATACCCTCTTCGCCCTTCGGCCTTATCCCGTGGTATATACAATTCTCCACTATAGGCTGGAGTAAAAGTTTGGGAACCTTTAGTTCAAGCGTGTCTTCGGCAATATCGTATTCATCCTTTATGATATCCCCGTAACGAAGCTTCTGAAGCGAAAGATAATCCTTGATGATACTGATCTCACGTCTTAAGGTTATCTCTCGGTCGCCTTTGCTTAAGAAGTTTCTGTAGAAATTACCGAGTGATTCAAGTGCTTCATATACATTCTGCGCTCCGGCTTCATAGGCCATATAACTGATAGTCGCAAGCGAATTATAGAGAAAATGCGGCTTGATCTGCTCATGGAGCACACGCATTTCAGCCTTCTGAACAGCTTTTTCTTTATCGATAAGATCCGTAAATAAATTATTGAGATAATCAATAATGCTGTTGTAACTGTCCTTTAGCATTGACAATTCATTTTTGGGCATTTCCACATCAATTTTTTTAAGCCATCCGGATTCTTTGGTCTTCTCCATTTCTGCGGAAAGCGAGTAAATCGGATGTGTGATGTTTCTTGAAATGAAGACTGCTGCCAGAGAGAGTGAAACGACAAACGTTACAAACAACAGAAGCATCACAAGTGTAGTATCCATCGGCAGTGAGCTTGCGGAAGCATTCGAAGAACACATGACTATGATCGGAGTATCCGGAACCCTTAGTGACGAAACCATTCGTGCCTTCTTGTTGCCCCGAAGCGATCTGTGGATCATGTTATTTCCAACAGCCATGTCAGAAGTAAACAGCTCGCCTACGGTCTTGTCGCCCGCAAGATAAGTGCCATCCTCAGATACAATACAAACCGAAGAACCTTTTTGTCCTTCTATCACATTTTTAAGCATTCCGGTGGAAATATTAACAAGCAAAAGACCCACTCGTTTCTGAAGATAAATATCGTAAATAGCTCGTCCGATGGTCACAAGCTGGTCACCGTTTGCCCTGTAAACCGCGCCGTTTCCGTTAAGAAAAATAACAGCGCCGCCTCTTTCTTTAAGGATCACGGATTGCCAGTCATCATCTTCCATTAGGTCATAATCAATATTATAAATGCCTTTTCCTGTTGTTACATAGTGCTGATCCTCTCTGAAGATAAAAACAGAATCCACATAATCCGAAACAACAAAAATATCATAAATGCCGTACAGCGTGTCATTTTTCAGGCCTGAGCCGACTTCTTCGGAAGGTGCTCTCAAAAAAGTGGTGACCTGTTTGTTAAGCATGACAAGCCTCGAAATGTCTTTGTAATTATTTATGTCTGCCGTTATACTCCCGGACATGGAATTCAGAATAGTTTCGGATTCTCTTATCTCATAATCTTTTATTGACCGTTCTTTAAGAGCATGTGCAGAGACAAAAAACATAAAGGTGAACAGCAAAAAAACACCGCCGATAATATACCACACTTTTACCGCCAATGTACTGTCATATAATAATCTTTTCTTTCCCTTATTGTTATTCTTCTTTTTGAACATTGAGAACACCATTTAAATCATTACGTAAACAGTTTACCACGCACATAAAAAAAAAGCCATCAGCCAACTTTTTTAAGTAAGGCTGATGACTCTTGATCGATATTTTAACCTTTGATCGCTCCTGCCATAAAACTTTCCTGAATTCTCCTGCTTAAGAAAATATAAATGAGCAATGTCGGGAAAGTAGCTATACAAAGCGCTGCACCGACAACACCCCAGTCAGTGGTATGCTGACCGAAGAACTGCTGAATTCCGACGGGAATCGTCTTAAATGAACTGGTATATGTACTTGCAAAAAGGAACTCATTCCAACACTGTAAGAAAGTATAAATACCAATCGTAGCAAGTGCAGGCGTCATAAGCGGAACAATGATCCTTATAAAGGTTCCCCACACTCCGCAACCGTCAATACGGGCAGCTTCGTCAAGGTCCATGGGGATCTCTCCCATAAATCCCGTACTGATAAGAATACCCATAGCAAGTGAAAACGCCGAATAAGGAATAATGAGAGCCCACATACTATCAAATATGCCTACTACCTTAATAGCCTTGTAAAGCGGAACCAGCGCCGCATGAAGCGGAATGGTAAGTCCCAGCATAAAGAAACTGTTTACAAGCGTACGGCCTTTCCATTTAAGACGGGTAAGTGCATATGTTGCCATAAGGGAAACAATAATAGTTATGGCGATAGTCAGAACCGCCACAATAATACTGTTGGCAAAAAGCTTGATCATGTCAACCCTGTTCATGGCCGCTTCATAGAACTCCCAATGCCATTCATGCGGTAGTCCTGCTACATTCTTACCGTATATTTCCTCATTGCTCTTAAGGGAAAACGTAAACATCCAATAAAGCGGGAAGAGGTTAACGAGAAGCCAAAATGCCAAAGCAATATAAATAATAACCTTAATAACCGGATTGGTTTTTTTAATGTAATAATCGTCAATGGTCATCGGAGACTTTTTTGCATTCTTTGAATCTTTTGCCATATCAGTCTTCCCTCCTAAATGCCCTATTGATCACCATCGCAAAGAAGAAACAAAGGACAATAAGCATAACTGCGATCGTACTTCCCATTCCGGCTTTGTTACGAAGAATCAACTGGTTGATCATAACTGTGGTAGGCACTTCCGTCGCATGGAAGGGACCACCGTCTGTAAGTACTTTTATAAGGTCATAGGATTTAAGCGATCCTGTAACCGCAAAAATAACACTGACCTTAATAATAGGCTTAATAGAAGGAATAACGATGTATCTGTTGATCTGACCGTCAGTTGCGCCGTCAAGCATGGCTGCCTCACGAAGGTCTACAGATACTCCTTTAACTCCTGCATACATTAATAACATATGATAACCCACATACTGCCAAAGGATAGGAACAAATGCAGAGGCTAACGCGATCTTCTCATCTCCCAGCCACTGAATAAGTTTACCTTCCGGCAAAATATGCAAAGCCCACAGCGCTCTGGTGAGCAAACCGTAATCGGGATTATATATCTTTAACCATAGCTGTCCTATGATAATTGTCGAAATAAGTACCGGCATAAAGAATACCGATAAAAATCCTCTTTCACCTTTCATACCCTTTCCAAGCAAAAGCGCAAGGCCCAAAGAAAGAGGCAACTGAATAAATACAGATAACGCAGCGAGAAGAAGTGAATTAAGCAATGCTTTGGGAAAAGGAATACTTCCGCTTGTAAATAATTTAACGTAATTTTTCAAGCCAATAAAATTTTCTTTGCTCAAAGGGTCTAACAAACTCATGTCATGGAGACTGTATCTGAATGACATGAAAATTGGTGCTATCAAAACCCCGATGAACAATGCCAAGCCGGGAAGCAAAAATAAAAAAATGTTGATACCGTTTTTGACGTTTTTATTCATTCTGTATATACCTTTCAAAAAAGGCGGCCTCTCCGTTCCTTTTATGGTCCGTAAAAGGCCGCCTACATCTTACTTAGATGTTTTGATGTCAAACTAATGAATTAGCCGATGTCGTCTGTTAATCCGGCAACAAATCCCGGACCGTCGATCTTGCTACCGTAAATCTGGCTTACGTAGTCAAGATAAATCTGTGCTGTATCAGCGTCCATAGCGGTATCGCCGAAGAGAACATAACCGTTAGCCTGATTACAGATATCTGCAACTGCCTGTGTAAGAGGGTTGATGTCGGGTGTATCATAATCAACCTTCCAAGCAGGAAGTCCTGAACCGTCAAGGTAGCAGTAGTGGCAAAGTGCTCTACCAAGTTCAAATGTAAAGTTAGCTGCTACTTCTGCGTTAGGTGAAGAAGCTGCTACTGCAAGAGTATCTGAAGGTCCGCCGATAAGCTGACCAAGTTTAGCCTTGCTGGAATCGATTACAGGGAACTCAGCTACTGCAGACTTGAAATCAGCTGCTGCAACGTCTGCACAGTTCCATGTACCGTTCTGGTAGAATGCATATTTACCCTGAAGGAAGTTGTTCTTAACTTCGTCATTACCAAGTGAAATACCTGAAGGATCAAAGTAACCCTTAGCGATCCATTCCTGGAAGTAGCCGATAGCTTTTGTGATATCGGGGTTGTCCCAAGTAGATTCTTTTGCGAAGATCTTAGCAAGTTCTTCTGCACCGATGGTCTTCTCAAGAAGGGGCTCGATGTACTCGGTTACACACCATGTTTCCTTACCGGAGCATCCGAAAGGAATCTTGCCTGCTGCAACAAGCTTATCACAGCAATCGATAAGTTCATCATAAGTCTTAGGAACTTCTGTATAGCCTACTTCTGCAAGCATGTCCATGTTAGCGAATAAGCCAACAACGTTCATGGTAAGCGGAACACCGTAGTGCTTTCCACCGTATGTGGTATTGTCAAGCATAGACTCGGGAAGATCTGCAGCGAATGCCTTGTAAGCATCATCTAAGCAGTATACGCGATCAGCCTTAACGAAATCGCCAAGGAATGCACCGCCCCAAGTAAAGAAGATATCAGGGAGCTCGTTAGCTGCTGCAGCTGCCTTGATCTTGGTCTTGTAAGCTTCGTTTTCTGTAGCTTCCCACTCGAAATTAATTTCGGGATGAGCTGCGGTAACTTCTTCGATAGCCTTTACGTAAGAAGGGTAGTTTGAATCGCTTTCTGTAGCGATACACCACATCTTAAGAGAAATCTGCTCTGCGGCAGGTTCGGGAGCGGGCTCAGTACTGGTCTCTGTGCTTGCGCTCACTGTTGTTTCGGCACTGCTGGTGCTGGTACTTGTACTTGCGGGCGTTGTTTCGCCACATGCACAAAGGCCGCATACCATAACTGCCGCTAACACTAATGCAACAATTTTTTTCATAACTTTCCTCCTATAAAGAATGAATTGTTTTCCCGGCCGGGCAGTACCTCACTGCCGGTCGTATATGATTAAAGGCAAAATGCCTAAAATCCGAAATTACTGCTCAACGGTCTTAACCATCTTCGTCGGATATTCGACATAGAGCTTATCGCCTTCCGCTCTTATGTAAAGAACGGTATCGTCGAGTTTAAATACGTCGCTGTAAAAAAGAGTTATACTCCCGTTTGATGCATCTTCGGTAAAATGACCCGAAAACGTTACCACGCCGCCTTCGTTAAATTCTCCGCTCTTCTTAAATTCAAATGCCCACGAACCGTCTTCTTTTACCCATGTTCCGTATATTCCTTCGGGGGTTGAATCACCGTTGTAAACATATACCTCAGGCTCGTAAAGATAAAATCCCCCGTCGGTTAATGCGTATCTTAGATTTAAATCCTCGCCTCCGCCCGAAAGCTTTATAAATGAATCGTCGGTACTGTATGAATACTTCTTGTCCTTATATACTGCTTTTCCGTTTGTCTTTAGTTCAAGTACCGTCTTACCGGTATCGTGGATATATGCCCACTCTCCGTTAAGAGGCCCTTCCGTCTTTTTACCGCAGGCAGTTAAAAGAAGCATCGGCAGAAGCATTGCGAAAAATATTGCACAAAATCTCATTTTTCTCATGTCAATCTGCTCCTTTTGAAAAAATAACCCTGCTAACCTAATATTATCTGACTATTAGATTGATTCTATTTTCTTCCGTAAATGCATTTTAGTAAATGTAAATCTTTTACATTCGTAAGCATCTTTTTTACTTTTTTAACGTTTTGTTAATAATTTTGACATATTTTGCGTATTATTTTGTCGTTTTGCCAAATAAGAACGCTTATTATGTCAAAAATTTTACTATGCCGTTATCAATTTGCACAAAAAAACGGAGGGAAAGTTTCCCTCCGTAAAAATTCGATGATTTACTTTCTATCCATTGCCACCGCAGTCTCAAGCGCGATCTCCATCATCTGGGTGAATGAAGTCTGCCTTTCATCGGCGGTTGTGGACTCACCCGTTACAAGACTGTCCGATACCGTAAAAAGTGCGAGCGCACGTTTATGCGCGAAAGCTGCATTGAGATATAACGCAGCGGCCTCCATTTCAACACAGAGGACACCCATTCTCGACCATTTTTCATTGAAGGTCGGATCGGCATGATAGAAAATATCGGATGAAAGCGCATTACCGACATGATAATTAACTCCAAGCTTTTCTCCCGCTTTTATGGCCTCACTTAACAGCGTATAGTCCGCAATGGGAGCAAAGTGTCCCGGAATATTAAACTGTGCCTGATATTCGGAGTTCGTGCATGCACCCTGTGCAAATACCACATCTCTTATCTTAACTTCAGGTACAAGTGCGCCTGTCGAACCGACTCTTATGATATTATCGACGCCAAAGAAGTTAAAAAGTTCATGGGAATAAATACCTATCGACGGCATACCCATACCGCTCGCCATTACCGAAACCTTTGTGCCTTTATACGTTCCCGTATATCCCTGTACGCCTCTTACGTTGTTGACCAGCTTTGCATTCTCAAAGAAGTTTTCCGCGATAAACTGCGAACGAAGCGGATCGCCCGGCATAAGTACCGTTTTTCCGAAATCCTCGGGGCTTGCCTTAATGTGTGCTGTCGGATAATTTGCCATGAATTCTCCTCCTTGTTATTTATTTTTCTACTTTTATTTTGATCGGTGTTTCTTTGACCTCTTCACCGGTTATCTGCGTCTTTATCTGTTCGGAAAGACTCCTTAACAGCTCGTCCGTATTTTCTCCGGTCCAGATCTTGGTAAATGTGATCTCAAGCTGTACCCAGAAGTTGGATGCTTCCGCAAGTTTCGGAAGAGGAATGGAATTGGCGTACTCTTCCTGGAAGAGTTTAAATGTTTCATCCTCATAGCCCGCATCGTAACTTGCCGCAAGCATGCCGGTCTTTGCATAAAGATGATCCGAATAATCGGTTGTTATAAAAGAAGCAACACGGTTAGCGGCCTTTTTGTGCTCAGAATATCCGTTTACGACCAAAGCATTTGTAACGGAAAGCGATCTGGACTGAAGTTCTTCCGAAAGTTCGGGTATCCTTGCAAAGCCGAATTCGTAGACCGGGGTCACGGATTTTTGGGCCTCTTCAACCTTTGCCTTGTAATCTTCTTCTTTCAGATCCTTACTGTCATATCTTTTCTGAAGTTCTTCAAGTTTCTTGTCGAGATTTGCAACATCCTGCTCATGCTGCGCAAGGGCTGCCTTGTACTCAGCGTCAGCCTTTGCTATTACATCGCTTGTGGCGATAGTAAATACGAACTTTCCGTCAAAGAAGTTTTCAAGCATGCTTTCATAACTTGATGTGTCCGCATCGATCGAAAAGAATTGATTTAAATTCTGATATACGTTCATACAACGGATGGTATTCTCATTGTATATATCGATATTTCCTTCGTCATCGCCCGCTTCTCCGCCGACTATCATATAGTTGCCCGCAAAGAAATAATTATAGAATACATCGGAAACATCCCATTTGAACACGCCGTCCACTCCGTCGGGTGCATCGTAATCATCGGCGAATTTTTTGATATCTTCTATCGTATGCGGGATAAGATCTTCAAGCGTTAAGCTCTCATAATCAAAACGTTCGTACTCTGCCTCACCGGGTGTTCCGTTATCATCGATGACACCGCCTTCGGCCTCGATTTCTTCCTTGGTAAGCGCCTCTTCCTCTTCTCGTCCGTTTTCTTTTACCGTTTCAAGCCAGTCTTTTAAATATGTCTTGTTATACACAAGAACACTGGTCTCAAAATAGAGAGGATAACCTATTATCTTGTCGTGATATGTCACCGAATCTATGGAAGACTGCGAGAAATGAGCCTTGTTTACTGTCCCCGTCTTGTCTGTCTCCGAAGCAAGTCCCGCAAGATAAGCTTTCTCAAGGGCATCGTTTGTAAGCACATAAAGATCCGGGAAATTCTCGCCTGATACGGAAGCTGAATTAATATATTCAATGTACTCATCCGGTGCAACAAGCTGAGGAATGACTCTTACATCGGGGTTTTTCTCATGGAAAGCAACGGCGGCACTTGTAAAGTAATCGGTAAACGTCTCGTCCGAGTACCATAAATACACCGTTTCGGTCTGATAATAAGACTGCTTTTCCTCTTCCTCGGCCTCTTCGTTGTTCCTGGTGCCGAGATTGTATATTCCTATTACAAGTAACGCTATGATAAGTACCGCTACCAGTTTAAATCTAAATTTCATTTCGTTTCCTTTATAACCTGATCAAGAAATTAAAGGCAGTCCTTTAAAATACCGATCATCTCGTCAACATCTGCCTTTGAGATCACAAGCGGAGGTACAAACCTTATTATGTTCGTCCCTGCGTTGATAAGTACAAGGCCCTTTAACAGCGCCCTGTTTATTATATCACCAACCGGGTGGTCAAATTCAAGTCCCTGAAGAAAACCAAGTCCGCGATGATCGATAATGTCATCGTGTTCTTTCATGATCTTATCAAGTTCTTCATATAAATATGCGCCTACGGTTTTTACATTGTCAAGGAGGTCCGTCGATTCGTACATCGAAAGAACCTTGTCCGCAGCCGCTGCAGCCAAAGGATTCCCGCCGTATGTGGTGCCGTGGTCGCCCGCAACAAGAGAATGTGCTCCGACCTTTTCGCTCATCACGAACGCTCCTATCGGAACTCCGCAGCCAAGTGCCTTCGCAACAGTACATACATCGGGCTTTATACCGTATTTCTGCCATGCGAACATATATCCCGTACGGCCCATACCGCACTGGATCTCATCAAGGATAAGAAGGATATCCTTTTCATCGCAGAGTTTCCTTATCTTTGTGATAAATTCTTCCGCAGCGGGATAAATACCGCCTTCTCCCTGAACGGTCTCGAATAAGATCGCACAGGTCTTGTCGTTTACAAGTTTTTCAACGCTTTCATAATCGTTCATCTTCGCAAACTTTATGTTGCCGATACCCGGCTCAAAAGCCTCACGATATTTGGGATTTCCGGTCACGGAAAGCGCACCCATGGTACGGCCGTGGAAAGAATGCTCCATGGCTATGATCTCATGGTCGGTGCGTCCGTCCTTTAAATATGCATACTTTCTTGCGGTCTTTATGGCGCCCTCGATCGCTTCGGCACCGGAGTTGGTAAAGAACACACGGTCCAGGCCTGTGGCTTTTTTAAGTTTCTTTGCGGCCTCTATCGCGGGAACGTTATAGTAATAATTACTCGTATGGATGATCTTATCGATCTGGGCTTTTAAGGCATCATTGTATTCTTTATTGTTGTAGCCGAAGGCAAATACGGAGATACCTGCCACAAAATCGAGGTATTCCTTGCCGTCAAGATCGTAAAGCCTTACCCCGTCACCATGGTCGAACACAACGGGATAACGGTTATAAGTATGAAGAAGGGCCGATTCGGCTTCTTCGATATATTCCTGCATTTTCATATTTTAATCCTCATCACAGTGGAAACAGGTCCCTATTCCCTCATTTGTAAAGATCTCAAGCAACAGACAGTGCGGGATACGACCGTCCAATATATGTACACGGTTAACGCCCTCTCTTATGGCTGATGTACAGTTTGTAAGCTTGGGTAACATACCGCCGCCGATAACACCGCTTTCCATCAGTTCGTCGGCTTCATCCGCCGTAAGTCTTGATATAAACGAAGACTTGTCGTTAAAATCTCTGTACACGCCTTCAACGTCGGTAAGGAATGCGAGCTTTTCGGCTTTTACCGCCTTGGCGATGGCGCATGCGGCATCATCCGCATTTATATTATAGGAAGTAAAGTTATCGTCAAAACCTATGGGCGATACTATCGGAAGAAAGTCCTTTTCAAGAAGATCGAGAAGTATCTTTGCGTTTACCTCCGTCACATTTCCCACATAACCTATGTCCTTGCCGTCCGAATACTTCTTCTCGCATTTTAAAAGCCCGCCGTCTTTTCCGCTTATCCCGACAGCTTTTACTCCGAGTTCCTGAACCATCGTGACCAAAGATTTGTTGACTTTGCCCAACACCATCTCGGCAATCTCCATTGTCTCATCGTCGGTAACGCGAAGACCGTTTACGAATTCGGGAGTCTTGCCGACTTTTTCAATCCAGCGGCTTATTTCTTTTCCGCCGCCGTGCACGATTATGGGCTTAAACCCTACAAGCTTTAAAAGAGTAACATCCTTAATGACGTTTTTCTGAAGCTCGGGATTGCTCATCGCGGATCCGCCGTATTTGACAACTATTATCTTTCTGTTGAATTTCTGGATATAGGGAAGGGCCTCGATAAGGACCTCGGCCTTTTTAAGAAGCGCTTCCATTTCTTTGTTTTCCATCTTTAACTCCTGTAATCAGCATTTATTTTAACATAATCATATGTAAGATCGCAGCCCCATGCGGTGGCTTTTGCATCTCCCTCATTCATGTCGATATAAACGGTCACGGCGTCGGCCGAAAGGATCTTTGTGGCCTCGTCCTCGTCAAACGAAAGCGGAACACCGTGGTCGAATACCTTAAGCGTGCCGTTTGCGCTCTTAAAATAAAGTTCCACATCCGCCTCGTCAAACTGTGCTCCCGAATAACCCATAGCACATAAGAATCGTCCGAAATTTGCATCATTTCCGTATATTGCCGCTTTTGAAAGATTCGAACCCACGACGCTTCTCGCCATAAGCTTTGCATCATTTTTTGACTTTGCGTTTACGACTGCTGCCTCAAAAAGCTTTGTAGCTCCTTCACCGTCACCTGCCATACGTTTTGCAAGATATTCGCACACACTGTACACAGCTTCGTAAAGCTTATCGTAAGCTTCGCCTTTGCCGATTATCTCTTCGTTTTCCGCAAGACCGTTTGCCATTATCAAAAGCGTATCGTTTGTGGATGTATCGCCGTCGACCGTTATCATATTGAAAGTATCTTTCACGACATCGCTCAGGATCTCCTGAAGTACGTTCTTAGACACATTCGCATCGGTACACAAAAAGCCCAGCATTGTGCACATATTGGGATGGATCATGCCCGAGCCCTTGCTCATGCCGCCCAATGTGACTTTTTTATCTCCGATGGTAAAAGAAACCGCTGTTTCTTTATTGACAGTATCCGTGGTCATGATGGCTTTGGACGCATCCGTGCCGGCTTCGATGCTTTCCGAAAGAAGCGGCGCCATAGCCTTTACACCGTTTTCAAGCTTGTCGACCGGAAGCTGCATACCTATAACGCCCGTTGACGCAACGGCAACACCGTCTTTATCGACATTTAAAGCTTCTGCGGCTGCCTTTGCGGTCTTCTCGCAGGCTTCATATCCTTCACGGCCCGTACATGCATTGGCGATACCTGAATTGACCACGACCGCAGACATCTTTCTTCCGCTGTTTACAATATCCATATCCCATTTAACGCATGCAGCCTTTACCACATTGCTTGTAAAGGTCCCCGCACAGGTTGCGGGTACATCGCTTACGACCAGCGCCATATCCGTACGGCCTTTGTATTTGATGCCCGCAGCGGTACATGCCGCCTTAAATCCTTTTGCACTCGTAACTCCGCCTTTTATAAGTTCCATCTATTTGTCCTCTTCGATAAATGCAATAATGTTTTCTTTATTTAAAGTAAAATCGTAATAGTTAAGATCCTCGCGTTTTGTCCAGCCTATGCTGTTCCAGAAAGCGTTTCCTACATCGTTTTTGGTAAATGCGATCAGCGATACCTTATTGATGTGTTCTTTCCTTAAAGCTTCCATGCAAAAGACGACCATGCTCTTTCCGATACCGTGGCGTCTTTTATCCTTTTGAACACACACATGATATAAGCATCCGCGTCTTCCGTCGTGGCCGCATAGGATCGCGCCGACGATCTTTCCGTCCTGTTCACATACAACACTTGTGGTGGGGTTTCTTTTAAGGAAGTGATCCACTCCTTCTCTTGAATCGTCTATACTTCTTATGGCAAATCCGTTTATCGAACTCCATAATGCATATACGGAATCGTAATCTTCGATCGTCATTGTACGGACTTTATAATCTGACATATTTCCCTTTCTGTACACGTGGTCGTATATCCTGAAACAGTATACACCACTTTTTTCTTTTTTAATATAGGTAATTTCCCGTGGGGGAGTTGTGCATAACTATACATCCAAAATGTATATTATGCAAGCATAATGTATAATTTTGTGCATATTGATGTATAAATATGAATTTTTATTCGTTTTTTTGTACTTGCATTTGTATATCCGCGGCTGTATAGTGTTACATAAAAGAACACGACAAATGTCATAATGACAGGCCGTTTTGGCGGCCGAACAATAAAGGAGACCTAAATATGAAAGAAAAAGTTATTCTTGCTTACTCGGGCGGACTTGATACAACAGCTATCATTCCGTGGCTTAAAGAAAATTTCGATTACGAAGTTATCTGCGTATGTGTTGACTGCGGTCAGGGCAATGAGCTTGACAATCTTGAAGAACGCGCCAAGTACTGCGGTGCAGAAAAGCTTTACATCGAAAACGTTATCGATGAATTCGCCGATGAATACATCGTTCCCTGTGTACAGGCTCACGCAGTATATGAAAATAAGTACTTGCTCGGAACTTCAATGGCGCGTCCTTTGATCGCAAAGAAGCTTGTCGAGATCGCACGCAAGGAAGGTGCAACAGCTATATGCCACGGTGCGACCGGTAAGGGCAACGACCAGATCCGTTTTGAACTCGGCATCAAAGCTCTTGCTCCCGATCTTAAGATCATCGCAGCATGGAGAAATGAAAAGTGGACACTCGATTCCCGTGAATCCGAGATCGAATATTGCAAGCAGCACGGTATAGATCTTCCGTTCTCGGCAGACAACTCCTACAGCCGCGACCGCAACTTATGGCATATAAGCCATGAAGGTCTTGAACTTGAAGATCCCGCAAACGAACCCAACTACGATCACCTTCTTGTACTCGGTGTTACTCCCGAAAAAGCTCCCGAAGAAGGTGAATATGTATCCCTTTCGTTTGAAAAGGGTGTTCCCGTAGCGATCAACGGCGTTAAGAAGAAGGTTTCCGATATCATATCGGATCTTAACGTACTCGGCGGCAAGCACGGTATCGGTATCATCGATATAGTTGAAAACCGTGTTGTAGGTATGAAGTCAAGAGGTGTATACGAAACACCCGGCGGAACGATCCTCTACGAAGCTCATCAGCAGCTTGAGGAACTTATCCTTGACCGTGACACATATCGTGAAAAAGAAGAGATGGGCAACAAATTCGCTCAGATCGTATACGAGGGAAAGTGGTTCTCACCTCTGCGCGAAGCTGCACAGGCATTTATCGAGAGCACTCAAAAGTATGTTACCGGCGAAGTTAAGTTCAAACTTTACAAAGGTAATATCATCAAGGCAGGAACAACTTCTCCTTACTCACTTTACAATGAAAGTATCGCTTCCTTTACAACAGGCGACCTTTACGATCATCACGATGCCGAAGGCTTTATCAATCTCTTCGGTCTTTCCACGAAGGTTCGTGCAATGAAGCTTAAGGAGATCGGCGAACTTAAATAATTAAGGTTTCGGGGTAATATATGGTAACGATCACATGGATAATCTCATATCTCGTCGCAGTCAACCTTATAGGTTTTCTTGTGATGGGCATGGACAAGGCCAGAGCCAAAAAACACGCCTGGCGCATTCCCGAATCGGCCCTTTTCTTTGTGGCGATCATTTTCGGAAGCTTAGGCTCAATCGTCGGAATGTATGTGTTCCGTCATAAGACAAGACACAAAGCATTTAAATGGGGCATGCCGATAATACTGATCATCCAGATCGCTTTGGTAATGTTTCTCATCTTTTATCCGGGACTTAATATTGAGATAATGTAAAAGAAAAAGGCGGGTCGTCCGATACGGACGATCCGCTTATTTTTTCCTTTACTTTAAATGGCTTTTATACTTCTGCGATAACCTCTATCTCACAAAGTACATTCTTGGGCAATGTCTTTACCGCAACACAGCTTCTGGCGGGCTTTGATACAAAATATTTTGCATAGACCTCGTTGAACGTTGCAAAATCACCCATATCGGCGAGGAAACAGCTTGTCTTTACGACCTTTTCATAACTTGTGCCGGCTGCCTTAAGAAGCTCGCCTATATTCTTGCACACAAGCTCTGTCTGCTCCACTATACCGCCTTCAACTATAGCTCCGGTCGAAGGCACGATCGCGATCTGGCCCGATGCAAACACAAGATTACCCGTTACGATGGCCTGTGAATAAGGTCCTATTGCCTGCGGTGCATTATCTGTGTGAATTACTTTCATGGTTCATCCTCCTTAAATTCCACTGTGACATAATAGCCACGTTCATTTTCGATCACATCTTTTACGATCCCTTCTCTGGATATAAGCCTTTTTGTAAAGGGAACGTTGCCCGACATCGCAACTGCCGGATTGATTATATAATAATAGTTACTCGGAAGGACTCCCTCGGTTATCGTAACGGCATCTCCCGCCTTAACCTGACCGGGCCTTTCCATCTTAAACTCCATGGTTCTCATAACATACCTCACTTGCCGCCCGAACATTCGCAAAAGCGCCTCTTCGATGCGGCCCATCCGCTTCGCGGATGCCGCACGCTCCCGCATTCTGCGGACCGCTTACTATTCACAGAACCGCCCAAACATTCGCAAAAGCGCCCCGCCCTACTTAGTGGCGGCTCCACTATACCACGGGGCGATCCATCCGCGAAGCGGCCGCGCGCCACCCGCATTCTGCGTGGCGACCCGGCCGCTTCGCGGATGACTTTTGCTCATTAAAGGGCGGTTCCTGCTTCGCAGTCCCCATAAACGATAAGAAAATCGTTTGCATGCGAGCATGCAATGATTTGCTTATCGTTTATGGGCTGTGAATAGTAACACTGTGAACAATTTTATCATAACTCCTTGTAAGTTTGAAGTTTTTTGTTTATTATTAATATTAGCAAATTATTAAAACATATGCCTTTCGGCAAATAAATACACACGGGGTATTATATAATGTTCAAGGTTATTGCGGTAGATGACGAGCAAAATGCTCTTAACAGATTTGAAAGACTTATTTCACAGGACAGTCGCCTTACATTGCTTTCGACTTTTACCAAGCCTGCGGAAGCACTTGAATATGCAAAGAACAATCACGTGGATATCGCATTTCTCGATATTGAAATGCCGGGTATGACGGGTCTTGAACTGGCCGAATCTTTAATGGATTATAATCCCTATATCGAAATCGTATTTGTTACCGCTTACAACCAGTATGCACTTGAAGCTTTCAGAGCTCATGCGACCGGTTATCTTTTAAAGCCTCTTTCACGCGAAGATTTCACCGCTCAGATAGATATCATGGAGAAAAAGCTTTCCAAAGAGCGTATTCCCAAGGACGACATGCTGTATGTAAGCTGTCTTGGTTCTTTCTCCATAAGAAGAACACCCGAAGAAGGCGAAAATATCCGTTTCCGTACATCAAAGGCCGAAGAACTTTTAGCCTTTCTTATCCATTCAGAAGGACGTTCCCGTTCCAAGGATATGATACTTGACAGCCTCTGGCCGGATGCCGATCTTGATAAGGCCGCCAATAATTTCCGTGTAACCTGTACATATATCCGTAATACGCTTGCAGATCTCGGTTATATCGATATCCTTCTTCGCGATCATGACGATTACAGCGTTAATATTTCAAGGATCAAATGCGATTATATTGAGTTTCGTAAAAAGGTCAATAACATCGGTGAACTTTCGTTAAGCGAAGCTCAGGCCGCTATCGATCTTTACAAGGGTCCCTATCTTGAAAATCGTTTCTATGACTGGGCTGAAGATGCAAGAGGCTGGCTGGAGAATCGTTATGTGGAACTTTTGTATCGTGCCGCAAGTCTTTGTGTCGAGGCAGATAAAATCGATAATGCCATTATCAATTATGAAGCCATTCTTGCGATCGACCTTTACGAAGAGAATGCGATCAAAGAAGTTATCAAGTTGAAGGCTCTTAAGCTTCCGCCTTCTGCAGTTAAGGAATATTACAACAGATATTGCAATATGCTTTACGAAGAGTACGGTTCGGAGCCTTCAAGAGAGCTTAAAGAATTAATGAAGAATTTCTGATCATTATATCAGGGGAGTTGTTATGCATACTTTGCTTCGCGCATTCTGCGTTGCTGCGTGTATTTTCACGGGGCTTTACTATCTGCTCCTGTTCAGATTCTATAATAATTTAAAGAAAACTCTTTGGTTTCCCGTTCTCTGTATTACACTGGCATTCAGTATAATACAGCAATTCGCTCTTACTCCGTATATCATTCTGCGGCCAAACGCTAATTTCGGTATTACCGACAATTTATTTCTTTTTACGTTTAATCTTTCTTCCCTTGCGATGAATTTATATAACGGAAATATGATCTCCGACGGGAAGAATATCTATTACAAGATCTTCAATTACTTTACTCTCGCATTTTCGATAGTATGCATGCTCTTACCGGGCCACTTAACGGCTTATGCCTACGTGCTTACCATTAGCGTAAGTGCTATCGCCTATATATACGGTCTTTATGCTTCCTTTAAGATGTACAATACGGTTTCAAAGACTTATATATACGGTCTTATTTCACATACTCTTCTTTTAACGACACTTGTTCCTTCGATCATTCTTTTTATAAGCCATACGGAATTCATAAGTTTCCGTGTGATCGTTATCCCCGTATATCTGGGACTTAACGTTTTGATGCTTACTCTTCAGTACAGGCAGTCCATTTTCCGTACCAAAAAACTTGCAGATTCGCTTTCGGCCGCGATCGAAAAGATCAATCACTCCGACAATGCGCTTCAGTGTACACAGCTTAAATCCGATTTTTTATACAGAACACTGGATCTTATAAAAGAGAAATGCGATACCGATTCATTTACCGCCGAAGAACTTACAATAGCCTTATCCAAGTTTCTCAGACATACCCTCAATTTCCAGCAGTTAAAGGGCACGGTTCCGTTATCGAATGAACTTGAACTTACAAAAGCTTTTATAACCATCGAGCGGGAAAGGCATCCCGATATCACATTCAAATACGAATTGCCCGCGGAGCTTCCCGAGATAAATATCCCTCCGCTTTCAATACAGCCGCTTTTCGAAAACTCGATCGAGTATGCGTTTTCCGACGGCCGAAAAGAAAAAAATGTTACGCTTTCCGTGTATAAGGAAGCGGAGCATTACAAGATAGAAGTCTACGATAACGGAAAAGGAATGCCTCCCGAGGAGCTTGCCGGGCTTCCCGATGCATTTCCGTATACCGCAAGAGTGGGCTTGTACAGTATAAACAGGCGGCTTATTACTTTATTCGGAAAAGGCCTTGATATCAAAAGTGCTCCCGAACTCGGCACTTCGGTTTCTTTTACCGTACCGGTAGTAAATGAAACGGAGGTGACGGCATGAAGCGCATAAAATCACCCCTTCTTCGATTTCTTGTATATTCACTTTTGCCGATATCTCTGTTTTTGGGGCTTTATATATCAAATATTATCCTTCAGCCTAAGGGGTTAAAACTCTCGACTGTAACCGAAAGTAACAAAAATGAGGATTTTGATCCTTCAAAATATTACTGTTTAAGCGGCGAGATGGAGTGTATCCCTCACAGAATACTTGCGCCGAAGCTTATAGGAGACAACCCGTCAGGAAGCATAAAGATACAATCATTAAGCGATATAAGGCAGCCGGAATGTCTTATCGGAAACGATTATGTGGCAACGGTGAGATTTTTCATAGAAGTACCAAAGCAGTACGAATATGCCATGCTTTTTCCCGGCGAATTGTGCGAATACATAATCTATTCGAACAGGACCACC
>JAEEMP010000100.1 GCA_016283275.1 Lachnospiraceae bacterium
ACTCTTGGTCCTTATATATACAAACAACATACATGAGTGGGCATTAAGGGTAAGACCGTTAAGCACCGCACCTGAGCACGGCCCGGTTTATTATATGACCGTAATCTATATATTGGTATTGACATTCTTTTCTCTTCTGAACATTTATAAGGCTTATGATGAAAGAAAGATCAGAAGAAAAATGTTTTGGCCTTTATTTGTGCTGTTTTTGGGGATGGTCTACCTTGTTTTCTATTATTTGAACATCCGTTTTTTTGAAACCTTTGAATTTACGATCACTACAATAGCACTCACCGTTGTCGTATTTGAAAGCCTTATACAGACCGGGCTTATACCGTCAAACAGCGAATATGAATGGTGTCTTGAAAACTCCACTTTGAAAGTCCAGATTTTGGATACGGATATTAACGTCCATCTTAAGTCTAAAAATGTCCATAAGCCGGACAAAGAACTCTTTGCGCGTTTGAAAGCCCATAATCCCGTTAAGGCGGACGATGATACGGAAATGTTCATAGCAGATATCCCGGGCGGATATGTGACCTGGGAACGTGATATAAGCGAGGAAAATGAAATATTGGATGCGCTTAATGACACACGTGAGGGAATAGAGGCTGCCAATAAGGTCTTAAGGGACAATATCCGTGCCGAAGGTATGAAGTATGAGCTTTCGGAGAGAAACCGGCTTTACGATCTTATCATCAACCGTATCGATTATAAGATCGAGGAGCTTAAGGAAAGCCTTGAAAGACTTAAGAGTGCCGATAAAACAGATGCGATGCGTCTTATCGGCGATATCAATGTAAAGGGCGTTTATATCAAACGAAAAAGCAATCTTATCCTTGTGGAGGAGATGAAAACGGGAGATCTCGGAAGAGAACTTAAACTTTGCTTTAAGGAGACCTTCGATAATCTTAAAAAGTGCGGACTTAAAGCGGACTTTATGTTTCGGGAGATACCTGTGATAGGTATTGATATCGCACTTATCATCTACGATCTTCTCGAAACATTTATAGAGCGGAGGACAGATGAGACAAAGGGAATAATCGCCATTGTCGCCGATTCGGGAAATGAGATTACCTTAACCGTCAATATGACATTTTTAAGGACTCCGGTCGATATAAGCGTGTTTGAAGCCGCTTTTGATAAGTGGAACGAACTTGTATCCGACAATTACGGCGGTTTAATTACCGCGGAAGCGGACGGGATGGAAAGAAGCATCTTTGTGACCCTTAAGAAGGGAGGTGCTCTGACATGAGTTTTGCGGCGGTGATACTTGTGTTTGCTTATGCGGGCATGATAACAACGGATCTGTGCGGTGCCGTTAAAGTATACAGACTCAGAAATATCATACATGCTTTTCCGGAAATGATCATGCACATGATCCTTTTCTTTGAAACTTTTGTGGCAGAAAAGGCCTGCAAAGAAGGCTCTTTGTTCGGACTTCCCGTAGGCCGCGATTTTAATGAGGATTTTAGCAGGTTTTTTATCTTTATCCTTATAGCTTCTTTGATTGCGGTTTACGACATCATCACTTTAAATCTTGAGTATGTAAAGAGGATAACTTCGATAAATCCTTCATCTTTCGGCATTGCCGCTGAAAGGATCGACTGCGGGCTTCTTTTTGCCGAGACCGACGGTACTCCGGTTTTGGTAAATGCAAGAATGCGGGATATTTCAAGGCAGATTATAAAAAAGGACAGGACCTATGCCGCAAATTTCTGGGACAGGATCTTAAGCTGTGAAGATCCCGATATCATAAAGACGGAATTTGCGGGTAATCCGACGTTTATAATGCGGGATGGCAATGTTATAAGCTTCTCGCGTACGAAATTATCGGATGGGCGCAAAGAGTATTATGAGATCCTTGCACAGGATGTAACGGAACTATACAAACATACCGAAGAGTTAAAAGAACAAAATGCGGAGCTTGAAAAGGTTGAAGAAAGGCTTGCGGGCACGTATTCAAATGTTGCGGATTTAAGGCAGGAAAGGGAACTTCTTTCATATAAGCTCCATATTCATGACGAACTGGGCAATTCCGTCTTGATGGGTGCAAGGCTTTTGGACGGAAGAGATATTGAGCATACCGATATCGATAAGTTGTGCGAAAACTGGACGGGTACGCTTAACAACTTAATGAGCAACGCTCATCAGGGCGAAAAGACCGGTGAAAATATATATATGGATGTGATCAATACGGCCAAAACCCTCGGCGTGAGACTTATACTTAAAGGCGACCGTCCGCTAAGAAGCGATATTCTTTCTTTTGCATTAAGGGAAGCGGTATATAATTCGGTCAAACATGCCGGGGCGGATATAGTCATATGCGAAGGGAAACTTTCGGATAATGTCTATGAGTTTAAGATAAGCGACAATTCAAGAAAGGCTTTTTCGGATATAAAAGAAGGCGGAGGTCTTTCGAATATAAGAAGGCTTGTGGAAGCTCAGGGCGGAAGTTTCGGTATATCTTTGGAAAGAGGGGTTGTGCTCAATATCACATTACCCGGGGAGGCAAAATGACAAGAGTACTTATAGTCGACGATTCCATAACGGTAAGGGCGCTTTTTGAAAGCATAATAAATGAAAGCCCGGATTATGAACTTGCGGGAAGTCTTGAAAATGCCAAAGCTGCGCCTTTATTCTGCTTAAGCAACAAGGTAGACCTTATCATAATGGATGTATATACCAAAAATCGTGAAAACGGACTTGAGGCTGCGGATGAGATCAAGAAAAAGTTCCCGGACATCAAGATCATCATAGCTACGTCGCTTCCGGAGGCTTCTTTTCAGGAAAAGGCCAGAAAAGCCGGTTGTGAGAGCTTCTGGTACAAGGAACTCGGAGATATGGATCTTAATTCCATTATGGACCGCACCGTTAACGGAGAGTCGGTGTATCCCGAAGGCACGCCGGCGGTAGATATCGGTATAGCCAAAAGTGTTGATTTTACGCCCACCGAGATGGAAGTTTTAAGGAAACTCTGTGACGGAAAGATCAATAAGGTCATAGCCGAGGAACTGTTCATGTCCGAGAATACCGTTAAGTTTCACATAAACAATATGCTTGCAAAAGCAGGATATTCAAACAAATATCAGCTTGCGATAGATGCTGTCGAACAAAAACTCATCGTCCCGGGGTTTTGAGCAAATACTACCCAAACAGGTAGGGCTATTTTTTGTTAATTATTGTATAATTAGGAAAGCAGGGGAAAAATAGAGAATGTCTTATGACAAGACGGTTCATTTCATCCCGCCTCGGTATTCCGGGCGGGATGATGTTCCGTATAGGCGACAGGATCGTTTAACGGTTAATAAGGGGGAGTCTGCCCCCTTTATATAGAAAGGAGTATTTACTATGGGACTTATCAAAGCTATTGCCGGAGCAGCCGGCGGTGTTCTTGCCGATCAGTGGAAAGAGTTCTTTTACTGTGAAGCTATGGACAAGAATGTAATGGTTACAAAGGGTGTTAAGCGTATTACCGATCGTTCTTCAAACACCAAGGGAAATGACAACATTATTTCCAACGGTTCGGGAATCGCAGTTGCCGACGGACAGTGTATGATCATCGTTGAACAGGGTAAGATCGTTGAGGTCTGTGCGGAACCCGGACAGTTCACCTATGATACTTCAACAGAACCCAGCATCTTTGCCGGAAGTCTCGGCAACAGTATCTTAGAGACTTTCAAGACTATCGGAAAGCGTTTTGCTTACGGCGGCGATACCGGTAAGGATCAGAGAGTTTACTATTTCAACACCAAGGAACTTATCGACAACAAATTCGGTACACCAAACCCGATCCCCTTCAGAGTTGTTGACTCCAAGATCGGTCTTGATATCGATGTATCTATCCGTTGTTCGGGTGTTTATTCCTATAAGATCGCAGATCCGCTCCTTTTCTATACCAATGTCTGCGGTAACGTTGAAAGAGAATATACACGTGATGAACTTGACAACACGTTAAAGACGGAATTCATCTCCGCTCTTCAGCCTGCATTTGCAAAATTATCCGATCTTGAGCTTCGTCCCAATCAGATAGTTTCACACAATACTCAGCTTGAAGCGGCAATGAACGAATCTCTTTCCGCTAAGTGGGGCGAGTTAAGAGGACTTAAGGTTGTAAGCGTTGCCCTCGGTTCGGTTACACTTCCCGAGGAAGATGCGGAACTCATCAAGCAGGCACAGCGTGCAGCTATGATGAAGGATCCCAACATGGCAGCAGCTACTCTCGTAGGAGCACAGGCAGATGCCATGAAGGCAGCAGCTTCCAATTCTTCAGGCGCTATGCAGGGATTCATGGGCATGGGTATGGCCATGAACGCAGGCGGCAATCAGGCAGCCAATTTATTTGCTATGGGTCAGCAGCCTCAGGCAGCACCTCAGTATCAGGCAGCTCCCGCACCTGCTCCGGCTCCCGCTTCCGCAGCAGTAGGCGGTATGGTGGAAGTTGCAGGTTGGACATGCTCATGCGGTGCTGTAAACCAGGGTAAGTTCTGCAGCAACTGCGGCGCAAAGAAACCCGCAGGCGCACCTTTATACAGATGCGACAAGTGCGGATGGACTCCCGAGGATCCTTCAAATCCTCCCAAGTTCTGTCCTGAATGCGGCGATCCTTTTGATGACAGCGATATTCAGCAGTAATTAAAACCTTGGGCCGGCTTTTATGGGCCGGCCCTTTTGGATAATAAGACCGGCATAAGCCGGATTGTAAGACTTGAAAAGTCTTTATAAAATAAGGAGTTTAATATGGCAGCTTTACAGGAATACAAATGCCCGTGCTGCGGCGGAGCCCTTGAATTCAATTCGGGTGTTCAGAAGATGAAATGTCCGTTCTGTGACTCCGAGTTTGAAATGGATGCCCTGCAGGCATATGATGAGACGCTTCAGAACGAAGGCACGGATGATTATACATGGGATACGACTCCGGGTTCCGAGTGGGATGCCGGGGAAGCGGAGTCAATGCGTTCTTACGTATGCAAGTCCTGCGGCGGTGAGATCATAGGTGATGCCAACACGGCGGCAACATCCTGTCCTTACTGCGGCAATCCCATTGTCATGATGGGACAGTTCTCGGGGACATTAAAGCCCGATTATGTCATTCCTTTCAAACTTGACAAGGAAGCGGCAAAAAAGAAATTCGCCGCACATTTAAAGGGCAAAAAACTTCTTCCGAAGGCATTTACCCAGGGCAATCATATAGACGAGATAAAAGGTATCTATGTGCCTTACTGGCTTTTCGATACGGACGTGGATGCCAACATAAGATATAAATGCACAAAGGATCAGGTTTGGGAAGACTCAAGATTCCGATATAAGAGGACCGATTTCTTCAGTGTAAGCCGAGCAGGCAATATAGGTTTTGACAAGGTTCCGGTGGACGGTTCTTCCAAGATGGACGATACTTTGATGGAATCGCTCGAACCTTATAACTTTAAAGATGCGGTTGCTTTCCAGACGGCATTCCTTGCAGGTTATGTGGCTGATAAATACGATGTCGATGCAGAAGCAAGCATCGGTCGTGCCAATGAAAGGGTTAAGCGTGCTACAGAAGACGCTTTCAGAAAGACCGTTCAGGGATACAACGGCGTCAACGTGGAAAATTCCGCGATCAGATTGTCAAACGGTGTTGCAAAGTATGCTCTCTATCCGGTCTGGTTACTCAATACGACATGGAACGGGCAGAAGTTTGTGTTTGCAATGAACGGACAGACAGGAAAATTTGTGGGCAACCTTCCTATGGACAAGGGACTTTACAAGCAGTACTTATTTAAGGCTGCGGGTATTGCCGCACTTGTCGCATTCGCGGTTGAAGCACTTGTTTACTTTATCATGTAAGGAGGCAGAAGATGAATTTATTATCGATCATGTATTTATACATAACCAATCTGGCTGCTTCCGCGACAGGCACAGTGCTTGCGTTTACCGCAAACACCGAATATGTTGATCCCGGATTTCAGCCTGTCAAAAAGATCATCATAGCTTTGGTGATAGGGCTCTTGGTCGGCCTTATATATGCGTTAAGTCTTAAAAGTCAGCTTACGAGCGTATATAAAAATGAGTCGGCCGCCGATTATACGAGAAACAACAGTTTCAAGCTGACCGACAAGAAGGACCTTTTCCTTTACTCAAAGACCGAGAGGACCGCAAAGCCTCAGAATGCACCTCCGGCACAACAGCCTGCACCGCCTTCCAACAATAAAAGGTAGGCGTGGATAAAAGTAAGAAAGGGGATATAATGGCCAAAAAGACATTTACATTCGATGCGGTTCCCGCAAATGTGGAAGAATTAAAAGCTATTCCCGAAGCATCGCTTACCGATAATTATGCAACGGTGGCTCTTACAATGCTCGTGCTTTTAAACTATGAGAACAGTGTAGATGAGACTCATAAGATGCTCGATTATTTAAAAGGACCCGAACCGCTTTCCGTATACGAAAAGCAGTTCTTAAAGGACAGGCTTAACGGGAAAGCCTATGTAGTGCGTTCTTTCTTTGAAGGAACCTCACCTTCCAACGATTATACGCCTTCAAAACCTTATAAGATCGAAGTGTTTGACAATCCTTATTCATTTCAGGATCAAGGATATGCACAGCTTTACATGCAGTCATCGGGCGCTGATTCGCCCCGTTTCATAAAGGTAAGGTTAAAGCCAAGCGAAGGCAAGTGGTATATGGTTGAGAACTTCGCATTAAGCGATATCAGGATACCGGTATCACAGGATAAATGGGCATAAGAAAAAGAACAAGGCGCCGGTTTTAAGCCGGCGCCGTTTCTGTGTTCGGACACGTATAATGATGATTCCCGACTGAGTCGGAATACTTACTTAAATCTTACATTCATGTAGGAGATGATCTCCTCGACACATCTTTCAAAACCTAATTTTGAACTGTTTAAGCACAGATCGTAGTTTCTTGCATCGGTCCATTCACGGCCCGTATGGAGCTTATAATATTCGGCCCTTTCTTTATCGATCTTTGCGATATATTTCTCGAGTTCTTTTTCACTCATGGAATGCTTTTTTGCCGCCTGCTCCATGAGGAATTCATGAGGCGCATGCACAAAAACACTCAATACATCATCTCTGTCCCTTAATATGTAATCGGCTGCGCGGCCGATGATTATACAGGATTCCTTGTCGGCAAGCTCTCTTATTATTTTTGCCTGATAGTTAAAAAGGTTCTCTTCGGATGTGAAGTTTGAATCGGACGGATCCAATACTTCTCCGCCGTAATTTTTCTTTTTAAGCTTATGGAATAAGCCTTTTGACTTTTCGTCGGCATTGGCAAACAACGATACGTTGATGCCGCTTTCTTCGGAAGCCTTTAAGATGAGGTCTTTGTTGTAATATTCAACCCCCAACTCCTTTGAAAGCATTTCACCGATCGTCTTTCCTCCGCTTCCGTACTGACGAGCAATGGTAATCACAAATTTCTTGTCCATGTTAACGCCCCCTATTCACCGAGATAAGCCTTTTTGATGGCTTCGTTGTTGAGAAGATCCGATGCTTTTCCTTCAAGCACGATCTTTCCGGTTTCAAGAACATAAGCCCTGTCTGCAATGGAAAGAGCTTTCTTTGCGTTCTGTTCAACAAGTAATACGGTCGTACCGCCTTTACTTACCTCTTTTATTATATCAAATATTTCGTTGACGAAAATAGGAGAGAGACCCATGGAAGGTTCATCCATAAGAAGGATCGAAGGATGGCTCATCAAGGCTCTGCCCATGGCAAGCATCTGCTGCTCACCGCCGGATAACGTACCCGCTATCTGATTCTTACGCTCCGCAAGTCTCGGGAAACGTTTATAGACGTTTTCAAGCGTGGCTTCTGTCTCTTTTTTGTCTTTTCTGGTGAATGCACCCATCTTAAGGTTCTGGAGTACCGTAAGCTCCTGGAATATCCTTCGTCCTTCGGGAACGTGTGCCATACCCATGGATACGATCTTGTGCCCGGGTATCTTTGTAAGGTCGTGGCCTTCGAAGGTTATATTGCCTTCGGAAGGAGTGATAAGACCGCTTACGGTATGGAGTATCGTGGTCTTACCTGCGCCGTTTGCACCGATAAGTGCGATAACTTCTCCCTTATTGACTTCAAAATCTATTCCTTTTATAGCTTCGATCACACCGTAATGTACGTGTAAGTTTTTTACTTCAAGCATTGCCATGGTCTTATTCTCCTAAATACGCGGTGATTACTTCGGGGTTGTTTAAAACCTCGGCTGTGTTTCCTTCAGCCAGTATACGGCCGAAGTTAAGTACCGTAAGGCGCTCGCAGATACCGGATACAAGTTTCATGTCATGCTCTATCAAAAGAATGGTCATATCGAATTCTTTTCTGATAAACGATATCGTATCCATGAGCTCTTTGGTCTCGTTGGGGTTCATGCCTGCAGCGGGCTCATCAAGGAGCAGAAGCTTGGGATTGGTGGCCAGAGCTCTTGCGATCTCAAGTTTTCGCTGCTTGCCGTACGGAAGCTGCGAAGCTTTAAGCTTTGCAGAACTATCAAGATCAAAAACCTTTAAAAGCGAATATGCTTTTTCATCCATTTCCTTTTCGACCCTGTAATATTTGGGAAGTCTGAAAACAGATGCTATCGTTGAATATTCATAGAGGTTGTGAAGACCGACCTTTACGTTATCGAGTACCGAAAGATCCTTAAAAAGTCTTATATTCTGGAAGGTTCTTGCGATACCTGCCTTGTTGATCTCTATCGTGCTCTTGCCGGTGATGTCTTTACCGTCAAGCTTTATGATACCTTCATCGGGTTTGTAAACTCCGGTAAGCAGATTAAACGCCGTGGTCTTGCCTGCGCCGTTTGGACCGATAAGACCGTAGAGTTCGCCTTTATCGATGGTAACGTTAAAATCGTCGACGGCTCTTAAGCCGCCAAAGGAGATGGATAAGTTGTTGACTTCAAGTACATGATTGTTATCTTTCATCACTTGCACCTCCTTCTTTTTCCGTTACGGTCACTTTCTTTTTCTTCCAAAACATCAGTTTGTCAAGAAGCCTGTCTCTGAATGCCTGCGCTTTGGGAGCCCAGTTAAATAACATCATTGCGATGAGCACTATGGCATATATGAGCATACGGTAGTTTGAAAGGCCTCTTAAAAGTTCGGGAAGCAGTGTAAGTATCACTGCGGAAATAATGGAACCTCTTATATTTCCTATACCGCCGAGTACCACGAATACCAGTATCATGATGGACATGTTGTATCCGAAGTTTTTGGGTGTGGCCATAAGCGAACTTAAGTTGTGGGAGTAGAGCACTCCGGCAACGCCTGCCAATGCTGCTGAAAGCGCAAAGGCGAGGAGTTTGTATTTTGTGATATTGATACCTACGGACTCTGCGGCGATAACGTTATCACGGATAGACATGATAGCACGTCCGTCACGGCTCTTTATAAGATTTAATACTATAAAGAGAGTGATAAGGATAAGGATCACACCGATGGTAAATGTGGAATTTTTGGGAGTACCCGTTATACCCTGAGCACCGTTTATTATAACGTCACCTTCAGGCTCAAGATTTAAGGCTACGGCATCCTTCATCGAGAAGTGGAGTCCCTTTGAATCTTTTCCTATATAGAGAACGTTTATCACGTTTTTGATGATCTCGCCGAAAGCAAGCGTAACTATCGCAAGATAATCGCCCTTTAAGCGAAGAACGGGCATGCCGATCAAAAATCCTATGAGACCTGCGGCTATAAAGCCTATGACGATCGCAAGTGTAAATCGGATCCAGGTCACGGTTATAACGTTCATGGTGATCTTTGAAAAGAACGCCGATGTAAATGCTCCAACGCACATAAAGCCTGCGTGGCCAAGGCTCAATTCGCCGAGTATTCCGACTGTTAAGTTAAGAGATACGGCTAAGATCACGTAAGCGCATAAGGGTACCAAAAGTCCCTGCATAAGGCTTGAAATAAGGCCTGCCTTTATGAGTATCTCCATTACCGCATAAGCAACGACCACGATACCGTAGGTTATGAGGTTGTCTTTGTTCTTACTTACAAATGTTTTCATCCGACACCTCCTTAAACCTTTTCCTGTATCTTCTTACCGAGTATTCCCGTGGGCTTGACCAGAAGAACGATGATAAGCACTAAGAACACAATGGCATCCGATAACTGCGATGATATGTATGCTTTAGAGAATATTTCTATAATGCCTAAGATAATGCCGCCTATAAAAGCTCCGGGAATGGAACCGATGCCACCGAATACCGCAGCCACGAAAGCTTTGATACCGGGCATAGAACCCGTATAAGGAGTAAGAGCGGGATAAGCCGAGCAAAGAAGCATACCGGCAACTGCAGCAAGTGCCGAGCCGATGGCAAACGTAAGAGATATCGTACCGTTTACGTTTATTCCCATAAGCTGTGCCGCGCCCTTATCTTCCGATACCGCAAGCATTGCCTGACCGGCCTTTGTCTTGTTAACAAAAAGCGTAAGGACGATCATTATGACTATACAGCATGATATTGTGACTATGGTCTCGCCCGTGATCGTAAGACCGCCGTCTGCAAGCTTTAAGGGAGCCATGCTTACAACCGATGAAAACGATTTTGTGTTGGCGCCGAAGATCAAAAGAGCCACATTCTGTAAAAGGTAACTTACACCGATCGCGGTGATGAGGACCGCGAGCGATGAAGAGGCCTGTCTTAAGGGTCTGTATGCAACAGCCTCTATCGTGATACCGAGTACCGTACAAAGTATTATCGATACAAGCATTCCGAGCCACGTGGGAAGACTTAAGGTACTTACTATCGTAAATACCGCATAGCTTCCGAACATTATTACATCGCCGTGGGCAAAGTTGAGCATTTTGGCAATTCCGTAGACCATCGTATAGCCCAAAGCGATTATGGCGTATACGGAGCCTAAGCTTATGCCGTTGATGAGATAAGAAATAAAACTCATAAGGGATTCCTTCTTTTACTGATTATCATATAAAACAACTTAGATATTATAGCATATAAAATCCGATCATGGGGCATATCTTGTTTAAAACAAAACGGGGACGCGTATTTCGCGTCCCCGAAATATATGCGGAAGATTAATCCTGGATAAGAGCGTAATTGCCGTCCTTGATCTCCATAGCCTTGGGAGCCTTGTTGACTGCACCGTCAGCGGTCCATGTCATTGCGGCACCGGTAAGACCGTCAACCGAAAGCTGGGTCATAGCACCCTTAAGTGCATCACCGAGTTCGGAAACGCTCATCGAAGGCTTTGCGCCTGATTTTTCGATAGCAGCCTTGATGATGTATACGGCATCGTAAGCATCTGCTGCAAACTGGTTCGGGGTATCGCCGTATGCTGCCTGATAATCCGCAACAAACTTCTGGGTCTTTTCGTCTTTTGCATCTGCTGCGAAAGGAGTAAGAAGCATAACGCCTTCGGCAAGAGATGTATCGAAGTTCTCAACGCCAAGTATACCGTCAAGACCGTCGCATCCGAAGAACTTGAAGTTATAACCTGCGGAAGCGGCCTGTGTAAGTATGAGAGAAGCTTCTGTGTAGTAAATGGGAAGGAACACAAGCTCTGCACCGTTGTCGGCTGCCTTCTGAAGCTGTACGGAGAAGTCTGTCTTTGAATCGGCCGTGAAAGCTTCTGCGGATACGATATCGAAAGGCTGATTTGCTGCTTCCTGAGCGAACTTTGTGTAAATACCCGAAGAGTACACATCGGAACTGTCATAGATAACTGCTACCTTGCTTGCAACATTGTTCTGGCCGATGTAAGCTGCGGCACCGATACCCTGGTTGGGGTCTGTAAAGCAAACCTGGAATACGTTATCGTTTGCGATACAGTCAACCGATGAACCCGAAGGTGTGATCTGGAACATGTTGTCGTTAACGGATTCAGCGGCAACGGCAACACAGCATCCGGAAGTGGTGGGGCCCACAAGAATGTTCATACCCCAGTCCTTTAATGCGTTGTATGCGTTGACTGACTTTTCGTTGTCAAGCTCATCGTCCTGGAAATTGTACTCGATCTGTACGCCGTTGATACCGCCTGCAGCGTTGATCTCTTTAATAGCGAGATCGGCACCGTTCTTAACTGCGGTTCCGTAAATTGCAGCACCGCCCGTGGTGGGTCCGATACCGCCGATCTTAAATGTGTTTGCTCCGGCTGCCGCGCCGCAGCCGGTAAAGGATGCAACTACCATGGCGAGCGAAAGAGCAAGCGCTGTTAACTTTGTAAACTTTTTCATCATATTTCCTCCTGTAAATCTTTTATAGTTTGAAATATTAAGTCTGCAGGCCTTTATTGTCAATGCAAATACTTACCACTTTAATTCGATAAAGTTTTAAGTTTCTTGGCATATTGCACAAAAATTCGCGGACATATGTACGCATAGCACGGACACATACCGTATTCGGCTGTTTCAAACATTAAGTTTGACCAATCAAAGCCTTTTCTTTATAATCAAGTCAGTAATATTCGGAGGTACATATGGATAAGGATAACGGCAGGGTGTTTGCCCTTTTGATCGATGCGGATAACGTATCGCCCAAGTATTTGAGCGCTATTATAGAAGAAATGACCACAAAGTACGGCAGCCTTTCATACAGAAGGATCTACGGAGATTTTACCGAGACCCGTAAGAAAGCGTGGAAAGAGGTGTTAAGGGACAATTCCCTGACTCCGGTCCAGCAGTATGAAAATACCGTCGGCAAGAATTCATCGGATTCCGCTCTCATAATAGATGCAATGGATATCCTGTATACGGGAAAGGTCGACGGATTTTGCATAGTATCGAGCGACGGAGATTTTACCCGTCTTGCAAGCCGACTTCGCGAATCACAGATGTATGTGGTCGTGATGGGCGAGGAGAAGACGCCGAGATCCATAAGAATGGCATGCGATAAGTTCATAACGCTTGAGAACCTTATAGAGAGCGACGACGATGAGCCCAAGAAAGGTTCTTCAGGTAAAAAGGATTCAAGAAAACGCCAGCAGGTACTTGACCGTAAGTTTGTGATAAGTCTCATGACCGATATCATCAACGACAATGACAATAACGGCCGTGCCACGCACTTAGGCGAGCTGGGCAGCAAGATCGATGCAAGATATCCCGACTTTGATACGCGAGATTACGGATACAGCACACTTTCAAAGATGGTCGAGGAGACCGAAGGTTTTGAACTTTCCAAAAAGGGAACGGCCTATTACGTTGCACTCGCCACTACCCACAGGAAGGGCGATGTATATGCATTTGCAAGGGATATCATACTTAAGAACGGCGCAAACGGTATGAACATAAGTGAGTTGAGCAACCGTATCCATGCCAATTATCCGGCATTCTCACCCAAGGCTTACGGATATTCCCAGTTTCATAAGTTTGTAAGTTCCATACCCGGAGCTCATTTATATTCTGAAGAAAACGGAAAACGTGTTGTTATCGAGGAGTAGAAGAAAATGTCTCTTACGGTTAAGATCGTTATCTTAATACTTTATGCGGTATGTATTCTTTTTTGTACTCCGATGTACACAAAAAAGAAATACGATCATTCCGCAAGAACGAACAAGCTCATATGGAAGGGCATCACGATATCGATACCCACACTTACGCTCATTGTAACGTCTTTGGTACATGCGATAAAAGGTACGGCGACCCCTTTTCTTATCATAATGACGTTCGGGATGATCCTTTGTGCATTCGCAGACATTATATTGGAGATAAAGTTTTTAAGAGGCGGCGTTCTTTTCCTTTTGGGACATCTTGTGTATGTGATGGGAATGTTAAATTATCTTAAGAAGATAACATCGGTCACGATAATAGTGTATCTTTTGCTTGCCGTACTCGGTACGATAATGACTGTCGATTCTTTGGGCAAAAAATACAGATACCCTCTTATTGCATATAATATAGTAATAAGCGGAACGTTTGCCATGGGTGTTACGCTTATAACAACAAACAGCATAAATAATATCCTTCCCGGAATGGGGGTATGTTTTCTGGTTATTTCCGACTGGCTTCTTGCGAGAAACAAGATAGCCGGAAGTAATTTTATCCGTTCCCTTATTTCGCTCTTATTTTATTTCGGCGGTCAGGTTCTGGTATCGTCTCTTGTGTTTTTTATATAAAAGCATCCCGTATATACGCCATAAATATAGTCAAATTTCTTGTTGCGTAAGATAAAAACCCGTGCTACAATTCTTTGGACAACGGACAAGTGTACGCGTGCAAAACACACGGAAAGGAGACTGTATGGTGGAGACAGAATATTATGTGGTCAAGAAAAAAGCTTTGCCTGAAGTCTTGCTCAATGTGGTAGAGGCAAAGCGTCTTCTGGAGACCAGAAAAGCCGCAACCATTCAGGATGCGGTGGATGCTGTGGGGATAAGCCGTTCTTCATTTTATAAATACAAGGATGACATCACACAGTTTCATGACAATTCCCAGGGCACGACAATTACGATCACGTTTCAAATGGATGACGAACCGGGGCTTCTTTCGGATGTTCTTAAGATCATAGCCGAGCACGGTGCCAACATCCTTACTATCCATCAGTCGATCCCGATCAACGGGACGGCTTCTTTGTCGTTGAGTATCCAGATACTTGAGACCACTCAGGATGTCGATCTTATGGTCCGCATGATGGAAAAGCAGCGCGGCGTTCACGACGTACAGCTTATCGCAAAAGAATAAGCCGGGTCCGTTACCATATTTTAAGGAGAGAGAAATGATAGAAGCAGCAGTGTTCGGCTACGGAACGGTCGGTTCCGGTACCGTAGAAGTTATTATGGACAATAATGACGTTATATCGAAGCGCATCGGCGATAAGATCAACGTTAAGGCAATCCTGGATCTTCGTGATTTTCCCGGAGATAAGTACGAATCCAGAGTGGTTCACGATGTAAATGTAATAATAGACGATCCCGAAATATCGATCATATGCGAGACCATGGGCGGCGTCGGTGCGGCATACAAATTTACAAAGATGGCACTTGAAGCAGGCAAAAGCGTATGTACTTCCAATAAGGAGCTTGTGGCGCTTCACGGCCCCGAACTCATCGAGCTTGCAAAAGAACACAACTGCAGTTATAAATTCGAAGCAAGCGTCGGCGGCGGCATCCCGATCATAAGGCCTTTAGAGAATGCACTCACGGCCGATGTGATCCTTTCGGTATGCGGTATAGTAAACGGTACCACGAACTATATGCTCACCAAAATGGAAAAAGAGGGTGCGGAGTTTGACGATGTATTAAAAGAAGCTCAGGCAAACGGTTATGCCGAGGCCGATCCCACTGCGGACATCGAGGGACATGATGCGAGAAGAAAGATCGCGATCCTTGCTTCTTTAGTATTCGGGAAGACGATTGAGTCCGAAGATATCCCGACGGAAGGCATTACAAAGATTTCCGCGAGAGATATGAAATATGCAAAGCAGCTTTCAAGAAAGATAAAGCTTTTGGCCAGATATGAAAGCTCAAATAACAAACGTTATGCAATGGTAGCTCCGTTCCTTCTTACAAATGAAGATCCGCTTTATAATGTTGATGATGTGTTCAATGCCATAAAGGTCACCGGCAATATGCTAGGAGAGGCCATGTTCTACGGACGCGGCGCAGGAAAGCTTGCCACCGCAAGCGCTGTCGTGGGCGATGTGGTGGAATGTGCGAAGAACCTTGGAAAACATATACCCTGCGACTGGTCTTCGGAAGTCGTAACACTTACCGATATGGAAAACTCAGAGCGTAAGTTCTTTGTGCGTGTCGGTGCGGAAACAGCTTCCGAGGCAAAAGAACTTTTCCCCGTGGAGGAAGAGGTCAAAGTCGGATTTTACGATGAGTTTTCTTTTGTCACAAAGGTTATGACCGAAAAAGCATTTAAGGAAGCAAAAGAAAAGATGGGTGCGGGTCTGATCAACTATATCCGCATGGAGTAAAAAAGAAATATCAAAAGTATTAAACAGACAGGTGGTTAAATAAATGAGTAAAGTTGTGAAATTCGGCGGAAGTTCTCTTGCCAGCGCCGAGCAGTTTAAAAAGGTCGGAGACATCATAAAGGCAGACCGAGAAAGAAGATATGTGGTGCCTTCGGCTCCGGGAAAGAGATTTTCGAAGGATACAAAAGTAACGGATATGTTATATTCCTGTTACGCTACCGCTACCGGAAAGAACGGTCCCGAAAAGATGGTAGGCGAGCTTAACGATATAAAGGCCAGATATACCGAGATCATCACAGGCCTTAAACTCAAGCTTTCCCTTGATGAAGAGTTTACAAAGATCGCAGAGGATTTCCTTAATAAGGCAGGCCGCGATTATGCCGCATCACGAGGCGAATACTTAAACGGTAAGGTAATGGCCGCATTTTTGGGCTGGGACTTCATTGATTCAGCCGAAGTCATAAAGTTTAAGGAAAACGGTGAATTTGATTCGGAGAAGACCAACGAGATCCTTTCAAAACGATTAAAGGAATCCGTGCATGCGGTCATTCCCGGATTTTACGGTTCACTTCCCGACGGTACGATAAAGACATTTTCAAGAGGCGGTTCCGATATAACCGGTTCGATCGTCGCAAGAGCCTGCAAGGCAGATGTATACGAAAACTGGACTGATGTTTCGGGTTTTCTGATTGCGGATCCGAGGATCATCGATAAACCCGAAGTCATAGAGACGATCACATATAAAGAACTTCGCGAGCTTTCATACATGGGAGCCGGCGTTCTTCATGAAGATTCGATATTCCCGGTAAGGAGCGAGGGCATTCCGATCAACATAAGAAATACCAATTCCCCCGAAGACGGCGGTACATGGATCGTGGAATCCACCTGTCAGAAGTCGAAATATACCATTACCGGTATTGCGGGAAAGAAGGGCTTCTGCGCGATCAATATTGAAAAAGACATGATGAACTCCGAGATCGGTTTCGGTCGTAAAGTCCTTCAGGCATTTGAAGACAACGGAATATCGTTCGAGCATATGCCTTCGGGAATCGATACAATGACGATCTTTGTGCATCAGGATGAGTTCATGAATAAGGAGCAGCAGGTCGTTGCTGCGATCCACAGGCTTGCCGATCCCGATACCATAGATATTGAGGCGGATCTTGCGCTCATAGCGGTCGTAGGCCGCGGCATGAAATCCACGCGTGGTACCGCAGGCCGTATCTTCTCTGCTCTTGCGCATGCCAATGTAAACGTCAAGATGATCGATCAGGGTTCAAGCGAGTTGAACATCATCATCGGTGTTGCAAATGAAGATTTTGAAACAGCCATCAAGGCAATATACAATATATTTGTAATTGCAAGACTTTAATATTTTGGGCTACATTATATAGCCGGTCGGATTATCCGACCGGCTTTTTGCTTTATAGGAAATTTCTTCGAAATTTCCTATAAAGCAAAAAATGCTCCGCAGGGTGCGCACAAGCGCGAAATGTAGCAATTGCTTACGCAACCGCGCTTGGCGCGAGCGTATCGCAACCGATACGCTTTTTTAATATAGCAAAAAACACAACTTATAGTAGCAATAGCGCGTATTATGATGTAAAATATACTATGTATGGGGTTGTTTAGGTTAAGTTAGGAAAGTTATGGAAGAGAATAAATATATAAAATACATAAACAATGATCCGGACGATGAAGCCAGAAAAAAGGCAAGAAGGCACAGACGTACTGTTGCGAGATTATGGGCATTTATCGCGGTGTTTGCCGTGATCGGTTTTGCGGGTTTCGGAGCGTTTATGCTCATAAACGCGTATAATTCGGGAAAGATCGATCTAAAACTTCCAAACGACGGCGGCAAAACAAGCACCGTTTCGGTAGATGACAATACGAATGTACAGAATACCTTGGATGATCTTATCGGAGAGGAAGAGGATGTGGTAGTGGTAACGCCCACCAATCCGGAGCCGGAACCGACGCCCGAAGATCTTTTTGATGAAAAACTTGCCGAAATGATCGCGTCAATGCCGCTCGAAGAAAAAGTCATGGGACTGTTTATAGTCAGTCCCGAGCAGATAACGGGCGTCGAAACTGTCGTGCAGGCGGGAGACGGTACAAAAGAAGCTTTGGCTAAGTATCCCGTCGGAGGTATCGTGTACGGTGATAAAAATATTACCGATGAAGAAAAGTTCTCCCAAATGCTCAAAAGCACCCGCGAATATTCCAAATATCCGATATTTCTGATCCTTTCGGATAAAGACGGAAATAAGGAACTGGCTTCAAAACTGGGCAGCGACATATACTTTGATCAGGGCGCGATCGGAGAATCAAAGGACCCTTATACAGCATACACAAAGGGCCTTGATAACGCGAGGACGCTAAAAAATTGCGGACTTGACTTTGCGATCGCTCCCGTGGCCGATGTGCTCGGAAACGACGAAAGCCTTGCCGAAACATATTATATGAAGGATCGAAGTTTCGGAACGGATCCGTCGCTCGTATCGAGAATGGTCCTTGAAAGTGTCAACGCTTATAAGGAAAACGGGATCACTCCGGCACTTTGCTATTTTCCGGGACAGGGTACGCTTACGCAAAGCCCCACGGACTATGTTACAACGACTCTTATCACTCCCGAAGAAGTGAAAGCATATTATTACGATACATATAAGACCGCGATCGATAACGGTGCCGGGGCAATAGTGGTAAGCCACGAATATGCGGACAACTTAACGACCGACAATATGCCGTGTTCTTTATCCAAAGACATATATACGGGGATGCTTCGCGAACAGTTTGCTTTTTACGATACGGTCCTTATAACCGATCGCCTCGATGCAACGGTGATAAGCGAATACTACACATCTTCGGAAGCCTGCGTCAAAGCCATAAAGGCGGGCGCCGACATGGTCATGTGCCCGGAAGATTTCGAAGAGGGATATACCGCAGTGATCGAGGCGGTAAGATCAAACGTGATATCCGAAGAGCGTATCAACGATTCACTTAAGAGAGTATATAAGATCAAATATACGGATATGCTGAAAGAGTTCTCATCTGCTGAGTTGTCAGCCGGAGATTGAGTACAGGAAAGGATGGCCGATGGATAAGGTTGATAAGAAATTATTACAGCTCAAATATTCAAGGATCACGACCAATATAATCATGGTCATATGCTGGGGTATTTCCGTAGGCCTTACGATCGCGTGCCTTAAGGGTACGCTTCAAAATCCCGTTGTCACTCTTGCAGCCTGGCTTATAGTGAGCATGACGATAAATCTCTGTACGGGTTTTTATACGGCAGTATCCGGTATTGAATACCAGGAAGCCGCCACAAAGATCGCAGAGGAAAAAGAACGCGATAACCTGGACAACATGGAGATAATAGAGGCACTGTGCATTAATTTCAATGCCGTATATTATGTGGATTTCCTAAAAGACGAGATAAGATTTCTGCAGATCGGAAACCGTATCCGGCAATACATGGGTGCGGAATACAGTGAAAAGCATGCTTACGAATGGTATGTAAGGGCTTATGCAAGGAAGCTTGTATATGAAGAATACCGAGAAGAATTTATCCGTGAGTTAAGCCCCGAGAACCTGCGAGAGAAGTTAAAGGACAGGGATTATTATACTTACAATTACGAAGGCGATAAGGACGGTCAGAGAAATGTTTTCCGGATGCGTGCCGCCAAGATAAACGGTTCGGAAAATCATCTTGTTCTCGGCTTTGCTGATGTAGATGAGGAAGTAAGGGCGGATCTTGAGAAGTCGGAACTCACAAAAGCTGCTCTTATGCAGGCACAGGAAGCCAATTCCACAAAGGATATCATTTTGGACAATATCGCTTCCGAAATAATCGAGCCGGTCAATTCGATAGTTGAAATCGCAAGGATGCTTTCGGCCAACGAAGCCAATCCGCCTTCCGTAAGATCGAGCGGAAATCATATCCTTCTTGAGACCGAAAATGTCGGCATCATCTTAACCGATATCATGGAGATGAACCGTATCCGGAACAGACAGTTCTTCTTAAAGGCCGATAAGACCGACTTAAACGCGCTTTTGGACGTGGTCGAGAATTCGGTAAAAGAACGCGCAAAAGAAAAGAAGATAAATGTTACGCTTAACAGGGAGATCGTGCATACCGTGGTCATGTGCGATAAAAAGCGTATGGACTCTATCCTTCAGCATATATACAACAATGCGATCGATTTTTCGTATGTGGGAGGAGAGATCACTTCTTCGATCACGGAAATTCAGGTCTTGAATCATAAGGCATATTACGATATTGTTATCGGGGATAACGGCGCGGGGATCGACGAGTCGGTCATCGATTCACTGTTTGAACCCGATTCGTTTGACAGAGTCTGCTCGGACAAGACGTCTAACAGGGTGATCGGACTTTCGGTCACAAAGTCTGTTATAGAGCTTATGGGCGGCAAATTTGAGATAACCAGCAAGAAACACGAAGGAACAAGAATAACCGTACATCTTTGCTATGAAATTGCGGAGTGACAATGGCTGTTAAATCACTTAAAAGAAGTTTTCCCATAGTGAAAGACGATGAGCGTTCTTTTTACGGCGGCACTCAGGAGTGGAGCCTTAAAAAGTATGTCAGAGGTTACGGGTGCGGTACGGTTGCATGTGCAAACGTGCTTAAACATACGGTCGACAGGAAAGGCCCTGAGGTATCAAAGGGCGATTATATCGATTATACAAAGCATTTAAGACATTTTTATCTTCCGATAATACCGAAATTCGGCATGAACGGTCTTTTTATGGCGCTGGGCATGAATGCGTATTTTCTTAAAAAGAGGCTTCCGTTCCGTGCGAGATGGGGCTGCCTTTCCAAAAACATCTTTAAGCATATAGAAGAAATGCTCGATGCCGATATACCGGTAGTGCTTTCGGCCGGACCGAACTGGCCGAATCTGTTTGGCAAACACAGGCTTAACATGTACGAGTACTTGGGCGGAAAGTATGTTGTGACCGCTTCGATGAGAGCCCATTATGTAACCGTTACCGCTATGGACGACGAGTATATGACAATTTCTTCCTGGGGGAAGAAGTTTTATATAAAGCGAGATGAATTTATGGAATATGCCAAAAAATACAGCAATTTCCTGTTCAGCTCAATACTTGTGATAAAGGCTGGAAAGTAAAATGTACGTTTTTAACATGATTTCCTTATTGGGCGGTCTGGCAATGTTCCTTTACGGAATGAGGACCATGAGCGCAAGCTTAAAGGAAGGCTCTTCGGGAGCATTAAAGGTTGCAATGGAACGGGTTACCAACAATCCGGTAAAAGCATTCTTTCTGGGGCTTGCGGTAACAGCGATCATTCAGTCATCGACGGCTACGATCGTTATTACGTCGGGCCTTGTGGCTGCGGGAGTTATATCGCTTCATCAGTCACTCGGTATCATTATCGGTGCCAATGTCGGTACGACCGTAACAGGCCAGATAATAAGATTATTGGATGTCAATTCGGACGGCGTGGCATGGCTTGAGGTATTCAAACCTTCGACACTTGCACCTGTCGCTCTTATCATAGGTATTATTCTTATAATGTTCTGTAAGTTCAAGAATCACGAGAATATCGGTACCATCGCGATCGGGTTCGGTGTTCTTTTCTCGGGACTTTTAAATATGACGGCAGCCGTATCCGTTTTTTCGGAAAACGGTATGCTCAGTTCGTTATTTACCAATTTGGGAAACAACAGGATACTCGGATATCTGATCGGTGCAGGTGTTGCATTTGTGCTTCAAAGTTCATCTGCGACGATAGGTATCTTACAGGCATTTTCTTTGTCGGGCGGCCTTACGTTTAAAGCCGTGTATGTGGTGATCGTAGGCGTATACTTAGGCGACTGCGTTACAACCGCGATAGTATGTTCAATAGGTGCAAAGCCCGATTCGAAGAGAGTCGGCATTGTAAATATACTGTACAACTTAAGCAAGACTTTAGTGGTGCTTGTGGTCGTGGGAATACTTCACGGCTTCGGAGTTTTAGACGGTTTATGGGACAAAACGATCACTTCGGGCGGCATAGCCGATACCAATACCGCTTTCAATCTTGGCTGTGCGATCCTTTTAATGCCTTTAGTGGGTATATTTGAGAATATGTCCAGAAAGATAGTACACGATGAAGAGGTAAAGCCTTCAAAGTATTCGGAACTTATCGACGGACTTAACCCGGTATTCTTCAGTACCCCGGCGCTTGCATTCAGAAGTTGTTACAATGCGTTAAATACCATGCTCGATCTTTCCATTCAGGGTATCAACAAAGCTATCGATCTCTTTACGGGATACGATACCGGGGTCATCGATGAGATAAATGAAGAGGAAGATAATATCGATATGCTTACGGACGGAGTGGACACTTATCTTGTAAAGCTTTCTTCGCATGTAAGCTCAGAACTCCACACAAGCATATTGGATCATTATCATAAGGTTGTTACCGAGTTTGAACGTCTCGGAGACAGGGCTGTATATATAGCCGAGAATGCGACAGCCCTTCAAAAGGAAGGATTAAAGTTTTCGGAGGAAGCTCTGAATGAGCTTGGCGTTGTGAGGGAACTAATGAATGAAATGCTTGCGCTTTCGAAGCAGTCTTTCGTGAGCCGTGATGTTGATGCTGCCAGAAAGATAGAGCCGATGGAAGAAGTGATGTCTTCGATGCTGAATACTCTTCACGACAATCATCTCGACAGACTTCACGAAGGCAAATGTACGATCCACGGCGGTGTTATTTTCTTAGACCTCATTTCAAACCTTGAGAGGATCGCGGATATCTGTTCAAATATCGGCGTTGCGACGATTACAAGAGCGAACCCCGGTATCGGTAATGTTGCGCATTCATATATCACATCGCTTCATGAAGGCGTGGATGAGCAATACAATGAAGTTTATACATCCGTTCACGATAAATATTTTGCAAAACTTGAAGAAGTTGAAAAGGGAGAAAAAGCATAAATGAGGACTCTTCTGGTGGCGCTTGCCGCATTGCCCGCATTGGTACTTATATTCTTTGTATATAAGCAGGACAAGAAAGAAAAAGAACCCAAAGGTTTGTTGTTTAAGCTTGTTATGTTCGGCTTTATATCGATAATACCTGCGATCATAATCGAACTTTTATTCAGTGCGATACTTTATTTTATCGTGCCGCCGGACAGTATTGCCTTTGCTTTTATCGAATGCTTTGTGATCGTGGCCGGAGCGGAAGAGGGCAGCAAGTTTTTGATGCTTAAGCTGGGCTCATGGAAGAACAGAGAATTTAATTATTCCTTTGACGGGATAGTATATGCGGTCTGTACGGGACTTGGCTTTGCTATCTTAGAGAATATCCTGTATGTGCTTCAATCGGGAGTAGGGCTTGCGATAACCAGAGCCTTCACGGCTATTATGGCGCACGCGGTCTTCGGCGTTGTAATGGGTGTGTTCTACGGAAGGGCCAGACAGTTTGAGTCGCTCGGAAATAAAAAGATGATGAACAAAAATCTTGCGCGTGGTCTTATTTATTCGATGCTTCTGCACGGTCTTTACGACTTTTTGTTAAGCATTGAATCGGTCATAGCGCTTATAGTTTTTGTGGTTCTTCTTATCGGTATATATGTGCTCATGTTTGTGGTGGTGATAAATGCTTCCAAGCACGATGTCCCGGCAGTTCCCATGTATTATGCGGGGAACGGCCCCATAATGCCGCCGCAGGGTCCACAGTTTAACTATACGCCGCAGTATCAGGCACCGCAGTATAATCAGCCCGTGCAGCCTCAGTATCAAGCCCCGCAGCATGCTCAGCCGGCGCAGCAGTTTCCGCAACAGCAGCAGTTTCCGCCAAGGCAAAATGTAAATCCGTATTCGAATACCACTGCAAATGTCATAAACAATACTCAGAGCCAAAGTTATGGTTCAGACCGGAATTAAGTATTTGGATAATTCGTTTAGAACATGCTTCTTGTTTGCACTCCACATGGGTGCAACAAGAAGTTTTTTGTCGCCGTCGCCAGTAAGGCGATGGATGATCATATCTTTGGGAAGCAGTGAGAGTGCCTTGCGTACGATGTCAATATATTCCTGCTCGGACAATGTTTTAAATTTCCCGGCAATATAATCTTTTTCAAGATCGGTTCCCTTAAGTACATGGAGAAGCTGAAGCTTTATGCCGTCGGAACCCGATCTTCCCACATGATCGACCGTCTTTAGCATATCGTCTTTCGATTCACCGGGAAGACCTAAAATAACGTGCGTTATCACTTTTGCGCCGATCTTTTTAAGATCCGAAACGGCTTTATCATATATGGGGAGGTCATAGCCCCGCCTTATGTATTCGGCAGTCTTTTTGTGTATCGTCTGAAGCCCGAGCTCCACCCACACAGGCTTTATATGATTTAGCTCATTAAGAAGATCCAAAACATCATCCGGCAGGCAATCGGGCCTTGTGGCTATGGAAATCGCGCAGACATCGGGATGATCCATTGCTTCGTAAAATTTCTCTTTTAATGTTTCATAGGGTGCATATGTGTTTGTAAAAGCCTGAAAATAGGCTATATATTTGTGGGGGCTGTCTTTGGGAAGCTTTTTTTCCACCAAGGCCTTCCCTTTTTCTATCTGCTTGGTAACGGACAGATCCCTGTTTTGGGCAAATTCTCCGGAACCTCCGGCAGAGCAGAATATGCAGCCTCTTGTATCGATCTTTCCGTCTCTTACGGGGCAGGTAAAACCTGCGTCGATCGCAATCTTATAGACCTTGACACCAAAGGTATCTTTAAGGTATTTATTAAGGGAGTGATAAGTGATCTTTTCCATGGGATAATATTACCATATTTGATCTTTTCGGAGAAGAAAACGGATCAAAAAGCAATAAAAATTATATCCTGATTTAATTAAGGAGCTATGATTATGAGAGAGACAGTTACACTTGGCATGACGGGGATCACCGTCAACAAAAACGGTTTCGGTGCTTTGCCCATTCAGCGCATTTCGGATGAAGATGCGGTTTTTCTTTTACGAAAAGCTTACAATGCGGGCATCACTTATTTTGATACGGCGAGAGCATATTCGGACAGTGAGCATAAATGCGGGCTTGCATTTGAAGGAATAAGAGACAGGGTCTATATTGCCACAAAGTCGGGTGCAAAAACCGGTGAGGCAATGCGAAAGGATCTTCTTACAAGCCTTGAGATGCTTAAGACCGATTATATAGATGTATATCAGTTTCATAATCCTCCTTTTGTGCCAAAGCCCGGCGGAGATGACGGACTTTACGATGCGGCGCTTGAAGCCAAAAAGGAAGGAAAGATCAAACATATAGCCATTACAAATCATAGGCTCGCTGTAGCCAAAGAAGCGATAGAAAGCGGTCTTTACGAATTGCTTCAGTTTCCGTTCTGCTATCTTGCGACCGAAAAAGATATAGAGATCGTTAAGATGTGCGAAGAAAAGAATATGGGCTTTGTGGCAATGAAATCTTTATCGGGCGGTCTTATCACCAATTCTAAGGCTGCATATGCATTTTCTTCTTTATATAAAAATGTTCTTCCTATCTGGGGAGTGCAAAGAGAAAAAGAACTCGATGAGTTTATTTCATATATTGATGATCCGCCGAAGATGGACGCGGAGATCGAAGCTGTCATAAAGCACGATCTTGACGAACTTGCGGGTGATTTCTGCAGAGGCTGCGGTTATTGCATGCCGTGTCCCGTCGGGATCGAGATAAACAATGCCGCAAGGATGTCATTACTGCTTCGCCGTTCACCTTCAAAAGGGCATCTTTCAGAGGCCGGCCGGGCTATGATGAAGAAGATCGAAGATTGTCTGCACTGCGGGCATTGCAAGAGCATGTGTCCTTACGGACTTGATACACCCACACTTCTTGAAAAAAATTACGAAGATTATAAAAGAGTATTGGTCGGAGAGATATCCGTGGGCTGATCGTAAAACAAAACCTCCATTCGGGAACGACCCGAATGGAGGTTTATGATATCTTAAGCGTTATTCCGTAAATTTACCCGTTAAGATCGCATTGTCTATCCACATTTTAAGAGCGCTTACGGAAAGCGAGATCGAATCAAGTTCTTCTTTTATCTTGTTGAAATCTTCCTGTTCGTCTTTTGTAATGGCTCCGTCGACGGTTATCTCTATAAGACGGTTCTTTTCTTTTTCCATATTGTTAAGAGAAGCAAGCATCTCAAGCGTGATCTGGGAAAGATCCTTAAGCTTTACTTCGGGCACGTATTTCCGGCCGATCGGGCACTCATGCGAACAGTAATAATTACAAAGTTCCGGGTCTTTATAGCATTCGGACATTGTGATTATCTCTTCGGGACGGGCTTCCAGAATGCCGCGCTCTATCTTATCGATACGGTCGTCCGAGATATATTCCATAAGCTCAGAGGCTTTTTCGCGGGTAAGCCCCGCTTCCTCACGGCTTAACTGAAGTCTTGATTTGTTTTCCCTGGTTGATCTTTTACCCATAATTTCCTCACTTGGTTTTCTATAATGTTGAATTTTAGTATATTTTCAATATTTATAAAATATATTGGTTTTTGATGTCGCAATTAACGGCGAATTATATTATAATTTTCGCATAACTTACTGTTTTTGGAAAGGAGTTCTTTTACTATACTTAGCTTACAGTAAAACAAACTTATCCAAAACACAAAGAGGAGGGTACTATGGATAAATTATTATCTACTATGGCTATAGCAGCCGTGGGACTCAACTCGGTGATCACCATCGTGGTTGTAGTCGCAATAGCACTTTTGATTCTCATAATCGCAACGGGTTACGTAAAGGCTCCCCCGGATAAAGCATTTATCATTTCCGGTCTTAAGAAGGATTCAAAGATCTTAATTGGTAGAGCCGGTATCAAGCTTCCTTTCTTTGAAAGAAAAGATACGCTGGTACTTAAACAGATAAGTATCGATATCAAGACAAACGGTTATGTGCCCACACTTGATTTCATCGGTGTAGACATTGACGCCGTAGCAAAGGTCAGAGTTAAGACCGATCCGGACGGCATCAAGATCGCGATGAAGAACTTCCTTAACATGGATGAAGCAAGGATAATCGCAGCCCTTACCGATTCATTACAGGGTAACATGCGTGAGATCATCGGTACCGTTAAATTAAAGGAATTAAACACGGACCGTAAGAAATTCGGTGATGAGGTTCAGGAAAAAGCACAAAAGGATATGAATGCCTTAGGTATCGAGATCATATCCTGTAACATCCAGAAGATCGAAGACGAAAAAGGCTTGATCATTGCATTAGGTCAGGACAATATGTCGCAGATCCAGAAGGATGCTTCGATAGCAAAAGCTCAGGCCGATAAGGACGTGGCAATTGCAGAGGCAGAAGCCAGAAGACTTGCCAATGAGGCTCAGGTTAAGGCAGAGACCGAAATTGCATCCAAGCAGAACGAATTAAGGATCAAACAGGCAGAACTTAAGCGCGAATCCGATATCAAGCAGGCTGAAGCCGATGCCGCATACGAGATCCAGCAGCAGGAACAGCGTAAGACGATCGAGATCACGACAGCTAATGCCAACATTGCGCGTCAGGAACGTGAGATCGAGTTAAAGAAAAAGGATGTTGAGGTTACCGAGCAGACACTCGAAGCCGACATCAAGAAACGTGCGGAGGCTGAAAAGTTCGCACGTCAGCAGAAGGCTGAAGCAGAGCTCTTTGAGCGTCAGCGTAAGGCAGAAGCCGAGAAGTTCGAAAAAGAAAAGTCAGCAGAAGCAGCCAAGATCAAGGCAGCCGCAGACCTCTTCGCAAAACAGCAGGAAGCCGAAGGTATCCGTGCCGTGGGTGAAGCCGAAGCAAAGGCGATCGAAGCCAAAGGTTTAGCAGAAGCCGAAGCACTTGAAAAGAAGGCGGAAGCCATGAAGAAATACGGACAGGCAGCCATGATCGAAATGATCGTAAAGGCTCTTCCCGATATGGCGAGCGCTATCGCAAAGCCTCTTGAAAATATCGATAAGGTTACCATCATTGACAGCGGAAACGGTGAAGGCGGCGTAGGAAGTATGGGAGCGTATGTGCCCAATGTTCTCGCCAAGACCATGGAAACGGTGAAAGAAGTGACCGGACTTGATATCGTAGACATCATGAAGGCTCAGACCTATGATGCAAAAGTCAACAGAAATGTAAACATTACAGGTCTTGAAGGCAATGAGGATGTTAAAAAGGCCGTTGCAACGCAGGCAGTTTTAAAAGCTGCGGACGATAAGCCTGAAAGCAAGTAAAATAAATATTTTGGCCGTCGGGTACAAACCCGGCGGTCTTTTTGATTTACAGGTAATTTCTCCGAAATTGCCTGTAAATCAAAAAGCGCTCCGCGAGGATGCGCACAAGCGCGAGATGAAGATGTTGCTGCCGCAACCGCACTTGGCGCGAGCGTATCGCAAGCGATACGCCTTTTTATATCAGTTTCCTATTGCTCTACAATAACTTGTATATGTTATTTAATTTATAATCAATATATGCTATAATTCAAAACAAATATTTATTTTCAGTTTCTTTATTATCTTTTAAGGAAGGCATCAAGATGAGTAAAAAGAAAAAGACGGTAAGTCTTATTGTTTTTGCCGTAATCCTTATAGCGTTGCTTGCAGGCATTGTGCTTACGGGCCACGCAGGTGAAGAAGAGCCCATCAAGGAAGTTATGCGTGATGCGGTCTTGCATGAGAAGGTCAAGGTAAGTCTTTTCGGACTTTTTGATGTTAATCCGGGCCTTATAAGTGCTTATATCGTGACCGGTATCTTCTTTATATTCTCCCTTATAACAAGAATATTCTTTATCCCAAGATTTAAGATCGTACCCGGCAAGTTCCAGGCGCTTATTGAAAAGGCGGTCGGTCTGTTTGACGATCTTGCATCATCGAACAGTCCCCACAGGAACGGATTCCTCGGAGCGTACATTTTTACCGCAGGTGCATATATCTTTGTGGGTACGATATTCGAACTCTTCGGGGTGCAGGTGCCCACGACTTCGGGAGGCACGATATCATTGCCCGCACCGCTTGCCGATATTAACGGGGCGATCGGTATGGGTGTAATGTCATATCTTGTTATCCTGTCCGGAGGTATCGTGGGAAATAAGGTTAAAGGCGTTCTTAATACCCTCAAGGATTTCTCGCTTCCGATATCAATGAGTTTCCGTCTTTTCGGTGCACTGTTGAGCGGTGCTCTCGTTACGGAACTGGTATATTATTACATGGCCGTAAGTTTCGTGATCCCTGTATTTGTGGGTGTAATGTTTACGCTTTTGCATGCACTTATTCAGGCATACGTTCTTACAATGCTTACTTCGTTGTTTTACGGTGAGGTTACCGAACCTTCACCTAAAAAAATAAAAAAGAACAAACATCATAATACTAATCACGAGGTGGAAAGGTATGAAAATCAATATTAAATCTGTTTTGACGGTTTTACTTGTGGTATTTGCCGTAGGAATGCTTCTTAAGCCCGTTAAGGCTTATGCAGGAGAACTCGACGGGGCGCAGGTTGAAGCATCGGTCGACGATCCCACATCCGCAAAGGCAATGAGTGCAGCGATCATGATCGCCGTTGCATCGGGTCTTGGCGCATTATCAATGGGATTCGTTATCGCAAAGACCATAGACGGTATTGCAAGACAGCCTGAAGCTGAAGGCAAGATGAGAACAGGCATGATGCTCGGTCTTGTGTTTATTGAGACCGCCATCATCTATGCTCTTATCGTTGCGATCCTGATCATATTCGTATTGTAATCGAGGTGACATTATGCCGTTAAATATAAACATTCAGCAGGTTTTGCTGCATATGTTTAACTTCGTATTGCTCTTCGGGATCTCATATTTTCTTTTGTACGGTCCGGTCAAGAAATTCATGGACAGCAGAAAGAAATATTATGAGGATATGGATGAGGCTGCAAGGGAAAATCTCGAAATGTCCGAAAAGATGAGAGCGGACTATGAGACGAAGCTTTCAAATGTCGGCGAGGAGATCGATACACTTAAGTCGGAGGCGGTAAAAGAAGCATCCGAAAGACGTGAAGAGATCGTAAAAAACGCGCGTGAAGAAGCCAAAGCCATTGTGGAAGAAGCCAGAAAGCAGTCGGAGCTTGAACATGAAAGAAGTGTTACAAGTGCCAAGCAGGAGATCGAAGCATATGTTTCGAAAGCCGCTGAGGAGATCGTCAAAGAAAAAGACCCTTATGCTTCTTTCTTAGATGCCGCAAAGAAGGATTCGAATAATGAATAATAACGAGACAAAGAAGTACGCTTATCTTTATTCGGAAACCGAAGCAGGTGAAGCCGGTCTTTCGGGGCTTAAGAAGTTCATAAAAGAAACCTACGGAGAAGAGCTTGAGATCAAATGGGTCAAAAGCGACAGGTTCAAAGGCGGATTCGGTCTTGAGGTCGGTGACGATCTTTATGACTGGAGTATTAAAGGACGCTTAAAACAGCTTAAGAATTCCGTTAAAGGCGTATCTTCCGAAGATAATATAGTTCCTCTGATAAAAGACAGACTTACCGACTGGACACCGAAGGCGCTGGCTGAAGAAGTCGGAACCGTATTGACGGTCGGAGACGGTATTGTAACGGTAAGCGGTTTAAGAGGCGTTACGTACGGTGAGATATTGATCTTCGAAGACGGCACAAGAGGGATGGCTTTGGATCTTCGTCCCGATGAGATAGGATGTATTCTTTTTAATGAAGATGACTCCGTATGTGAAGGAAGCCGCGTAAGCAGAACGGGTAAGACCGCAGGCATACCCGTCGGCGATGCATTTTTGGGCAGAGTCATAAATGCTCTCGGTGCACCGATCGATGAACTCGGGGATATCCCGGCTGTGGGTTATCGCCCTATCGAGAGTCCCGCACCGGGTATCGTGGACAGACAGCCTGTAAATAAGCCATTAGAGACCGGGATACTTGCGATCGATTCGATGTTTCCCATAGGACGCGGGCAGCGAGAACTTATAATCGGTGACCGGCAGACGGGAAAGACTTCCATTGCAGCGGATACGATCCTTAATCAAAAGGGAAAGAACATAATCTGTATATATGTGGCAATAGGACAAAAAACAAGTCTTGTGGCCCGTTTATATGACATGCTTTCAAGAGCCGGAGCAATGGAATATACGATAATATTGAACGCTTCAGCTGCGGATTCGGCATCGCTTCAGTACATAGCTCCTTATGCGGGCTGCGCTCTCGGCGAGTATTTCATGAACCGCGGACAGGATGTGCTCATAATATATGACGATCTTTCAAAGCATGCGGTGGCTTATCGTTCCATAAGCCTTCTTTTGGAGAGAAGCCCCGGACGTGAAGCTTATCCGGGTGATGTTTTTTATCTGCATTCAAGACTTTTGGAAAGAGCCGCACATTTATCGGATGAAGCAGGCGGCGGTTCCATGACGGCGCTTCCCATTGTTGAGACGCTTGAGGGTGATGTATCCGCATACATTCCCACAAATATCATATCGATAACCGACGGACAGCTTTTCCTTGAGACGGATCTTTTCTTCTCAGGCCAAAGGCCTGCCGTAAATGTCGGATTATCGGTATCCCGTGTCGGCGGTGATGCTCAGACAAAAGCCATGAAGAAGGCTGCCGGTTCCATACGTATCGATCTTGCGCAATTCCGTGAGATGGAAGTGTTCACCCAGTTTTCTTCGGATATGGATGAAGCCACAAAGGATCAGATCAATTACGGAAACGGCATCATGGAGATGCTTAAGCAGCCCAGAAACTGTCCGTACGATCAGATCGATGAGGTTTTGATGCTCGTGGCCGCACAGTATACAAGATTTAAAGATATAAAGACCGCTAAAGTCAGAGATTATATGAAAGGTCTTCTTAAAGAATTCAAACTTTCGCATAAAGATGTGGTAAGCAGGATCGAATCTTCGGGAAAGCTTGAAGATGAAGACAAAAAGATAATAACCGATTTTACCGATGATTATACGGCAAAGTTTATAGGGGCTTAGGATGTCCGATATAAGGGAAATCAGAATGCACATGGAAAGTGTGCGTGACACGAAAAAAGTTACAAGTGCGATGCATATGATCGCGGCTACCAAGATGCGTAAAGCCAAAGCGGATCTTGATTCCACGAGGCCTTATTTTGATGCCGTACGTGCCGAGATAAAGCGTGTTTTTCGTGTTGATACGACTGTTGAAAGCCCTTATCTCTACCCCGCGGGCGAACATGACCTTCCGGGCGATTATGCATATCTTGTGATTACGGCCGATAAGGGTCTTGCCGGTGCCTATAACAGTTCGGTCATAAAAGAAGCCGAGCGACTTTCAAAAGAACACGCTTCACGTTTTTTTGTAATAGGAGAGTTCGGAAGGCGTTATTTTACCGGTCACGGAATACCGTTTGAAAAGGATTTTCTTTTTACGGCTCAGAACCCCACTCTTCAAAGAGCAAGGGTTATAGCAACAAGACTTTTGGGCTTATATCAGAGAGGCGAAGTATCAAAGATATTTGTGGTATATACGGATTTAAAGACGGGGGTCTATCAGGAAGCACATGTGGGAAGGATACTTCCGTTCCACAGAGGTGACTTTGTGATCCCCAAGGAAGAGAAGAAGATCACAAAACCGTTTTATTTTTATCCGAGCGTTTCCGAAGTTTTGGACAACATGGTTGAAAGTTATGTCGCGGGATATATATACAGTGCCATGGTAGACAGTTTCTGCTGTGAGCAGAATTCACGTATGAATGCGATGGATGAGGCCAATTCGAACGCCGATGAGCTTCTTGCGGAGCTTAAGACCGCATATAACCATGAAAGACAAGGGAAGATAACAAAGGAAATAACGGAAGTATCCTCGGGTGCCAAGGCACTTGCGAGGAAGAAGCACAAAAAATGAAAGGAGTGCCCGTAGGAAATGACAGGTACCGTTGTGCAGGTATCAGGATCTGTTGTGGATGTGTATTTTAAAGAATCGATCCCAAAGGTCAGAGATGCCCTTTATGTGGAAATTAACGGAAAAAGAACATATATGGAAGTCGAGCAGCATGTGGGCGACGGCGTTGTGCGCTGCATAATGCTCGGTAACAGTGAAGGACTCGGAAGAGATTTTGAAGTTGTGGCTACAGGTTCCCCCATCTCGGTTCCGGTAGGAAAAGACACTTTGGGAAGGATCTTCAATGTACTCGGAGAGACGATCGACGGCGGAGAACAGATCTCACCCGACTGCCCTAGAAAGTCCATACACAGCAAGGCGCCTTCTTTTGCGGCGCAGAGTCCTGCGGTTGAGATCCTTGAGACCGGTATCAAAGTTATCGACCTTTTAGAGCCTTATTCAAGAGGCGGAAAGATCGGTCTGTTTGGCGGTGCAGGTGTAGGCAAGACTGTTCTTATTCAGGAAATGATCCATAATGTGGCCACCAATCACGGCGGATATTCGGTGTTTGCCGGTGTGGGAGAGCGTTCAAGAGAAGGAAACGATCTCTGGCGCGAGATGAAAGAAAGCGGTGTTATCGACAAGACTGCACTTGTGTTCGGTCAGATGAACGAAGCTCCGGGAGTACGTATGAGAGTGGCGCTTTCCGGTCTTACGATAGCAGAGAATTTCAGAGATGAAGGCAGTAAGGAAGTTCTTCTTTTTATAGATAATATATTCCGTTTTGTGCAGGCGGGTTCGGAAGTATCAACCCTGCTCGGACGTATGCCTTCGGAAGTGGGTTATCAGCCGACTCTGGCTTCTGAAATGGGACTTTTGCAGGAGAGGATCGCATCCACGAAACACGGATCCGTTACTTCAGTTCAGGCCGTATATGTGCCTGCCGACGATCTTACTGACCCGGCTCCGGCAACGACCTTCTCACATCTTGATGCGACAACGGTCTTATCGCGTAAGATAGCCGAACAGGGTATATATCCGGCCGTTGATGCACTTGCTTCCACATCAAGGATCCTTGAGGCGGATATAGTCGGAAAGAGACATTATGCCGTTGCAAAGGAAGTAAGGGAATTGCTCCAGAAATACAATGAACTTAAGGATATAATAGCGATCCTGGGTATGGACGAACTTTCGGAAGAAGACAGGGCTATAGTAAACCGTGCAAGGAAGGTGCAGAGATTCCTGTCGCAGCCCATGAGCGTTGCGGAAAAGTTTACCGGCATTCCGGGTGCATATGTAAAATTAAACGATACGATAGAAGGCTTTGAGAGAATCCTATCGGGTGAGTTTGATACTCTTCCCGAGTCTGCGTTCTTTAACGTAGGTACTATTGAAGATGCTATTAAGAAGGCAAGATCATGACAAAATTTTCTCTTCGTATCCTTGAGGCGGACGGCGTCTTTTTCGACGATTACGTAATATCGCTCGTGGTACCGACCACCGAAGGATCGTTCGGCATTCAGGCTAAGCATGAAAACATGATCGCCGCCGTAGTGCCGGGTACAATTAAATACACGCTTCCCGACGGAGATGAGATCTATGCCGCTATAACAGGGGGCTTTATGAAGGTTGAGGATAATGAGGTCTTGATACTTGCCGAAGCTGCGGAACTTCCCGAGGATATCGATGAGAAGAGAATGGCAAGAGAGATCGAAGAGATCAAAGAAGAACTTCTTCAGAAGCAGTCGATCGACGAATACAAGATAGCCCAGGCCAGAATGGCGAGGGCGATCAACAGACTCAAAGTCAAGCACAAATACGGCAGAAAAGGCTGATCTTCAAAAGTTAAATCAAGAGATTAGCAATAATACCATGCGTTATTTATATTATATCCGCAGTCTTGTACGGAATGACCTTTTTAAGGTCCGAAAGGGAGACTTCGACCTGATAACCTACTTTGCCCGCACTGAAGATTATGGTATCAAAGTTTAGGGCAGTTTCATCTATGACTGTTTCAAAAAGCTTTTTCATCCCGATCGGGGAGCAGCCTCCGTGGATATATCCGGTCGTGGGCAATAAGTCTTTTTGTTTTATCATTTCTATACTTTTTTCTAAGACCGCTTTGGCCGCCTTTTTTAGATCGAGTTCTGCTTCCACGGGGATTACGAATACAAAGTTTTTGCCTGTTTTGCCGCCTGTAGTGACAAGCGTCTTAAATACCTGCTTGGGATTTTGCCCGAGTACTCTTGCAACATCGACTCCGCCGACCGCATCCGTATCGGCATAGCAATATGATCTGTATGCGACTTTCTTTTGTTCAAGAATGCGCATTACGTTAGTTTTTTCTTCTTTTTTCATATATGTTTTTATCTTTTATTTTTGATGCTTTGGTATATCCTATAGAATCGATCATAAGCCGGTCTTATGATCAGCCAATATTCAAACCTTATTTTAGCGGTCGCGATTTTCTTTTTCCTGATTTCGGGCCATAAATCTATGAGAAAAGCCCGCATTTCTTTCATCCGGCTTGTGTCTTCGTCTGTTTTTACTTTTTTTCTTAAATACATATTGTATCCTAAGGGTACAAATATGGATATGAAATAAAGCATGGAATTTCTGTATTTTTCATTGCGATGACCGAAATATGCAAGTCTCTCTCTGTATGCACAGAAACGGTCCCACTCAAGTCTGCAGTTTCTGGTCCTTATGATACTGTCCGGTCTTTGCACATAATAGTATAAGGGCGTATCACATGTTACTATCTTCTCTGCATTATCGAATAAAAGATAAGTGGTGGCCACATCTTCGAGGTTTCGTCCGACCGGGAATCGCACATCTTTCCAGAAATCATGCTTAAACAGTTTATTCCAGACATGGCTGTGCATATCCTTATCTTCAAGAAGATGGAGCAGGGCTTCATCCCTGTCCAGAAGCCGGACACCCTGAACACTTTGTTTTTCCTTTATGCACCGCCCGTCTTCGTATAGTCTGTAGAATCCGCAGATTGAGATATCTGCATCATACTGCTTAAGATTGTTAAGGAGAATTTCAAACATATCCGGGGCAATTTTATCGTCACTGTCCACAAAACCTATATAGTCCCCGGTCGCGATATCAAGTCCTCTGTTTCTTGCACTTGATAATCCTTTGTTTTCCTGATGGATCACAATGATCCTGTTATCGGTTTTGGCATATTCCTCGCATATTTCCCCGCACTTATCGGGCGAACCGTCATCGACAAGGATGATCTCGAGGTTGGTATATGTTTGATTTAAGATACTTTCTATGCACTCTCTGAGATATTTTTCAACCTCAAATACAGGCACGATCACACTTATAAGTTCCATATTATGCCACCCGGTAAAAAGAATAAACCACTTTAGCTATTATAACATTGATTTATTATCAAAGCACTATCAATAAAATATCCACTGCTGAAGTATCGCATACAATTCCCTTATATAATATGTGGGCAAAAGAACAAGGACCGATCTTGCGGGTATGGTGGCATAATCGATGCCGGCAGATCTGGCGATAAGGCCCGCACGGTATAAGTGAAATTCGTTGGAGATGAGAATGACTTTCTCGTTAAAGTTATTGGCTTTGATGATCTCCATGCTGTATTTTAAGTTTTCGCGGGTATTGGTGGAATTCGGCTCAAGATAGAGACGGTTTTCGTCGATGCCTTTTTTGACAAGGTAGTCCGCCATTCCTTCGGCTTCGCTCCACACTTCATCCGTGCCCTTGCCGCCCGAAAGTATGCATACGGCATCGGGGTGTGCGGTCATGTAGTCGTATGCCGCGTCAAGGCGTCTAGCTGTCATTAAACTGGGGCCGGTCGGATTTACTTTGCTTCCGAGCACTATTATGGTTTCATCGCCGTTCGGTGTTTTTGCGGTCGCGGATATCATAAGAACGGTCTCGACAACGGTTAGTATCAATATGAGCAAAAGAAAGCAGGTGCATACGCGCACAAGGATCCTGCCCGCTTTCTTTTGCTTTAGCTTATTGATAAAAGCTTTGTACTTTTTCCAAAAGATACCGACCAGGATGAACGCGGTAAATACCACGAGCCCTGTGCCGTTTCCTATATTGAAGATCCTGTAAGTAAAGATCGGCAGGATGCACCAGATATCTCCGATGATCCCTATGATTAAAAAGAACAGATTCATAAATTGCCTCCGTACGTAAATTCAACATATCCAATATAACATTTAAAAGCATGGAAATTAATACCTTAAGCCGTAAGATTATATTAATTTTGTGATCGCTTTGTGGTAAACTTAATTCAAATGACGGAAAATTTCATACGGCACAGATCCGCATGGAAAGATGAAAGTCCAAGTGCTTGGAGAATGAACATGGCTGGAAAAGAAAAGAAAGAAAATGCCGAGAATATTGACGATATAGTGAGCATGCTCGATAATTTCGCAATGTCCGAAGAAGGAAGACTTAAGGTCAAAGTTTCGGACGAGTTAAAAGAAGGCGAAGTGAAACGCGAATACCATCATGGCCGATGCGATATAGGCAGTGCTTTTGCATGCGGTATACCTTTTGACGTGATCGAAGAAGTGGTAAATAAAGATGGCAAAAGAGACTGAAGAATACGCTCTTAAAGTCCTTGAACTTGCCAAGGATACCATAACCGTGCGCTTCCGTTTTTTTGACAGAGTGCTTTCGAGATTAAAGCCGGTTTCTTCGCCGGGGCTTGGAATTTTCAGCTCGGACGGGGAGCATCTTTATTACGATCCGGAAAGATTGCTCATTAATTATCTTGAGGAGCCTGCTTTTGCGGTCAGGCTTTATCTGCATGTAATGTTTCATTATATCTTTATGCATCCATTAAGATTCGACAAGCCGGACGAGAATATCTGGAATATGGCTACCGATATTGCGGTCGAGAACGTGATCCTTGAGATGGAGATCCCGGGGACAGAGATGTCGACCGACGATGAAAAAAGATTAAGGATCTCAAAGATAAGAAAATGGGTGCCCAATATCACGGCCGAAAAGCTGTATCGAGAGTTTGCGGCACAGGGAATATCGAAAGAAGCCGAAGCGGACTATAAGCGTCTGTTTACAATGGACCGTCACAGGGACCGTGCCGTATACAAAGACGATCCGCTTACGAAGCTTACAGAAGAGGATTTTAAGAAGATATCCGAAAGGGTTAAGGCCGAACTAAAATCTTTTTCAAAGGATCAAAAGGGTGCGGACGAGATAATATCGAATATCAGGGAAGGGACCCGAAAACAGTATGACTATGAGGCATTGCTCAAACGTTTTGCCGTAATGAGCGAGACCATCAAGGTCAATCCCGATGAGTTTGATTATATTTACTATACTTACGGGCTTAATACCTATAAAAACCTTCCGCTTATAGAACCGCTTGAATATACCGAGGACAACAGGGTAAAAGAATTTGTCATCGCCATCGATACTTCGGCATCTGTCAGGGGCGATCTCGTCAAAGGCTTTTTAAGAAGGACGGTTTCCATACTTAAGACTTCGGACGCATTTTCAAGGCAGGTAAATATCAAGATCATAATGTGTGACAGCGCGGTGACCGATGTAGTGACGATAAACGATATCGACGACATCACAGCGGTGACCGATAACTTAAAGCTTTCCGGATTCGGAGCAACGGATTTTCGACCTGTATTTGCCTATGTGGACGAGGCGATCTTAAAAAAAGAATTTACAAATTTAAAAGGGATCATATATTTTACCGACGGGTACGGGATATACCCGAGTAAAGCACCGGATTACGACACGGTCTTTGTGTTTGCGAATTACGACGAACACAGGCCAAAACTCCCCGCCTGGGCGGTAAGATGTATCATAGAGGATGAATAGATGAATATTAAAGAAGCAAAAGAATACATTAAGGACACCGTTAAGCTTTATCTTAAAAAGGATGAATACGGAGATTACAGGATACCGGTCGTAAGACAGCGCCCGATCTTTTTGCTCGGAGCACCGGGCATAGGAAAGACGGCCATCATGGAACAGATAGCATCGGAACTTGATATTGCGCTCGTGAGTTATTCGATGACGCATCATACAAGGCAGTCTGCGCTCGGTCTTCCTTTTATCACGCAAAAAGAATACGGCGAAAATACTTACAGTGTCTCCGAATATACCATGAGCGAGATAATCGCTTCGGTATATGACACCATGAAAGAAAGCGGTATTAACGAAGGCATTCTTTTCCTTGACGAGATAAACTGCGTTTCCGAGACACTGTATCCTTCAATGCTTCAGTTCTTACAGTATAAAACCTTCGGCCGTCATGCGGTTCCCGAGGGGTGGGTCATTGTGACCGCGGGTAATCCCCAGGAGTTTAACCGCGCGGTAAGAGAGTTTGATGTTGTAACTCTTGACCGTCTTAAAGTGCTTGATGTGGAAGCGGATTACAAGGCATGGAAAGAATATGCCGTCGCACGTAATCTCCATGGTGCGATCATCAATTTCCTGGATGCGAACAGGGATTATTTTTACAAGATAGAGACTACGGTGGAAGGCCGGTCTTATGTGACGGCCAGAGGCTGGGAAGATCTCTCCGAGATACTGTATCTTTATGAAGAAGAAGGTATCGCTCCGGGCGAGCACCTTATGAGCCAGTATTTAAAGAACGATGAAGTGGTGCGCGAATTTGCAGCCTACTACGATCTTTACAATAAGTACAAAGAAACCTATAAAGCCGATGCGCTTCTTGAGGGTAATTACTCGGATGAAACGATCCTTAAGGCAAAGAACGCTAAAAGCGATGAACGTCTTGCACTTGAAGGCCTGCTCCTTGACCGGATAGAAGGCGAACTTTCCTCGGTTACCGATCTTTCTTGGCTTTTAAGGAATATAAGACCTGCACTTACGGCGGCAAAAGAAGGAAAAGAGGAAGATATCGCGGCTGTTATAAAAGAAAAACTCGACGATACGGCCAATATCATAAAGACACGTTCACGTGCGGGATCGCTTTCTTATGCCGACAAGAAAAAACTTAAGGCGGAGGCGTCTCTCTTAAAAGAACTGTTTGACGGCGTTTCAAAGTCTTCAAAGCCGTCCGCCGCTTTGTCGGAAATATACAATTCAAAGGTAACCCTGTTAAAAGAAAAAGCGGGGAAGGCCGGAGAACATTTAAAGAATCTTTTTTCTTTTACAAGTGAAGCTTTCGGAGAAGAATCGAACGAAATGCTGGTTGCGGTCACCGAACTTACGGTCAATGAAAAGACTGCCGAGTTTTTGTCGTCGTTCGGTTCCGGGGAATACGAGCATTACAATAAGATACTCATGGTAAATGACAGGGAAAAACTTTTAAGAAAAGAAATAGCGGGAATAATCTAAATGGGAGTTTTAAGTACGGACAACTGGCAACTTAATACAAGAGAAGATGACGGTAAGATCTACGTGACCGGCGTATTAAAGGACGGCGGGTCCGTGCTCAACATACCCGGAAGATTCGATGATAAGCCGATAGCCGGAATAGACAAAAAAGCGTTTTTTGCCTCAAATATGCTTAAAGAAGTGAATCTTCACAAAAACATAAAAGAAATAGGCGATTGGGCGTTTTCGCGCTGCCCGCTTTTAAAAACCTTTTCGATCGATACTGACGACGAAAGCTTAAATGTGGAAATGGGAAGAGGTATTTTTGAAGGCTCGACAAGGCTTGAGAGTATAAAGCTTATCGGCGGTGCCGATAATAATCTTATGCCTCTTGCAGCAGCATGTGCGGTAAGACTTCCCGCCGCATATCTGTTAAGAGACAGGGATTTCGGGTCAAGAGCATGGTATGCGCGTTTTGACATGGCACTGTTAAACTTTCTTGCCCAGGACGATCATGAAGGTTCTTCAAACAGTATCCTGTGCGGCGAAGAAGATATATCTTATGACGGAATAGGGTCGGTTGACGGCGAACTTCTCGGAGAGACCGCTGCATTTGTAAGGGAAGTGGGGAAGAATAAATGCTATCTTGCGCTGATAAGATTGCTAAATCCGGGAGAATTGGCTGACAATACTCGAAATGAACTCGTCGATTACCTCAGGGAGAGACAGATCGGAACAGCATTAAGTTCAGCCTGGAATTGTATAAAAGAAGACTTTGACGATAATTGTGACATTTTCACATTCTATTTAGATATTACAAAACCCGGTCCCGAGGAATTGGACTTAATGCTCAGTGATCTGAAGGGTGAACACGCTCAGTCCCGGGTCGTAATAATCAACTACAAATCAAATATCACAGAAAAAGCAACCTTATTTGATGGACTTTTTCTCTGATAATCTATTTTATCGAAAAAATCCGACAATTTTTCTGTATTGTATGTACAATAACCCTCAAAAGAGCTATAATATCTATTAAGTTATGTTCTTTTATAACTATATCTATCGACAGGAGGAGATTGTCTGTGGAAAAACGGGAAGATAATGTAAAGGCAGTTAAGAGATCCGACAGTGTTAGCTTTTTTTCAAGGATGAGTACAAAGGTTACACTGATGGTGATCGTAATTGTGTTTGTGGCAGTGTTTACGCAGGTATTAAGCGGCGTGAGCAAAGCATCGAAGTCAATGGAGACTACGTATCTTAATTATGCGCAGAATCTGGCAGAAGAGGCAGCGATCGGCGTCGATTTTGCAACACAGTTCGGTGAGACCGCATACGGCGGATATGCAATGAATCTTGCTGAGGAAGCAGCAGTATCCATTAACTTCTCCAGAGAATTCGGTGAGAGCGTTTACAAGAATTATGCGCTTGATCTGGCACAGGACACGGCACTTGCTCTCAATCAGGTTCTTGCGGACGGGGAGTCGCTCACGATCGGTCGTATGAATGAGATACTGGGTAATGTCAAAATCTCGGGGGTTGACGGGTCGTATTGTTATATGGTAAGTCCGGACGGCACAATGTTATGGCATCCTACGACCGACAAGATCGGAAACTCGGTGGAAAATGCAGCCGTTAAGGGAATAGTGGCAGATCTTCAGGCAGGAAAGACCGTTGAAGACGGTTCCATATTCTATGAGTACAAAGGTGCCACAAAACTTGCGGGTTATGCATTCACATCAGATGGGAATATCCTTATAGTGACCGCAGATTACGATCAGTTCATGAAGATCGACTATGATTCGCTGCTCGGTAACATTGAGATCGCCGGTGTTGAAGGCTCTTACGCATACATGGTAAGTCCCGACGGTACGATGCTCTGGCATCCCAATGCGGAGAAGATAGGGCAGCCTGTTGAGAATGCGGCAGTTAAGGGTATAGTTGCAGATCTTGCCGCAGGCAAGACCGTTTCGGATGATTATGTGGTTTATGATTATAAAGGTGCTTTCAAACTTGCAGGTTATTCTTTTACAGATACCGGTAATATCGTACTTGTAACCGCAGACTATGATAAGCTTATAAAGATCGATTATGATAAGCTGATCGGTCAGATCGAGATTTCGGGCGTTGCCGGCTCTTACGCATACATGGTAAGTCCCGACGGTACAATGCTTTATCACACAAATCCCGATAAGATCGGACAGCCCGTTGAGAATGCGGCAGTTAAGGGTATAGTTGCGGATCTTGCCGCAGGTAAGACCGTTCCGAACGGTTCCGTTGCATATGAATATAAGGGAGCCATGAAGGTAGCCGGTTATGCATTTACTGAAGCAGGTAATATAGTGATCGTTACAGCAGATAAAGATGAAATGATGAAAGATGTTTCCGCAATGAAGACTTCAATGATCATTGCAGGTATCATATGTATGGTACTCGCCATTGCGGTTGCTGCTGTGATCACAACATGGATGCTTAAGGGTCTTGAAAAGCTTGTTCCGGTCATCGGGAAGGCTTCGGATCTTGACTTCACAAGCGATGAAGAGTCAGAGAAACTTGAAAAACGTGCCGATGAGATCGGTGTTATAGCCAAGGAAGTCAGCAAGATGCGCGAAAGTCTCCGTGATATCGTCGGTTCCATCGATGAAGCCGGCGTCAGCATCGACTATAATGTAGATGAACTTCAGGGTACACTTGAAAATGTCGGTAATATCTGCCAGGACAATTCGGCTACCACACAGGAGCTTGCGGCAGGTATGCAGGAGACCGCAGCAACGACCACAAGCATTACGGCAAATGTTGCAAGCGTTCAGGAAAATGCAAAGGGTATCGGAAAGCTTGCCGACGACGGAACAGATCTTTCACGCGAAGTTTCGGATCGTGCAAAAGAACTTGCGACAACGACCGAAAAGGCGTCAAAGAAGACCATCGATATCTACGAGTCGGTTAAGGTTAAGTCCGCTGAAGCTATCGAAGCTTCGCAGGCAGTTGATAAGATCAATGAACTGACCGGAACGATCATGGCGATATCTTCACAGACGAGCTTACTTGCACTCAACGCTTCCATCGAAGCTGCAAGAGCAGGTGAAGCAGGCCGCGGATTTGCCGTTGTTGCGACCGAGATCAGTAATCTTGCAACCCAGACTTCGGATGCGGTCCGCGATATCAGCGCAATAGTTGAAGAAGTTGTCAAGGCTGTAGGTCAGATGTCGGATTGCCTGACCGAGACCACGGGATTCCTTGAGACCAACGTATTAAATGACTATCGTGAATTCGGTAAAGTCAGTGAGCAGTACCGTGATGATGCCGATACATTCGGTGCAAGTATGGGCAACATCCGTACAAGTATCAACGAACTCAATGATGCTATCGAGACGATCGTTGAAGCCATCAACGGTATCGATACCACGATCAACGAGTCCACTACGGGAGTTACCGATATCGCAGGCAAGACCACCGATATGGTGGGCGAGACCGCAGACAGTATCGACAAGGTTAACGAATGTAAGGCTGCAGTTGACGAACTTCGCAACATCATCAAGAAGTTCAACCTTTAAAAGGCATTATAAAGGAGGCGCTCAGGCTGTACCGACCCCAAAAAGTTAGACCAAAAATCTAACATTTGGAGGTCGGTATTTTTATGTCTAAGTATTCTTTTGAATTCAAAAAGAAAGTTGTCAAAGCCTATTTAAACGGTGAAGGTGGTTATGGATATCTTTCTAAAA
>JAEEMP010000101.1 GCA_016283275.1 Lachnospiraceae bacterium
ATCTGTCGGGATGGAAGAAAACTGGGATAATTTTAAAAAGCTGTTTCCCGACAGAAAAGACCGTATGAAGGATTTCTTTGTGATAGAGCGGGAATACCTTGATTCTCATCCCGATTCAGGATATTTTACCGAGATCCAAGGCTTGGAATCTTTTCCCGACTATATCGACTATTTGCCTCAGGGTGCAATCCCTGCCAAAGTTAAGATGATGTACTATTTTCCATCGCTTGAGGAGGGCATGTATCCGTTCGTAGGATTCTCTCGTAATGAATATATGAGCTTTCTCGATTCTGCCGTAGCGAAATCGATTGATGAAATAACCGAAACGGAAAGATTACTACAAAGCAAGGAAATGCTATGAAAACCATGTGCTTCGCCTATCAATTACCTTCCTTCATAGAATCTTATCGCTCTCTCGGGCCATCCTTCCATGCTCATTCCGGAGCCGTCGGCGAAACCGTGCCCGCCGGTGGGTCCTATCTCCAGATACACAGGAATTCCTAAGTCTTTAAGCGCGCTTGCAAGTCTCTTCGAGTGTTCGGGATCTACAAGCTCGTCTTCAGCCGCAAGGAAAATCGCTGTGGGCGGGAATCCTTCCGCATGATCCGGTATCTCGAAAGCACTGTTGCAGGCTTCATCAAGTGTGCAGCCAAGAGTCCTGTGCACGAATCCATCCTTGTCCCCGCCTTCTTCCACTCTCTGGTTCGCCAGAATGCGATAGGATGTTACAGGATATATTGGGAAACATGCCTGCGGCTTCGGAATCCCATAAGCTCTGTAGCCTTTCTTCGTATTCCAGAGGCATACAAGATATCCGCCTGCCGAGAAGCCGCAAGTAATGTACTTGTCGGGATCTACATTAAACTCGGCTCTGTGCTCGCAAATAATATCGAATGCCCTCGCAACATCGGCAACTGCCTTAACAGCCGCGCAATCGGTGCTGACACGATACGTAAGGATAAAAACGTTGTATCCAAGGTCATTAAACAGGCTTGCCACAGGCCAGCCTTCGGTTAAGCTCCATACATTGATAAATGCGCCGCCCGGTGTAAGAAGAATAAACGGGCGCTCAGCCGCTTTCTCGTCCTTTGAAGGAAGAAATACTATATTCCTGCCCACTTTGTCGGGGTCGGCCTTGCACTCTTCCTCGCTGTAGAGATTATAGTAATACCGACCGGATGCTGCTGCTTTAAAAAGAATTTCAAAGCCTCTGTCCATGTTCATCCATTTCTTTTCGTGCTCAATCTCCGCTATGGTCAGATTGCTGAAGTCTTCCTTCAAAAGGTCCCATTTGCTGATAGCATCCGGCGCAATCTCGGATATCGCCGGGTCTTTCAATACATCTTTAAGTGTTCTTTTTCTAAAATCCATATGTCCTCCACATTCACGGCTTACCTGCCGTTTGTTCAATTATAGTGATGGGGTTATGGGCTCATTTTGAAATGAACCGCTCCCCCCGCCCTCGGCTTTTTTGAGTATCAAAGCCGATATAAGGCCGAGCACGAATACAACGAGTACGAAGAGGGCACTGTTACGGATGTAGTAAAGGCTTCTTGCCTTGCCTTCGAAATTGTAGTTAAAAAGTTCCGAATATAAGCCGTGGATCAGATAAAATTCGAGCGTTATCTTACTCATGAGATCCAGAAATTTATTTCCGATGCGAAGTTTAAGCCCGATCATGAAGGCTTCAAATACCACGGCAGAGGAAAGCAGTATTTCACTGCTTAAAGTAGCAAGACGCCTTAATACCTTGAAAGAAGCATTCCAGGTTTCCCCGTAGTAAGAGAACGCATAACCTGCAAAGTTTCTGTAAGCATTGAATCCATATATCGCGGCAATGCCGAGAATGAGATAGAGGGGATAATACTTTTTAAGGTGCGCTACGATCTTTTCTTCGTGTTTGGCAAAGAATATGCCCACCACAAAAAGATGGATCGAATTGTACCACCATTCGCCGCGCATCCACCAGTCATTATGGTCGATAGAAGCTCCCAGGACCTGATAAGCCACGGTAAAGAAGAGTACTGCGAGCAATGCTGTCTTTTCATTTTTGATGAAACGGAATGCCAGGAAAAAACACAGATAGAAAAACGGGATGATGATCACATACCAGCCGTAGGGGTTGCAGAGTTTGGCGCCGCTTAAATACGCGAGAGTAAGCTGCGGCGTCATTTTTTCACCAAGCAGCACGCGGACCGGGAAGTAGATCCAGTTAACGATATACCCAAGGATCACGATCGGCAAAATACGCTTGACGAGGAATCCGTTCCCAAGATAGTTTTCTTTTGACTTAAAACTCTTGTAGAGGCCGTAGCCGGAGCAGAAAGTGAAGAACGTTACCAGTATGTAGCCGATGGGAACAAAGAACTCAAGCCCGGGCGCGTAGTAGGTTTTTTCAGTCCATGTGGCGCTCCGTTTCTGACCGCAGTGATGGAGCATGATGAGAATGGCGATAAAGCCCTGCATGGCCTTCATCTGGCGAAGTGAAAAGGCTTCTTCGTTCCATGTGCCGCGGCGTGAGAACTTTCCGCCCCACAGAAGTATCACTATTAAGATCGGGTATATGAGGTAAATCAAATAATCCATGACAATTAAATAATCGCCCCAAAACGGAAATATCGCAACCCTTTTCGAAAAGGTGCTTATGAATGATTCAGAACAATTTTTATGTAAACCTTATAAGCCCCGTAATACATGATGATATACACTAAAAGTATAAACAGGCAGAAGAGTACGACGCACAGTTTCATAAATGCTATATCCGTAAGCATGAACAGCTTCATGATGTCGCTCATCATTCCAAAGCAGGCTGCTACGTGGCAAAAAGCCATCACAACGGGGACAAAGAATAGCAGTCCGTTTTCTGTGAAGATGCTTCTTTTTATTTCTGCATCGTACATACCGATCTTCTGCATGATGAGCACGTTGGGCGCATCGTCAGTCGCCTCCTCGATCTGCTTGTAATACATGATAAAGACCATGTACATGATAAAGATAAAGCTTATAAAGCATCCAAGGAACAAAAAGATGGCATTTCTGGCATACCTTGTCCGAAGCTGAGTGGCGTTGCTGTCAAAATAGTCAACGGAAGGAATCTTTGAAAGCGTGTCGCCTAATATGGCATCCACTTTTATCTTATCGTCTTTGCTGCCGCTTATATAATATTCGCACCAAAAAGAAAGCTCCCTGGTAAAACCGATCGCTTTTAATTTTTCATGAAGATCTGTGAGCGCGTCAAAATCTTTTACGATAACAAAATTTTCGTAGGCATATTTTATATTGTCGACACCGGGATATTTTGAGGTGTCATAGTGATACTTAACTTTAAGCTTTTCACCGTAAAAATCTATGGTTTCGTAATCTTTAAACTCAAGATCCTCATCTGTTACAAGTAAGATCTCCCCGTCATCTAATGTAAAGTTTTCGTTCCATTGTTTGTTGAAGTCCTCAAGAAGACGGATTTCAATAACCTCGGGAAGGTCTTTGGACTCGATCCCCTCGTATCTGTACACTCCCTTTTCAACATCAAAAAGGGTCTGGAATCCGAGTAAAACATTTTCATTACACTTTTCGACCGTCACTCCGGCTTCCCGGGCAGCATCATATATCGCTTCTTTTGAGAGAGCCCGGTCTTCAAAGTTTCCGGATTTTACGATGCCGTCTGCTTTGAATGCCTCGCTTGCCTGCCTTTGAGTACCAAGATACAGCGAAATGGTTGTGGAAGCGCCGATTATCACGCAGGTAAAAAGTATATTTATAACAGAAAGCGACATAGCGTTGTTTTTCGTTCTTGAAATAAGCTTGGCTATGGTAGTAAAAAATGTGCTATTGTAATAAACCCTGTCCCGAGTTTTTAAAAACATTTCGATCATTACGACAACGCAGGAGATCACCAGGAAACTTCCGACAAAGAAAATACCGATCGCTGCCAGTATCATTTCGATGCTTTCTTTAAGATCGACGGCAGTATTTATGTAATAATAGGAACCTGCTATAAGGGCAAGGCCGAAAAGGCCTTTGATCGCGTCTATAGCGGAAAGCTTCTTTACGGGAGCAGATACGTCTTCCTCTTTCAGGAGAGAAATGACTTTGTTTTTCCTGATCTTACGCATATTTGTAAATAAGATAACAAGATCAATGACTATGAATACAAGCAAAGTGATCCATACGGGGGTCCATGAAAACCCTGCCGCATAGTCCTTTTGGCATTTCATAAGCGTAAACAAGCCGTTGTAGACGATTCTTTGTAAAATAAAGCCTGCTAATAGCCCGAGAACAGAGCCCAAAAGGTAAATGTACAGGGTTTCATAAAAGAGGATACTGTCAATGTTTTTGTACTCAAGCCCCCATGCTGCATAAAGTCCCATTTCCCTGTTTCTTCGCTTGGAGAGTATCCTGTTTGTGTAGAACTTAAAGAAAAGTGTGATAAACGCCACAAAAATACAGCCGAGGGAGAGTATCACGATCAGCGTCCCGTACCCCGGAGCTGCTTTTAAACCGGGATTTAACGTCATATATGTAAAGAGGTAGAAAGATATTATGGTAAATACATCCACTACGAGATTTGCTATATAAAATTTTCTGTTTTCGATCATATTTTTAAATGCGATCTTGGCCCAAAATGTCTGTTTCATATCCGCCCGACTACTTTCTTATGCTGTACAAAAAGTTTGCTATTTCATTTTCAAATTCTTCATCATCGGCATTTTCTTTTTCCAAAGTGGCACCGATCACACCGTCTTTTAAGAAAAGAACCTTCTTGGCCTTTGAAGCGGACTTAATGCTGTGAGTTACCATTATTATGGTCTGCCCAAGATCGTTAAAGGTCTTAAAAAGATCCATCAGCTGATCGGAATTTTTGGAATCAAGTGCGCCTGTGGGCTCATCGGCCAAAAGAAGAGCGGGCCTGCAGACAAGGGCTCTTGCAACTGCGGTCCTTTGTTTTTCTCCGCCGGAGATCTCGTAAGGATATTTGTTTAAAAGCTTGGTTATGCTTGTTTTTTCGGCAAGCTCACTTACACGTTCATCTATCTCTTTTTTGCTCTTGTTTAAAAGGACCATCGGAAAAGCGATGTTATCTTTAACCGAAAAGTAATTAAGCAGGTTAAAGTCCTGGAACACAAATCCGAGCTTTTCTCTCCTGAAGCGGCATATTTCCTTGTTTCCCATTTGGGAAATGTCTGTGCCGCCTATGATCACGTTTCCTTCGGTGGCGGTATCCAATGATGCGATGATATTTAATGTGGTGGTCTTACCGGATCCCGATTCACCCATGATCGCTATGAAGTCGCCTTCAAAAGCATCAAAAGAAATACCCTTCAGCGCTTCGTATTGTACGGCGCCTTTCTTGGCCATGTATGTTTTGCGCAGATTTTTAAGTTCAAGCATTTTTTCACTCATTTTAAATCTCCCTTAACGTTTAGGATCGTTATCTTAAAATGAGCATATATGATTAAAGAGGCGGATTCAATTTCCGCCTCTTACATTATTCTTACATTTTTGTAAGGTTTGTTATGTTTGGTCAGATATTAAGCTCGGCAAGCGCCATGTCCCAGTATTTTTCGGGGATGTTGCGCCAGTCATCGCCGTTTTCAAACTTATGGTAGAAATCTGCGGCCCGCTTAAGCACAGTCATTTGGGAAGTGTTCTTGCCCTTAAGTACTGCTTTGGTGACGCGGTACCAGGCGGGCGCCTGCTTATCGAGATTTTCCTCGTCCATTTCCCGGATGGCGGCGTCCACATCGTAATTAAGTGTGATAAACTCGGGCGTCCACACGCCGTTTTCGCCGTAAAGCATCATAAACTGCGTCTTGCCGCCGCTTTGAAGCGGGATCCCTACGGAGCCCGGGTTGACGATCCGCCTGCCGTTTCGGGTATATTGCGTCTGAATGTGAAAGTGGCCGCAGACAGTAAGTTCGGTCTCAAATCTGTCCGTAAGTGCATCGATGTAATCGAAGTCTTCCCTGAGGCTTTCATTGGCTTTAAAGGGCGAACCGTGGCAGATCACAAAATCGGGCAAGCCGTCGTATTTCATGACCTTCATGATGGGCATACCGGCAAAAGAACCTATATCCTCAGGCGACAATCTGTCGAATGTGTAACGTAACATCCCCGAGCCCGAAGTTCCGTTTTCCCACATCCAATCCGCGTGCTTGCCGGCGGAATGATCGATCCAGTAGTCTTCCTTGTTGCCGCGTATAAAGGTGCAGGGGTATTCCTTTTTAAGCTCGCGTATCCGCTCAAGTGTACGCTCGGGATACGCGAGTTCCCCCAGATAATCGCCAAGAAACAGAAATTCTGCGGCATCGTGTTCTTTTGCCGCATCGATACATCTGTCCAAGGCGATGTGGTTGCTGTGGATGTCTGAAATTATTGCTAACCTTAACATAAACTTTACCTCGTATTTCTGTCATTATAGAGGGAAAGTATTATGGTTTTTGTGGGGGAAAACAGAAGATTCTTTTAAAAAAGTGTTCCTGTGGCTGCCGATTTAAGCCATTTGCCTGTGATAGAAGTCTTTCAATGCCGATACATTGCAATGGACTCCGGGGACCCCTAACCCCGTCTCAAAGGGACCACCGAATGCGAGCTTATACGCGGCCTGATCGAGACCCCGTTCCATCTGTATTCGGGTAAGCCGATATCATCCGGTGTGACCGACAGATATTCACTGTCCATGCCGCATATTCGCATCTCGCTGTCATCGATCTTAATGTATGCACTCATGGCCTGTTTATATTGGAGCATTCCGTGCAGATATGAATACTTTTCCTGCAATTCCGGGGAACTTGCGATCCGGGTGCCCAGCCACGCATAATTTGCTGAATTGACCGTCATGTATGGTATTTTATCGGTAAAAGAAAACGCATCTCCGTGATCATGACCGTTTAAGCAGAGAAGTACCTGCTTTCCGGCAAAGAGTTTACGGACCTCTTCACGGTTGTAAACGCCTCTTTTTGGAAAATCATTTACCAGACTGTGATGCGAAAAGACGATATACTTCATATCATCACTCAGTTCCCGTTTAAGCCATCGGATCTCTTCGGCCGGGAGAACAGGGTATAACGCGCCTTCGCTTCTGAAATTATCTTTATAAAATATCTCTTCCTGCCCGTCGAGGTTTACATAACATGTATTCAAAAAGAGCAGCTTGTATCCGTTAAAGACCACAGAATAGTAGGGATCTTTGACCGAATAGAAGTCTGTGATCTCGCTTAATGTATAACGGGCTGTTTCGTGATTTCCGATAACACTGAAAAAAGGTATTCCTAAGGACCGGAAACGTTCGGGGATGATTGCGTTTTCTTTTGACGGAGTGCACAGATCGCCCAAAGAAACGATAAAATCGGGATCGTGCCTTTTGGCGGCATTAAGTAGTTCCTCTATTCGACTGTCCCCATCTGTTACATCATCATAGTGCAGATCGGTAAAAACAAGAAATCGTATCATTTATTTATGCCTTTAGATTTGAAGATATACTATATTTGACATAAAACTATGATATAAAAGTACAATAAATAAGCAAAATGAGCAATACGGACGGGGTTCACAATTGAGTTTTTAAGGTTAATATAATAAAATCATGGCATGGATGGAAATATAGAATATTACAATATAAACGCAGAATCTTTTATAGCGGGGACCCAAAATGCGGATATGTCGCTGTGGCGGGATAAGTTTGAGGCTTATATAGCCGATGGCGGTCGTGTGCTTGACGCAGGATGCGGAAGCGGGCGGGACAGTAAGGCTTTTAAGCAGCATGGGTTTTCCGTGGTGGCGTTTGATGCTTCAAGAGAAATGTGCAGGGCGGCTTCGGAGCATATCGGGCAGGAAGTCTGGCAGATGAGATTCGATGAAATATCGTTTGAAGAAGAATTTGACGGTATTTGGGCCTGCGCGTCGCTTTTACATGTGGAGTTTGAAGAACTTCCCCCAATAATGGGAAAGCTAAGAAAGGCGCTTAAGAACGACGGAACCTTGTATGTTTCTTTTAAATACGGCGAAGGAAAGACGATAAAAGGCGACAGGACGTTCAGTAATCTGACAGAAAGCTCCGCGGAAAAACTTTTGGACGGATGCGGATTTACCGTTGTGGAAAGCGGGATCACCGGCGATGTCAGAAAGGGGCGTCAAGACGAGAAGTGGGTTAACGTGATCGCAAGATTACACCGAAACAATGAATAAATGAAAGGCGCAGGGGATAAAGGGTTATGACCACCATTACGCTACAACAGGCAAGGCAGTTTATTCTGGCCAAACAGGGGCTTGCAGGCGCATATCGTTTTGACGGCAAAGAAGGCGCATATGAATATGTGCGCCGGGCAGGCTGTATACAGTACGATCCGGTCGATGTCTGCGGCAAGAACGCCGAACTGACGCTTCAATCCAGGGTCAAAGGTTTCAGAAAAAACATGCTTTATGAACTTTTATATGAGGATCGAAAGCTTGTGGATTATGCCGATAAGGAACTGTCAATATGGCCCACCGAAGACTGGCCGTATTTTGCATCTTACAGAGAACGGAGCCTTGATCTCGGAGCCACCTTCGAAGGGCTGGAAGAGTTAAAAGAAAAAGCCGTTGGTTATATTGCTGAAAACGGTCCCGTCTGCAGTGATACGCTTCCGCTTGAAGGCGAGATCTTCTGGCATTCTTCGATGCATTGGAGCGGGAACTGGCACAAAAAATCGCCGGCAGCAAGATCGGTGCTTGAACAGCTGTACACGGACGGGGTGCTGATCATCCATCATAAAAACGGAAGCAGAAAATATTACGATCTTGCAAAAAAATATATTCCGCAAGCTGTTTTGAACGCCGGAAAGCCCTATGAAAGCGAAGATGAGTATACAGCATGGAGGGTTTTAAGAAGGATCGGAGCGGTAGGCCTTTTGTGGGATAAAAACAGTCCGGCATTTTTGGGAATAGAGCTTAAAGCGGATAAGAGGAAGAAAGTCTTTTCGGATCTTTCGGCACAGGGAAAGATCAATGCCGTGGCGGTTAAGGATATAAAGACACCGTTCTATTATCGAAGCGAAGATGAAGCACTTATGCGTAAGATCATTGAAGGCAGCGCGGATCTAAAACCCCGGATGTCGTTTATTGCCCCGCTGGATCCGCTTTTATGGGATAAGGCCTTGATACTTGCTCTTTGGGATTTTAAGTATTCGTGGGAAATATATACTCCGGCCGACAAGCGAAAATACGGTTACTACACGCTTCCCATTATTTTCGGAGAGAAGTTCATAGGCCGTATCGAAGCCGTCCCGGACAAAAAACAAGGAGTCTTATGCGTAAAAGGGCTTTGGTGGGAGCCCGGCGTAAAAATCACAAAAAAACTTAATGACGCTTTGGAACGTACATTAAATAAGTTTGCGAAATTTAACGATTGCAGCAGCATAAAGATGTTATGAGGATAAAAGGATGAGTATCACAAGTGCGATAGTAAAGATGGCCGCGCCTGTTCCTAAGATCGAAGATTTTGATCGTTATATGTTTATCGGACCGCATCCCGACGATATTGAAGTGGGAGCCGGAGCGACCGCGGCAAAGCTGGCTGAAAAAGGGAAAAAGATATGTTTTTTGATCTGTACCGACGGACGCTTCGGGGATGGATATGCGCCAGAAGGGACGGACGGTGATAAATTGGCTGAGATCAGACGTAAAGAAGCACTTGATTCGGCACATTTTCTCGGCGTCTTTGATGTGCGTTTTTTGAATTTAAGCGATGGTGGATTTTACACCGATGAAGAGCTTACCTCAAAAATGGCAAAAGAGATCGGGAGTTTTAAACCCGAGGTTATTTTTTGCACCGATCCCGATGTGACGAGCGAATGCCACACAGATCATATAAATGTCGGCCGGGTGGCAAAGAAACTTGCGTTCTTTGCACCGTTTTCAAAGATCATGGCGGGATACGGCGCCGAAGCTTCCGATGTAAAGGCTCTTGCAATGTACATGACGGCACATCCGAACAGATATGTTAAGACAAAGAGATTTTTTAAAAAGCAGCTGGAAGCACTCTTTACATACTTCCCAAGCCAGTATCCCAAGGAGAATCCCGCCTCGGCATCCGTTTCGCTCTATTTAAAGCTGCGTGCGCATGAATTCGGCCTGCGCAGGCTTTACGGTACGGCTGAAGGCTTCAGAGTACTCGGTACCACTCAGATGCATTGCCTGCCGGAGGGTGGGAGATAGATAAAAACAAAAGTGCTGTTCGTTTCGAACAGCACTTTTTTGATGCCGGGAATATGTTTTAAATATCGTATTTTTTAAGAATCATATCGAGAGCTTCTCTTAAGAGGATCGCCTCGCCGATGCCTTCACGCTTTGAAAGCTTTGCAAGGCGTTTTAACTGATCCTGGGTGTAATGGCTGGTCTTCGGGATCATTTTTTCTTCTTTGGCCATTGCGACCCGGTTCCTGCCTCCGGCCTTTGCCCGAAAGAGGGCGCCGTCTGCCTTTCGTATGAGTTCAGCACAGCGGGATGCATCCACAAATGCGGTAGCCATTCCGATGGTAATGGATTGTTTAGCCCCGTCGGGAGTCTTTACGTCAAAACCGTTCTTTAAGTCGTTAAGGAAGAGGAAAATCTCTTCGCGTTCGGTCTCACCCTTAAATATGATGCCGAATTCGTCGCCGCCGATGCGGTATACTTTGGCATCCGCGGGAAGATGATCTTTAATGTAAAGCCCCGTATCGATAAGTACCTTGTCGCCCGCGTCGATCCCGAAATCGGTATTGATATGCATAAATTCATCAAAGTCCACCAGCGCTATGACAACGGTCTCGCCGTTTGCTTCACAGTCGCTGTCCAATATTTCGGTAAGATCCTTTTCAAACTGATCCCCGACCGGGAATTTGAGCGCATCGTTAACAGCGGTACGCTTTTTTTGTGTATTTTTCTTGTTGAGTTCGATGTGGTCGCCCACTGTAACGGGGCGTGCGGGTTCTTCTGCATTTTTCTTTGCCATGATATCCTCCGTTCTGTGTTTAATGACTGATATTTTTTGATCGGCTTCTTGAAATATTATTTCTGAAATAATATATGATAACAATTATGTAATAACATATCAGAAATAATATGTCAAACATATTTCTGAAATAATATTTTTTAAATAATACTTTACGGAAAACAAATCTGTGATCGATAAGATGTTGATCTATTAATTGAATACCGTGTTAAAAAAATGATGTATAATTGTTATCATAAGTTTGGGGTTGTTTTTCGACAGCGTGCATATCGGAAAACAGGGGCAAATAATCAATCGCAGAGCAGGGGAAATATGAAAAGTAAGAAAATAAATTTTGAGGTGATGATAGAGGGCTTTGCATTTTTGTTTGCATTTGCAACGCTTGTTATCGCTTTGTGTGCGTTTATTCCGACCGATTCAAAAGGTGAAGCCAATACGGGTGATTTTGACAGCACCCCGTTTAATGACGGCTGGACGGTGGAAGTAAACGGAAATAAAAGCAGTGTAACACTTCCGAAAGATATGGGACTTAGAACGGGAGACGAGATCGTAATGACAAACACGCTCCCCGGCGATCTGTCTGACGGAATGAGTTTATTGTTCAGGACAAGTTCGGAAGATATCCGCATATATATAGACGGCGAACTTCGTGAAAGTTACGCAACCGAAGATTTTGACCGGATGTCTTATTATCTGCCGAGCGCATATGTGGTTGCCGAAGTGGAAGGCCATGATGCGGGCAAAGAGATTAAGGTCATGATAACGGCCAAAGGTCA
>JAEEMP010000102.1 GCA_016283275.1 Lachnospiraceae bacterium
CTGGATCATTGATACCAGGACCGTTCTTGCGGGTGCGGCATTTGCTCTTATCTTCCTTTTCCTTTTTGGGAGAAAAGACACTTCGAAGCCCAAGATGCGAAAAAGACTTATCATACTCGGAGGCATTTTCGTTGCGGGAATCATAGTTACGGCTGTGTTGCTTATTCTTGCACAAAATGAAAGTTCCGGTTATTGGTATGCAAAAGCGGAAGGCTCGATACTTGCGCCGTTTGCCATGATGTTATCAAGGTTTGCAGGTGCCATTGAAAGTTCAAGAGGTGCCAACGGATGGGAGACATTTGTAAATATCGTGGATCATCTTTCGTCCGGAAGAATTGAAATAGCTAAAGGTTACTCAGAATTTTTTAATTATGAAGGAAACGGTGCAGTGGGTTACGAACTTCCGAGCGGTTACTGGGTATACAATGCTCACTGCAATTATGTACAGATACTTATCGAGTACGGATATTTTACATTGATAGAGACGCTGCTGTTTGTATTAATGTCATTTGTAATATCCATAAAGAGATATTTAAAGTCCGGTAAGAAGGTCATATATTTTATGCCTGTTTTATGGCTCGCCGCCATGCTGGGCGTATGGCTCGGTGAAGTAAATTCCCTTTATTATCCGGTAACATTTTTCGGTTTTATGTTTATGGTAAGACTGTTTGCTCCCGATGATCTTAAGGAGACCGCAAAGATTGAAGTTAAATAGACTTTACGATAAAAACAAAATATTTTTGATTCTTTTCGCGGGCATACTTATTCGTACTTTGTACGTAATATTTATGCCTGTGGTCAATTTTGCCCAGTATGATATGGGAACCGTCGATTTCGGAAATAATGTCTTAACCGGTCATCTGGGATATATATTCTGGCTTGTAAAGTATCATGCGGTTCCTTCTTTTGATCCGAGGCTTATATATCAGTTCAATCATCCGCCGGTTCATCATGCGCTTTGCGCTCTGTGGGTAAGCTTTATAGGGCTTTTTACCGACAATTCCAAGACTCTTATCGAATCGGTCCAGTTTATAACGCTCATATATTCGGTTATTACGCTTTTTGCTTTTGAGAGGATACTTGAAGAGACAAAGGTTTCGGAAAACGGAAAGATCTTAGCTCTTTTGATATTTACTTTCCAGCCCACGATCGTGATGACAGCCGGATCCGTCAATAACGACGGAGCGGGATTGATGTTCCAGATGCTCGCGATATGGTTTGCTCTTCGTTTTTATCGCACAAAAGCATACAGGGATATTATAGGGATAGCGCTTTTCATAGGCATAGGCATGCTTTCAAAGCTTTCGGCAGGCCTGATCGCGGTACCGATCGGTGTTCTTTTTGTTTATGTCCTGGTAAAAGAAAGCATCGATGATAAGAAGTTTGCCCTTAAACGCTTTATGCAATATACAGTGTTCGGAGTAATATGTTTCCCGCTTGGGCTTTTCTGGGTTTTAAGATGTTTTTTCAAGTTCGGGATGCCTTTTACCTATATTGCGTTTCTGCCCGAGACAAGCTGGCAGTATGTAGGGATGTATTCCGCATTTGAAAGACTGTTCCTTCCAAATCCGGTAACGCTTATTGAAAATATTTCAAACGGAAGCATAGGAATGGGGTGGAACATTTGGGTTCAGCTTTTCAGGACTTCTGCTCTGGGTGAGTGTGATATGGCACTTTTCCCGCTTCTTATAAAGCTCATATGCTTTTTGATGATGGCGGTCAACTTTGTTATGGCACTGTGGGCTTTTATCGCATTTATAAGAACTTATGCAGGCTTTAAAAACAAGAATACCGCTGTCAATGCCGGAACTCGCATAATATGGATATTAAGCTGGATTATAATGATGTATTCATATTTTTCTTTTGCCAATAAATATCCGCATGAATGCAGCATGAATTTCAGGTATGTGCAGTTTGCGATGGTGCCGCCTATGGTGGCTGTTGCGGTGGCCGAAGGTGAAAACGGCAGGTTTAAAAATCTTAAAAACATTGCAGTTGCAATATATTCGATATTATCGACAGCGGTCTTGATATGCTGGTGTCTTGTTGCATAACGATCTATAAAGAGAAAGTTCAAAAGCGAACTTTCTCTTTCTTTTTCTTTAAGAAACCTTAAATATGTGCATTAATCCCGCAAATATGGTATAATCTATTGGATTATGGGCATATCTCAAAGGAGGTAAATAAGTGGAAGAACTTGCGATATTCGGAGGCACTCCCGTAAGGGATGCCAATCATAAAATATATTACGGGCGCCAGTGGATAGAGGAAGACGATGTTCAGGCTGTTGCCGATACTTTAAGGAGTAATTTCATAACCTGTGGGCCTAAAACCGAGGAACTTGAGAAAAAGCTTTGCGAGATCACGACTGCAAAGCACGCTGTTGTATGCGCAAACGGTACTGCGGCTCTTCATCTTGCATGCCTTGCGATAGGTATTAAGCCGGGGGATGAGGTCATCGTATCTTCAATGACCTTTGCGGCATCTTCAAATTGCGTGCTTTACTGCGGCGGTACACCGGTGTTTGCGGATATCCGGCCCGATACCTACAACATTGATGTCGAAGATGTTAAGAGGAAGATCACCGATAAGACAAAAGCCATAGTTGCGGTTGATTTTACCGGACAGGCTGTTGAACTTGACAAGCTTAAGAAGATCTGTGACGAGCATGATCTTTATCTTATAGAAGACGGTGCTCATTCGATAGGCACAAAGTATAACGGTAAGCCTGTAGGATCGATAGCGGATATCACCACATTCAGTTTTCATCCGGTCAAAACGGTTACCGCCGGTGAAGGCGGAGCCTGCATGACAAACGATGATGAACTGTACAAAAAACTTCATCTTTTAAGATCGCACGGGATCACAAAAGACTCCGAAGAGATGACAAAGGAATCCGAAGGGCCCTGGTATCAGGAACAGATAATGCTTGGGTTCAACTACAGGATAACCGATTTTCAGGCAGCACTTTTGTTGAGCCAGCTTTCAAAACTTGATAAGTTTTCAAATAGGCGCAAGGAGATAGCAAAGATTTACGATGATGCCTTTAAGGGTATGGATGAGCTGTATATTCAAAAAAACATCCCTGAATCGGATACTACAAGACATCTTTATGTAATAAGGCTTAATCCCGATAAGCTTAAATGCACGAGAAGAGAGTTCTTCGATGCACTGTATGCGGAGGGCACCTGTCCGCAGGTACATTATATTCCCGTATACAGACACCCTTATTACGAAAGGCTTGGTTACAAAAAAGGACTTTGTCCGGTGGCGGAGGCTGCTTACGAGCAGATAATGAGCATTCCGTTTTATGCGGCATTAACCGATGAGGAAGTTAACGATACGATAAAAGCCGTAAAAAAAGTTTGTAAATATTATGCAAAATAGGATAAGAATATGAAGCTTATATCATTTGTTATTCCCTGTTACAGATCTGAGCAGACAATTGAATCGGTGGTTAAGGAAATCGACGATACAATGGCCGGACTTATGGATTACGATCATGAGATCATACTCGTTAACGACTGCTCTCCCGATAATACTTTCGGTACGATAGAAAAAATGTGCGGATCGCATTCTAACATAACAGGTATAGATCTTGCCAAAAATTTTGGGCAGCATTCGGCTCTTATGGCGGGACTTCGTGAATCAAAGGGTGATTATGTGATCTGCCTTGATGATGACGGGCAGACTCCCGCGGATGAAGCCGGGAAACTTATCGATGCACTCGAGAAGGGGTACGATGCGGTATACGCAAGATATGCGCACAAAAAGCATTCTATTTTCAGAAACTTCGGAACTTTTATGAATGAAAAGATGGCGCAGTATATGCTTGGAAAGCCCAAGGATCTGTTCGTATCAAGTTATTTTGGAGTTAAAAGATTCATTGTGGAGGATATGATAAGATACGAAAATGCATATCCTTATGTGATAGGTCTTGTACTTCGAAGCACAAAGCGGATAGTAAATGTGGATGTTAATCACAGAAGCCGTGAAATAGGTACTTCGGGTTACACATTCAGAAAACTTATGAACCTATGGATAAACGGTTTTACCGCTTTTTCGGTCAAGCCCCTTCGCCTTGCGACGGGACTCGGTGCGATCATGGCTGTTTTGGGCTTTTTATACGGTATATTTACGGTTATAAAGTACTTTTTGATAGATGTACCCATGGGCTTTTCTTCGTTGATGAGTGTTCTTGTATTTGTGGGAGGTATGCTGATGCTCATGCTCGGAATGATAGGCGAATATATAGGACGAATATACATAAGCATGAACAATTCTCCGCAGTATGTGATCCGTACAAAACTTAAACCAGAAGCTCGAGAGGATAAAGATGAATAAGAAAATAACCGCGGTGGTCATCGCTGCTTTTCTTGTTTTGATAATGCTTTTATCCGCGATTTTCATAAAATCGTCGGGCAGTGAACAATACAATGTAGTATTTTTCGGGGACAGCCGGGTAGGAAACGATCATACGGAGACTTCTTTGCCTTACAAATTTTCGATCAGTTCGGGGCTTTCCGTATTCAATGCGGGTATCGGCGGTTCAACGCTTGCAAAAAGCAGTGATGACACAATGTCATGTTATTCGATGGCAGGCCTTTCCGAGGCTGTTGCTTTAAAAGATTTTGGCGTGCTGACGGCTTCGATTCCGACCGAATATATCGAGAATAACGAAATCCTTGCGTATATGCCGGATACGATCGAAAATTTTAAGAATATAGATTTTAAGAAGACTGATTATTTCATTGTGGAACAAGGCACAAACGATTATCTTGCCGGTATTCCGCTTACAGATCCGAATGACAGATATGATGTATCGACTTTCGGAGGGGCGCTTTATACAACAATAGAGCATCTGAAATCAGCTGCCCCGAATGCGAAGATAATTGTTGTGTCCCCATGTCTTACCTGCACACTTGAAGGTTACAGTGATGAGTATGATTTAAGTTTCGGAACGATCGAAGCTTACGTGGAACTTGAAAGAAAAATCTGCTCCGAAACAGGTGTTTCTTTTGTGGATTATTATCATGAAAGCGGTATAAACAGAGATAATCTCTGGGATTATCTCTATGATGGTCTACACCCGAACGATGCGGGAAATGATATAATGATAGACCTGATCAAGAAAAAATTAAATTAAGATTTTATTTACTACATATTTCAATAAAGGCAATAATAACAGATGATAACAATTAACGAAGCCTTTTCAAAATTGAACGAAAGAATCGGTAAGATTGCTAAAGTTTCTATGACCTCGGCAATAGTTGCGGGCCTTTTTACCCATATGCCGATGCTTGTATCCGATATACCCAATCATGACGGTCTTTTCAGTCAGTATTTCGATCAGAATATGATCACTTCGGGCAGATGGTTCTTGGGGACTGCATGCGGAATATCCTCGTATTTTTCGCTCCCGTGGCTTTCGGGTATTTTATCACTTATCTACATAGCGATCGCTGCTGCGGTTTTAAACGATATTTTGGAGATTAAAAATCCTGTTTTTGCAGTTTTTTCTTCAGCGGTCATTACGGTCTTTCCTTCGCTTGCTTCGAACTTCGCTTATGCTTTTACCATGGACGGCTATATGCTGGGCATGCTTTTTTGCGTTCTTTCCGTATGGTGTGTAAAAAGATCCGAAAAGTTCGGTTGGATAACAGGTGCGGTCTTTCTTGCATTCGGCATGGGTTGTTATCAGGCGTATGTATGTATCGCAATGCTTCTTTGTCTTTACAGGGCGGCACTTGTTTTGTCCGAAAAACTTACGACCGCTGAAAAGGTCAAAAGGATATTTAAATATGTCCTGATGGGTGCGGCAGGCGCAGCCATATACTATGTAATGTTAAGAGTGCTTCTGCTTATTCAGGGCAAGGTCCTTGATACCTATCAGGGTATAAACGGCATGGCCGAGGGCAACGGCTTAAGCCTTATCGGAACGGTTAAGTTTATGTATTCCGATTTTGCATCCTTTACTCTCGGAAAGGTATTTATACCGAATGTACTTGCCGGCGTATGTATTATGATCGTTTTATTGACAGTTTGCTTTTTGTTTGTAAGAAAAGCGATAAAGACCGAGCTTTTAAAAAAGCCGCTCTTTTATATATTTACGCTTCTTTTCATTATCGTGCTTCCCTGCGTTATGAATGCGATCATGGTAATTTCGACCGATGTAACCTACCATGTTCTTATGCGTTACCAATGGGCATTTCTGATCGCGATCATGATCTCATACATCGACCGCGAAGCCGGAGAAAAAGTGAAACTTGATGCGATCCTGGTATGGCTGGCTGTTTTATCCTGCACGGTGATTTCTTTTACCTACGCCGTTACCGACAATATAGCATACTCAAATCTTCAGAAAAAATATGAAAAAACTTACGCATACTGTTTAAGGGTTGCGGATCGTATAGAGCAGACCGCCGGGTATTATCAAGGCATCCCGGTCGCGCTTGTGGGAGTAGTTGGACAGGATTCATTCCCCACAACGGATATCACGGAAGATGTTACGGGCGGACTTTTGGGTGTAAGCGGTGATTATCTTCTTTATAAATCCGAAAATTACGCTGATTTCTTTAAATATTATATGGGTATTACATTTAATGTTCTTTCCTCGGATGAGGTCGTGAATTTTTACAATGAAGATTTTTACGCAGAGATGGAAAGCTTTCCGGGCGCCACCTCTGTTATCAACCATGACGGAGTGATATACGTTAAGACAGAGAATATAAGGTAGGAGTTATTATGGCTTTACTATCGGTTGTGCTTCCCTCATACAATGAAGAGGGCAATATCGAAAATACCGCGGATGTGCTTTCGGGTCTTTTGAAAGAGGCGGATATCAACTATGAACTTGTATTTGTGGATGACGGTTCGACCGACAACACATATCCGCTCATTCTTAAGAAGGCCGAAGAAGATCCGCATATAAAGGGCATTTCTTTCTCAAGAAACTTTGGAAAAGAAGCTTCTATTTTCGCCGGCCTTCAGGCTGCAACAGGCGATGCGGTCGTTGTAATGGACTGCGATCTTCAGCATCCTGCCGAACTCCTTCCCAAGATGTACAAGCTCTGGCGCGACGGATACGAAGTTGTGGAAGGCGTTAAGTCGTCACGCGGTAAGGAAGGCTTTTTCCATAAAATCTGTGCGGGAGTATTCTATAAGATCATGAGCCGTCTCATCCGTATGGATATGAAGGCTACTTCGGATTATAAACTTTTGGACCGCAAAGTGGTAAATGTTCTTTTAAGCCTGCCCGAGAAAAATACTTTTTTCAGAGCGCTTTCTTTCTGGGTCGGCTTTAAGACCGTCAAGATCGAATATGACGTTCAGGAGAGAAAATACGGACAGACCAAGTGGAGTTTTGTGAGTCTTATGAGGTATGCGATCAACAACGCCACAAGTTTTTCGACTCTTCCGCTTCAGATGGTCACGTTTATGGGCATAGTGGCAGTTCTTTTGAGTATTGGCCTCGGTATACAGACTATTGTCAAATACTTACTGGGAACTGCGGAAGCAGGTTTCCCGACGGTAATCCTTTTGATCCTTTTGGTCGGCGGTTTTATCATGATAAGCCTTGGTATTATCGGCCATTATCTTGCAAGGATATATGAAGAGGTTAAGGGAAGACCTAAATATATTGTTCGTACGCATACCGAAAACATTGAGGGTAAGCTTTAATGGGTTTTGTAAACTCCGGTAAAAGAAAAAGAAATGCAAATATAGAACTCATCAGGATCATTTCGATGCTGATGATAATAAGCGTTCACGCCATGTATAAAGGCGATATTTTATTAAGCCTTGATAAGCCTACTGCCACAGTTGTATCTTCGTGGATACTTGAGTGTATCGGAGTAAACGGGCTTAATCTTTTTATGCTTATAACCGGTTATCTTATGGTTAAGTCGGATTTTAAGATCGGAAGACTTCTTGAGATCGTTGCACAGGTCATGTTTTACTCGGTTGCCATCTGGCTTGTGCTTGTTGCATTAGGAAAACACTATTCAACTTATGAAGTATTAAGGGTGATATTCCCGATCCATAACAATGTTTATTGGTTTTGCACTGCCTATGTTCTTTTGTACCTTTTATCGCCTGTATTAAGAGCGGGGGTTCAACATATGACAAAGGCACAATTGGGTGCAGCC
>JAEEMP010000103.1 GCA_016283275.1 Lachnospiraceae bacterium
AACATGTTATTTCTCCTCACAAACCCTGAAGATATAGAACTTAAGATAATAACTCTCATCGGCGGCCCACAGTATCGGGTGATCCGGAGCCTGGGTTTTGAACTCAACCTGGGTAAGACGTTTATGGACCGCTCTCGCGGCTTGACCTATCACCTCGGTGAAGAGATCCTGTGTCATGAAATGCGAGCACGAACATGTCGCAAGATATCCTCCGTCACGCACCAGCTTAAGACCTTTCATATTGATCTCACGATATCCCTTTATCGCATTTTTGGTCGCTTCGCGCGATTTGGTAAAAGCAGGCGGATCGAGGATCACAACATCGAATCTTTCCCCGGCATCATAAAGAATCGGCAATTCATCTAGTACATTGGCCGTTCTGAATTTAACCGTTTCCGAAAGCCCGTTGATCCCGGCATTGTGTTCGGCCTGTGATACGGCATATTCGGAAATATCAAGACCTTCCACCTCATCGGCTCCGGCAAGACCGCAGTTGAGCGCAAAAGTACCCATATGTGTAAAGCAGTCAAGTACCCTTACATGATCTGTCACACTCTTAAGCCCTTTTACGATACCCTGCATGGCAAGGCGGTTATATTTTTGATCCAGGAAAAATCCCGTCTTCTGCCCGTTTTTGACATCAACTGTGTATTTAACACCGTTTTCTGTGATCTCGACATCCGTGTCAAACTCTTCTCCGATGAACCCCTTATATGGCTCCATGCCTTCTTTTTTGCGAACAGGCGCATCGGAACGCTCATAAACACCCTTAATGTGAAAACCGTCTTTTTCAAGCAGTTCCCTTAAATGATCGATGATGACATCTTTTACCCTGTCCATTCCAAGAGACAGACTCTCAACAACCAGAACATCACTGTACTTATCGACAACAAGGCCCGGAAGCCAATCCGCCTCACCAAATATCAGCCGGCAGCAGTTAAGGTCCTCCGGCTTTAACACGGTCTTACGGTAATCCCATGCATTATCGACTCTTTTCTTTAAAAAGTCTTCGTTGATCTCAGGGTCACGACTTCTGGTGAGCATGCGGACGCGTATCTTGGAATTCTGATTTATAAATCCGGCGCCCAGCACAAAGCCGTCGAAATCGTTCACACGCACGATATCGCCGTTTTTGAACGTTCCGACTATTGACTCTATTTCGTTATCATAAATCCAGGCACCGCCTTCCTTGAGGCTTCGTCCTTCACCCTTTTTAAGCGTTACTATAGTATTATTGATATGGATGCTCATCTTTTTCGCTTTTCTTTATTTTGGTAAATTCTTCATTTAGTACACCGATCGCCTTACCGATAGCGGCTCCCGCAAGAGGTATTAAAAGTATAAAATACGGGAACACATATCTGCCGTTCGCTTCCCAGATAACACTGAACAGGAAACCTCCCAGAAATCCCAGTGCAAGTATAAGCGGTTTATATTCTTTGTCTTTGATAAGTGCAAATACAATATAGGAAAAAGAAAACAAATATACAATGCTCTGAAGTCTGTTCATGATCTTACTCATGGCGTCAAGAGTATGGAAATCATATGAAAACTTCACTTCTTCCCAACAGTACTCATGGTCTCCCGTAGTCGAATCTATGGATGCGAAGGTCGGTTCAGCCCACTGTTCGAGTATCTTGAATCTAAAAAACGCTCTGCCCGATCCGGGTTCCGATTTAAAATCGTCAAACCGTTGCCTGATATATGCCTTGGAAGCCTCGGCTGAAAGCTTTGGATCTTTCCCGCCTTCGTTGATATATAACTGCTCATTGAACATGTTAAAAACGCCGACACTGCAATTCTCGTTTACCGCCGGGCAAAGCCCCATAGCGATCCAGTTAACAAACGGCATGCCGTTATCCAGTTTCGTTTCTCCCTTGATCTCATAGTATTTGGTGATACCCTCGGTTGATATTATGGGTATCGCGAGAACAAGGGCAGCGAAAATGAGGATATTCGCTTTCTTTTGCCGTAAAGCGGTAAGTACAAATACGATAGCCACAGCTATCAGGAATATTAGCGAATTTTTGCGTACGGGTCCCATGATGGCCGCTGTTATTAAGATAAGCACAATATAGCGGGGCTTTTGCTCGTTTATCCACTTTATAAGGGCCCACGCGACGAACAGCATGGAGCAGATCATAAAAACATCGCCGTAAACAAAACTTACATAGTAATAGAGCGGAAAACAGAACGTCACAATGAACAGTGCAACAAAACTCACTTCCGCGCTGTTTGTCAGCTCGTGGCTGAGGCGGTAAACCAAAAATACGGACGCCGCTATGAAAAAGGCGTTCAGTATCTGAAATATCAGAGGGCTTTCCGTAAACTTAAGGAAGATACTTTCAAAAAACGCAAGGCCGACCTGCTGGGGATACATCTGAATATAGTAATCCGATACCGGCGAATAGTCTCCTTTTGCAAAAGAAAGTGCCCGCTCATATACTCTCTCGGGGTCAAAAGCGATATCGATACGTGTCTTAAGCACAAAGAAAACAAGCCCCGCAAATATGAGAAGCGATACGACCGATGCGCATATCAGAACTCTCTTATCACGGTCCGCTTTGCTTTTTGCTCCCACGAAAAGAAGTTTGGCGGCAAGATAATAAACTACGAAAGCGATCAGGATCACGATCAGGTTTTTGAGTCTTGAATCCGGTCCCTCAGTCATAAAGGAGAGATCTTCGACAAACCAGAAAAGATTAAGGTTATAGGTATAATGAATAACGTTAATGAAAAGATACAGAAGCGGAATTGCCGCAAATACATATATTAACTTGGAAAGTATATCAGACAGTTTCTTCATTTAACGGCTTTTCCTTTATCAGCAATGATCCCTTTTAAACGGGCAGTACAAAAGTCGATCACGGTCTTAAGTCCTATGGCCGCAACCGGAAGCAAAACTGCAAAAAACGGGAAAACATACCGCCCCTTGGCTTCCCAGATAAGGCTGAACAAAAATCCGCCCGTAAAAGCAACCGTAAGCAACAGACTGTAGGGATCCTCGTCTTTTACAATAAGCCGGCATATATAAATAAACACAAACAGATATACAAAGAACATGTATCTGTTCATGGCATATCTTACTGCCGACAACACTTTTGAACTGTAAAACAGGCTGTAAACAGGATTTTGGGCATATTCCTGCTCATACCCTTCCGGTGCGACAGTCATATGCGCCGACTCAAAGAGCGGCTCGTTCCACTGTTCAAGCGCTTTATATCTGAAAAATCTGACAGTCATTCCGGGATCTTTTTTGAACTCATCAATTCGCTCCGCCAGAACTCCTTTTGAAAACTCGATCGCATTCTTTTTGGTGGAACCGTTAAGATTCCAGGAAGCATAATTGTAACCATTGTAATATCCCACTCCGAGGCCTTCATCAACTTCTCCCTGCAGTCCCATGACTACCCAGTTTATATGCGGGATCTCGTCTCTTGATATCTCTATCCCGCTCTTTTTTTCATAGTAAAATTGAGTACCGGCATTTGCCAGGAGCGGTAATATCAAAAAGAAAGGTGCCGCGATCAGATAAAGCAGTTTCTTTTCCCTTATCGACATAACCGTAAGGAATATCATAAGTGCGATCAGATAAAGTAAAGTGTTCTGTCTTACCGGCAAGGATATACACATAAGGATATAGGATCCGGCGAGATATCCCCATTTGCCCGTTTTTATCCACCTCGTGATCAAAAGCGAAGTCGTGATAAGCGCAAAGACCATAAAGACATCGCCATATACGAAACTAACATAATACATAAGAGGAATATCCGCCGCCGTTAACAAAACAGCGAAAAAGGAAATGCTGGCATCTTCGGTTATCTCGTATGTAAGCCTGCCCGATAAGAAAATGCTGAGCGCAACAAATAAAGCATTTAAGCACTGTAAAAAGCCGTAATGACTGCAAATTCTCAAAAGAAGGCCCTCAAAGAAAATGAGCCCGTACTGCTGGGGATACATCTTTAGATATACATATTCCATATCGGAATAATCGCCGGCGTTAAAGTTTTTGGCATCAAGATATACCTGCATCTGATCCCAGTACGGTGGT
>JAEEMP010000104.1 GCA_016283275.1 Lachnospiraceae bacterium
ATGTTTACTTTAAAGCAGGAACTTATGAAGATGGACGAATGATATGTACGACAAGATTATAATAGGTGCGGGTCTTTACGGCCTCTATGCTGCAAAAAAGTCCATAGATAAAGGTGAAAAGGTTCTTGTGATAGAGAAGGACCCTGATGTTTTTATGCGTGCAACATATATAAACCAGGCGCGTGTGCATATGGGGTATCACTATCCGAGAAGTCTTACCACTGCGATGAAATCGGCGGGATACTTTAAACGTTTTGTCGAAGACTACGGATTCTGTATACACAGATCATTTGACCAGGTATACGCGACATCCGCGGATTTTTCTTGGACAAGCAGGGAAAGATTTGTGGATTTTTGCCATGCTGCAGGTATCTATTGTGAAGAGATATCAACCGATAAGTATTTTAAGCCGGGGATGTGCGACGGTGCTTTTCTTACAAAAGAATATACTTATGATGCAAAGGTTTTGGGTAAATATTTTACCGATTATTTTAAGACGCATGACGGTGTTGATTTTGTTTTTAACGCCTGTATCGGATCGATAATAAAAACGGATTCCGTTTTTGAAATAACGGTAAAAAAAGACGGTGCGGAAGTTATGTATGAAACGCCGTACGTACTTAATGCCACATATTCGGGCGTAAACGGGATAATAGATATTACGGACAATATTGGAAAAGAGTTCTTTAAGATAAAATATGAGCTTTGTGAGATCATCGTCTGCAAGGCATCCGATGCATTAAAGAATCTCGGTATAACCGTTATGGACGGTCCGTTCTTTTCGATAATGCCTTTCGGACTGACGGGATATCATTCCCTGACCGCGGTTTCTTTTACTCCTCACAGTACAAGTTATGACGTTCTTCCGACATTTGCATGTCAGGATAAAACCGGGTGTTCACCTTCCTGCCTTGATAATTGCGGAAACTGTTTAAACAGACCAGACACCGCTTGGGCATATATGTCGCATCTGGCCGACAAATACCTTAAAGAAGAGTATGCATACGAATACGAAAACTCACTTTTCTCGATAAAACCGATCCTATTGTCGTCGGAGGTGGACGACTCAAGACCCACAGCAATAAAGGTAATGTCGGATGAACCTAAATTTATAAGCGTTTTATCGGGCAAGATCAACACGGTCTACGATCTGGATGAGTATCTGTAAATCTGTTTTTTATAGGAGAATTGCCGATGGAAAAAGAAAATAAATTTATATCCATGGTTGTTTATCTTTACAATAATGAAGACGGGCTTAAAGATTTTCTTGATAAGACCGTTACATATTTTTACGAGAAGTTTTCAAAGATCGAACTTGTATGTGTGGATGATGCTTCTTTGGGCAATGAAGTTGAAACCGTCAGAAGTTTTTGTAAAAGTAAAGACAGGGACATGGTGGTAAATGTCATACATATGAGTTATCATCAGGGACTCGAAAGTGCAATGAATGCCGGAAGAGACCTTGCCATAGGTGATTTTGTGTATGAATTTGATACTACGGTCATGGATTATGATATCGGGGTTTTAAGCCGGGTATATGAAAAGATGCTTGAAGGTTATGATATTGTATCCGCTTCTTCGTCGGCGAAGCCCAAAACTTCTTCGAGACTGTTTTACAGGATATTCAATGCATTTTCCCGTGAAAAAGGTTCAAAGCTTCAGAATGAGACTTTCAGGATCATAACAAGGCGTGCCATCAACAGGGCAAAATCCATGGGTACATACATACCTTACAGAAAAGCGGTTTATGCAAGCAGCGGCTTAAGATCCGAGCACGTGATATACGATCCCATAAAAGGAGTTAAAAGAGATTCAACGGGCCGTATGAGTCTAGCGATCGATTCTTTTGTATATTTTACTCACTTCCTTGAAAGCCTTTCCAGTTTCCTGTCGGTAATGTTTTTGATAATTACGGTCATAATCGCGATATTCATATTGTCCGATATATTGCTGCATCATAATACCGCAGACGGTTGGCTGTCGATCATGGGATTTTTGTCTGTGGGTTTTTTCGGAGTATTCTTGCTCCTTTCGATCGTGCTAAAATATCAGTCGGCTATATTGAATGTTGTTTTTAAGCATAACAATTATGTAATTTCCGATATTGAGAAGATTTTATAGAAGGAAATAACAATGATAAACGGTGTAAATTTTCTTTTTCCGGTACTTAACGAGCATTTAAGACTTTCAAAAGGGATAGAGAACGCATATGCATATCTTAAGGAAAACCTTGACTGTCCGTTTGATATGACCATTATCGATAACGGCTCGGATGATGATACTCCAAAGATAGGAAAGGCTCTTGAAGATAAGTATCCGGAAGTAACATATATGCGTATCGAAGAGCGCGGAGTAGGTGTGGCTTTCAAGACCGGTATCGAGAACAATACAAGGGATATAGTCGGCTATATGGATATCGATCTGTCAACAGATCTTAAATATGTTAAAAAGATGCTTGAGGCATTTGAAAAGGATCCCGATCTATGCTATGTTAACGGGACCAGGTTCAGCAGACTGTCTGACACGCAGGGCCGAAAATGGTACAGGAAGATCACGTCAAAAGGGCTTGTTGTTTTATTGAAGAGCGTTCTTAAGATGAAAGCCACGGATGCGGTATGCGGTTTTACTTTTGTAAGAAAGGAAACCGGAGAGCGTCTTATCGGGGAATGCGGAAACGACAAGGGCTGGTTTTATACGATAGAATTTTTGTTAAGAGCAGAGCGCGACGGCATAAAAATATATGATATGCCGGTTGAGTGGAAAGAGGATTACAATACGACCGTAAATATTCCGAAGACTATAAGGAATTATCTTTCAAACATAAGAAGACTTCATAAGACTTTTAAGGAAGAGAGCAGATAAATGCTTAAAAGAATAGACCTTTCACGAGACTATGAAAAACACAAAGAAGAATATATGAAAGCCATCGAAAACGTGTGTAAGGATACGGCTTTTTCGGGCGGCAGATATGCGGATAAGTTCGATAAAGAGTTCGCAGACTTTGTGGGCACGAAATATGCTTCGGGCGTTAATAACGGCACAAGCGCACTTCATGCCGCAATGACTGCACTTAATATCGGTCCCGGGGATGAGGTGATAGTCCCTGCAAATACTTACATAGCAACGGCGTGGGGCGTTACCTATACGGGTGCGACTCCGGTTTTCGCCGATTGTACGGCTGATACCTGGGAAATCGATGCGGAAAGCGTAAAGAAAAAGATCACGGACAGGACAAAAGCCATAATCGGCGTGCATTTATACGGACAGCCTTTTGATTTTAATGCCATAGATAAGATCGCAAAAGAAAACGGTCTTTTCGTTGTCGAAGACTGTGCACAGGCTCATGGAGCGGTATATGAAGGTAAAAATGTCGGAACGCTCGGCGAAATGGGTTGTTTTTCTTTTTACCCCGGTAAAAATCTATACGCGTTCGGTGAAGGCGGCAGCGTGACTACCGATAACGAGGCATATTTTAATTCCGTGGATACGATGAAAAACCAGGGTTGTCGCGTAAGATATTATCACGAGATGATCGGTTACAATTACCGCCTTGAGGGCATGATGGGTGCGGTATTGAGCGTAAGCCTCAAGTATCTGCCCGAGTGGACAAAAAGGCGCAGATATATCGGGAAAAGATATTTATCGGAGATCACCAATCCGCTTATAGTTCATCAGGCTCATCCCGCCAACACGGAGCCCGTATTTCATCTTTACGAGATAAAAGTACCCGATCCCGATAACTTTCTTGAATATATGAAGGATAAAGATATAGAATGTAACAGACATTATCCCGTGCCGTGTCATCTTCAGAAAGCATATGCACACCTTGGGTATAAGGTCGGGGACTGTATAAATGCCGAGGATCTTGCGTCGCACTGCGCTACGCTTCCCCTGTTTCCCGAGATGACGGAAGAAGAGATAGATACAGTTATAAAAGCATGTAATGAATACAGATAGGAATTAAAATGGCAGAGCAGAAA
>JAEEMP010000105.1 GCA_016283275.1 Lachnospiraceae bacterium
CAGAAATCCTACGATGCATGCAAGTACGATGATGATAAGAGGTTCCAAAGCGGCCATCATCGACTGCACGGCCATTGCAACTTCTTCATCATAATAATCGGCAAGCTTTGTGAGCATCTCTTCCGTATTACCCGATTCCTCGCCGATACGGGTCATATGGTATACCATCGGAGGGAACAATCCGCACTCCTCAAACGGTCTTGAAAGAGGCTGTCCTATCATGATCTCGTCCTTACAATACTCCATTGCTTCACGATAGTAGACATTTTCCATTGTGGATCCCACGATCTCTACCGCCTCCACAAGAGGTACGCCCGAAGCCATAAGCGTCGATAACGTTCTTGCCATCATCGACGAAGCCTGCTTTATCTCCAATGTCTTCGTGATCGGAAGACTAAGCTTGATCTTATGAAATACATGCTTACCGCTGTCGGTCTTACTCCAACCCACAAGGGCAACTATTGAAAGTATGATGATCGGAAATACTATAAACCAGTAGTTTATCAGAAAGTCACTCGCCGCCTGCACGCCTCTTGTGATCGCCGGAAGGTCGGTCCCGAGTTCTTTGAACATTTCGGTATATCTCGGTATGACCACGATCAGCATTACTATCACGACAACCAATGCAACACACATGACCACTACCGGATATATCATTGCTTTTTTAACAAGCGCCCTCGTCTTGGCGGTCTTTTCAAACTGTGTCGCCATCCTGTCGAGCGCCGTCTCAAGCGAACCCGAAGCCTCGCCTGCGGCCACCATGTTGACCATGAGTTCCGGAAATACCTTTGGATAAAGAGCAAGTGAATTGGCTAGAGTCTCACCTTTTTCAACATTGACCCTCACTCCCTCGACCGCTTTTTTAAGCTGCTTATTCTCAGTCTGGTCTGTGAGCATCTTAAGGGCATCCAATATCGTTACGCCCGCTTTTGTCATTGATACGAACTGCCTGCAGAATACCGAAAGGTCTCTCGGCTTTGGATATCCGCCTATATCAAGATTGATATCTCTTGTGAGCAGTCCCTGTTCCTTGGTGGATACAAGGATAAGTCCCTGACTCTTAAGCAGTTCCTTGACTTCACTGACTGTTTCGGCGTCACAGCTTCCTTTAATTGTCTTGCCTGCGGCATCAACCGCTTCATATCCATATGATGCCATAAAATTCTCCGATTATCGTTAAGTATAAATATTGATAATTTGCGTAAAATTAAAAAATGATTACACAATAATTAAAAAATGAGAACTTTTACCGTATTTATGAGTCAAAAGATACCTTCATCATTTCCGAAAATGATGTTGTGCCGTCAAGTACATATTCGGCTGCGCTCATCCTTAAGGTGTGCATACCCTCCTTAAGCGCCGCTTCTTTGATCTCATCTGCGTTTCCGCCGCGGCTTATGATCTTTTTAAGTTCATGGCTTATCTCCATGATCTCGTATACACCGATACGTCCTTTGTAGCCCATGCCGTCGCAGTTGTTGCAACGGTTGTCTTTATGGTTGATGAAAGGATCGTAGATTATATGCTTCTCTTTGGGATTTACTCCCATAAGCTTACATTCTTCTTCGGTTGCTTCTCTTGCCTTCCTGCATTCGGGGCAAAGACGTCTTACAAGTCGCTGTGCGATAACGCCTACGACCGAATCGGCGATGAGGTAAGGTTCAACGCCCATATCTTCAAGACGTGTGATCGTACTTGCCGATGAATTGGTATGAAGCGTGGATACTACAAGATGACCCGTAATGGAGGCCTGAACGGCGATGCCTGCGGTCTCGCGGTCACGGATCTCACCGATCATGATGATATCCGGGTCCTGACGAAGGATGGATCTTAATGCGGTCGCAAAAGTAAGATCGGCCTTCGGATTGACCTGCACCTGATTTATGCCGTCGATGTTTGCTTCGACAGGGTCTTCGACCGTTATGATGTTTACATCTTCTTTGTTAAGCTCGCTTAATGCCGTATAAAGCGTTGTCGACTTACCCGAACCCGTAGGACCGGTTACCAGAAGGATGCCGTTCGGGTTGGATATAATGTGGTCAAACTGCTTCATCTCGTTCGGCTTAAGTCCGAGCTGACTCTTTTCTCTGTTAAGTGCCTTCTTGGCCGCAAGTCTCATAACTATCTTCTCGCCGTAGACACTCGGAAGCACAGAAACACGGATATCGTATTCAACACGGTCTACAACCTGCGTGATACGGCCGTCCTGCGGCTTTCTCTTCTCCGAGATATCCATTCCGCCGATGATCTTAACTCTGGCTACGATAGCGGGAAGAACGTTGATGTTGTATCTTGCTCTTTCATAAAGCGCACCGTCGATCCTGTATCTTACTCTTACTTCTTTTTCGAGCGCTTCGATGTGGATATCGGATGCTCTCTGGCGTGCGGCTTTATCGATCATTTCCTTGACGAGTACAACGATAGGCGATGAATTGATGTTTTCGTCAAATACGTCTTCTTCCTCGTGGATAAGACGTTCTTTGGCATATTCATCGATACGTGACTTCATGTCCTCCGACCCGTAGTAGCGGTCAAGCGCGAGCATGACCGCGCGCGGAGTCGATACGAGCGGTTCGATCTGACAGCCCGTAATAATGGAAATGTCGTCGACGGCATTGATGTCCGTAGGATCTGCCATCGCAATTTGCAGAATATTCATATTCCCCTCGGCGTAGCCGACGGGAATTACTCTGTTCTTTTTAAGTACTTTTAGTTCAGCGAGTGAAAGAATATCTTCGGGAATGGTCGTGCTTTGAAGATCGATAAGCTTGTAATCAAGCTTTTCCGATAAGGCTTTGGCGATATCATCCTCGGTGACGATATTGTTCTCAACAAGATACTCACCGATCTTCATGGATCCCTTATCCTTAAGGGCTCTTTCAAGCGTGGCCTCCGTAAGAAGGCCGGCCTGAACAAGGATCTCACCAAGCCTTAGTTTGTTCTGTCCATAGAATGCCATAGATTCCCCAACCTTTACATTATATTATGAAACACACTATACCCTTATACAATTAACCATTCTTTAAATCGGCTTATGCCGGATGATTTCGATCAGCCCAGTTTAAGCTCCATGCCTTCTACATCCTGGGCAAATTCTATTGCGTCTTCACGCGATATCTTGCCCGAATAGAAAAGCTGTGAAATAGCTTCATCCATTGTAATCATGCCAAGTTTTCTGTTGGTCTGCATAACGGATGTAAGCTGATGTGACTTTCCTTCTCTTATAAGGTTTCTTACAGCATGATTTGCATGCATTACCTCAAATGCCGCAACACGTCCTTTTCCGTCAACGGTAGGAATAAGCTGCTGAGAGATAACAGCCTCCAAAACATTAGAAAGCTGGATCCTGATCTGCTGCTGCTGGTGAGGCGGGAATACATCGATAACACGATCGACCGTTGATGCCGCACCGATGGTATGCAATGTTGAAAGAACAAGGTGACCTGTCTCGGCTGCGGTTATCGCAACGGAAATGGTCTCAAAGTCTCTCATCTCACCCACGAGGATAACATCGGGATCTTCACGAAGTGCTGCTCTTAATGCATTGGCATAGGAACCGGAGTCGATACCGATCTCTCTTTGGTTGACCATGCTCATGCTGTGCTGATGCAGGTACTCTATAGGATCCTCAAGTGTTATAACATGAGCGTCTCTTGTCTTGTTTATTTTATCTATGATCGATGCAAGTGTCGTGGACTTACCCGAACCCGTAGGACCCGTTACGAGCACCAGACCTCTTTTTCTCTGTGAAAGTTCGATAACGCTTGCGGGAATACCCAATACTTCCGATGAAGGAACTTCGGTACCTACAAGACGAAATGCCATTGCAACCGAGCCTCTCTGATGATATATGTTCACACGGTAACGTCCGAGTTCTCTTATCGAATAAGACATATCATATTCACCGCGCTCTTCAAACTTTTCGCGCTGAACATCATTCATAATGCTTTCTGCAATCTCCTTGGTGTCCGGAGGAAGGAGCTTATCGTATTCCATTCCTATAAGATCACCGTTAACACGCATTCTGGGCGGTATACCTACCGTTAAATGCACATCGCTGGCACCTGCAACTTTAGCTGTTCTTAATACTTCTTCCAATGACAACATACAAAATTCTCCCTTGTGCTCAGTTAAAAGTTTATTAACATAATAATACTAATTGTGCACATTTATGTCAACGAATTTAAGGAAAAAATGTGATTTTTTGTACAATATGCAAAACAGCCACAATATCTTGTTTTATGCGTTCTATATCTTGTATTTTTTGGTGCTTTGATTCTATTGATAAACCGGTTTATAGTAATATTTTATGTAAAGTTGAGTTTATAATTTTTTTATTTTTATGCTTGACACAGGTCTTTTATTGGGTTAATGTACGATTAGTCCGTGTGCGACGGACAAAAAAACAGGAGGTCAGTTTAATGTACGGCAAGTTAAGAATTTCATCAGTCGACAACAGAATATTTGAGATTATTAATGCTAAAACCTCCGGTTATGGTCATGTTTAGTCTGTTTTTATATGAGTTTTCATATGATATGAATTTAAGCAACCCGGAAGTTTAGGCTTTCGGGTTTTTTTGTACCCTTTTTAAGAGATTTAAGGAGTTTTGTAATGAACAATAAATTTACATTGGGAAAACATTTAAAGAAATATGCCCTGTGGTATGTACTTGCGGTTTCAATGATACTTATATCGGTATCTCTTTCCATGTTCATGCCCCAGGTGGCTTTAAGGATAGTCGATGATGTCATCGTCGGCGGCAACTACGATATATTGCTTAAACTGCTCACGATCTATCTTCTGCTCGGCGCGGGAAGGATGTTCTTTCAGTACAATAAGGAGTTTTTGTTTGACTGGATATCGGCAAGCATCTCCTGCCGGTTAAGAAGAGATCTGTTTGTACACATTCAGGGACTTGATACCTCGTTCTTTGACAAGACAAATACCGGCGAGGTCATGGCAAGGCTCAAAGAAGACATCGACAAGATATGGGATGCGCTCTGTTTTATATCGATGCTCATTATAGAAGTCGTATTCCATACGGTATTTATCCTTGTATGTATGGTAAAGCTCAATCCTTTCATGGCTATACCGCCTTTTATCGCAATGGGCATATGCGGCTTTCTTGCGATCTGGATGGACAAAAAGCTTGATAAGGTATACGGCGACATATCCGAAGAAAACGCCGAGCTTAATACCACATGCGAAGAAAACATTGCAGGTGTTCGTACCGTCAGGGCATTCGCAAGAGAAAAGTTTGAAATAGAAAAGTTTAAAAAGCACAACGATCACTACCGTGATCTTAATGTACAACAGGCTAAGATCTTCGCACGCTACTATCCGTTCTTTTCGTTTATATCAAGGATAGTTCCTCTTATCGTCCTGTTGCTCGGCGGCTGGTTCTTTTACAAAGGACAGCTTACGCTCGGTGTCATCACGGCATACATAAGCTATTCAAACAACATAGTATGGCCCATGGAAATGCTGGGCTGGCTTACGAACGGCTTTTCCGAGGCAGTCGCTTCGGTCAAGAAATTAAATAAGATATACGGCGAAGTTTCGACCATCAATGATCCCGAAAACCCCGTCATCCTTGATAAGGTTGAGGGCAGCATCAGGTTTGATAAGGTCGGCTTCCACAAGGAAGAC
>JAEEMP010000106.1 GCA_016283275.1 Lachnospiraceae bacterium
AACATCGCTCTTTGCGTAAACCCCGAAGAGACATATGCCCGTGTTAAGGCTGCGGACGGATATACATATATCATGGCGGAAGCACTTTTGGACAGCGTTCTTGGCGAGATCAAGCGCGAGGAAGGCGTTCCCGCATATGAGATCTTAGAGACTTACAAGGGCAAAGACCTTGAATACAAGGAATACGAGCCCCTTTATCAGTGTGCAAAAGACAGTGTGGACAAGCAGCACAAGAAGGCATTCTTTGTGTATTGCGACGATTACGTAACCATGTCTGACGGTACCGGTATCGTACATATCGCTCCCGCTTTCGGTGAAGACGATGCGAGAGTCGGCCGTAAATATGACGCTCCTTTTGTACAGATGGTCGACGAGCACGGTGTAATGAGACCCGAAACACCTTTTGCGGGCATGCGTTGTAAGCCCACACAGAAGGAAATGGATGCGGGTGCGATAAACTGTGATGTTGAGGTGTTAAAAGAACTCGATGCAAGAGGCATACTGTTCAGCGCCCCCAAGGTAGAACATGATTATCCTCACTGCTGGAGATGTTCGACACCTTTACTTTACTATGCAAGAGAATCCTGGTTTATCAAGATGACGGCCGTAAGGGACGATCTTGTGAGAAACAACAAGACCGTTAACTGGATCCCGCCCACGATCGGCGAAGGTCGTTTCGGTAACTGGCTTGAGAACATCCAGGACTGGGGTATCTCTAGAAACCGTTACTGGGGTACACCTTTAAATATCTGGGAATGCGAAGAATGCGGACATCAGGAAGCGATAGGATCGAGAGCACAGCTTGAAGAACTTTCGGGCAATCCCGAAGCAAAAACGGTAGAGCTTCACCGTCCTTATATCGATGCTATAACATGTAAGTGTCCCAAATGCGGAAAGACCATGAAGAGAGTTCCGGAAGTTATCGACTGCTGGTTCGATTCGGGTGCGATGCCTTTTGCACAGCATCACTATCCTTTCGAAAACAAGGAACTTTTCGAAAAGCAGTTCCCCGCACAGTTTATTTCCGAAGCTGTCGATCAGACACGCGGATGGTTCTATTCACTTATGGCCGAAGGTACGCTTTTGTTTAACAAGTCTCCTTATGAGAACGTTATCGTTCTGGGTCTCGTGCTCGACGAAAACGGCGAGAAGATGAGTAAGTCAAAGGGCAATGCGGTAGATCCTTTTGATGCGCTCAAAAAATACGGTGCCGATGCCATAAGATGGTATTTCTATACAAATTCCGCTCCATGGCTTCCCAACAGATTTGCAGGCGATGCGGTGCTTGAAGGCCAGAGAAAGTTTATGGGTACACTCTGGAACACCTATGCGTTCTTTGTACTGTATGCAAACATCGATAATTTCGATGCCACAAAATACACACTTGATTACGACAAGCTTCCGGTCATGGATAAATGGCTTTTATCGAAGCTTAATTCCATGGTAAAGGATGTGGATACGAACCTTGACCGTTACCGTATTCCCGAAGCGGGCAGAGCTCTTGATGACTTCGTGGATGACATGAGTAACTGGTATGTACGCCGCTCACGTGAACGTTTCTGGGCAAAGGGTATGGAGCAGGATAAGATCAATGCTTACATGACTCTTTACACAGCGCTTGTAACGGTAGCCAAGGCAGCCGCTCCCATGATCCCGTTCATGGCAGACGATATCTACAGAAACCTTGTATGCTCGATCGATGTAAATGCGCCCATAAGCGTACACCTTTGCGACTTCCCCGTAAGCGAGGAAGCGCATATCGATAAAGAACTCGAAAAGAACATGGACGCCGTACTTAAGACCGTTGTCATGGGTCGTGCAGCCAGAAATGCTTCAAACATTAAGAACCGTCAGCCCATCGCAACAATGTTTGTAAAGGCTCCGTTTGAATTAAGCGAGTTCTACAAAGAGATCATCGAGGACGAACTTAATGTAAAGAGTGTTGTTTTCACAGATGATGTAAGAGAGTTTACCTCTTATTCATTTAAGCCCCAGCTTCGTACCGTAGGCCCTAAGTACGGCAAGCAGCTTGGCGGTATCAAGGCTTACCTTTCAAGTGTTGACGGCAATGCCGCAATGGATACGTTAAAGGCTGAAGGCGCTTTAAAGTTTGAAGTGGACGGTACGGAAGTTTCTCTTTCCGAGGAAGATCTTCTTATCGACATCGCTCAGAAAGAGGGCTATGTGACCGAGGCCGACAACGTTGTCACTGTAGTACTTGATGCAAACCTTACGCCCGAACTTATAGAAGAGGGCTTTGTATACGAGATCATTTCAAAGATCCAGACCATGCGTAAAGATTCCGGTTTCGAAGTTATGGACCACATAAAGGTTTCTTTTAACGGAAACGATAAGATCGCGGAAATCGCACTTAAGAACACGGATACGATAGCTACAAAGGTTCTTGCGAACGAAATGGTAAAAGAAACTAAACTTTCCAACATGAAAGAGTGGAATGTGAACGGCGAAAATGTTACAATCGGAGTTGAACGAGTTTGATCGGTGCGGTTTGGGGAATAACGTACGGAGGATGAGATGAGTAAATTTAAGCCGGTATTTGACAAAGAACTGTTTAAAAGAAGTGTTATTTACAATGTAAAGACCCTTTACAGGAAGACGATCGAAGAGGCTACGGACAAGCAGATATTCCAGGCTGTCGCATATGCCATCAAGGATCAGATAGTCGACTGCTGGATGGAATCCCAGAAGGCATACGAGGAGCAGGATCCGAAGATCGTCTACTATATGTCGATGGAGTTTCTGATGGGCAGAGCCCTCGGAAACAATATGATCAACTTAAAGGCCTACAAGGAAGCGGATGAAGCGCTTAAGGAACTTGGCGTTGACTTAAACGTCATCGAGGATCAGGAACCCGATGCGGCTTTGGGAAACGGCGGTCTCGGAAGACTTGCCGCATGTTTCCTTGATTCGCTTGCCACACTCGGATATCCTGCATACGGCTGCGGTATAAGATACCGCTACGGTATGTTCAAGCAGGAGATCAGAAACGGCTATCAGGTAGAGGTACCGGATAACTGGCTTGAGGACGGTAATCCTTTCGAACTTCGCCGTCCGGAATACACAAAAGAAGTAAGGTTCGGCGGATATACTTCGTTTGAGACCGATGCTTTCGGACGTAATCATTACCGTCAGGAAGGGTATCAGTCGGTCAATGCGATACCTTACGACCTTCCGATCTTAGGTTACGGAAACGGTATAGTAAATACCCTTCGTATCTGGGATGCCCAGCCTATGGAATGCTTTAAGCTGGATTCTTTTGATAAGGGCGATTACCAGAAGGCTGTCGAGCAGGACAACCTTGCAAAGAACATTGTCGAGGTACTCTATCCAAACGACAATCACTATGCCGGCAAAGAGTTAAGACTTAAGCAGCAGTATTTCTTTATTTCGGCTTCCGTTCAGGAAGCAGTCGAGAAATACATGCGTACGCACAAAGATATTACAAAGTTATACGAAAAGGTTGTTTTCCAGTTAAATGATACACATCCCACGGTTGCGATCGCAGAACTTATGCGTATCCTTATGGATGAGTACAATCTTACCTGGGAAGAAGCATGGGATGTTACCACAAAGACCTGTGCTTACACGAACCATACTATAATGGCGGAAGCGCTTGAAAAATGGCCCATCGAGCTTTTCTCAAGGTTACTTCCGAGAGTTTACCAGATAATCGAGGAGATCAACAGGAGATTCCTTGAAGAAGTCGAGAAGAAATATCCGGGCGACCGCGAGAAGGTCCGTAAGATGGCTATAATCTACGACGGACAGGTCAAGATGGCACACCTGGCTATCGTTACCGGTTTCTCCGTTAACGGTGTTGCAAGACTTCATACCGAGATATTAAAGCATCAGGAACTTAAGGATTTCTACGAGATGTTCCCCGAGAAGTTCAACAATAAGACAAACGGTATCACACAAAGACGTTTCTTATTGCACGGAAATCCGCTTCTTGCAGATTGGGTGACCGCTCATATCGGAGATGAATGGATAACCGACTTAAGCCATATTTCAAAGCTTAAGATCTATGCCGACGACAAGAAGGCACAGCAGGAGTTTATGAACATCAAATATCAGAACAAGGTCCGCCTTGCGAAATATATCAAAGAACACAACGGTGTGGATGTCGATCCCCGTTCGATCTTTGATGTTCAGGTAAAGAGACTTCACGAATACAAGAGACAGCTGCTTAATATCCTTCATATTATGTATCTGTACAACAACTTAAAAGAACACCCCGAGATCGATTTTTATCCGAGGACGTTTATCTTCGGTGCGAAAGCGGCAGCGGGTTACCGTACGGCCAAGCAGACCATCAAACTCATCAATTCCGTTGCGGATGTAATAAATAACGATGATTCGATAGGCGGCCGCATAAAGGTAATATTTATCGAGAATTACCGCGTTTCCAATGCCGAATGGATATTTGCGGCATCCGATATTTCGGAGCAGATATCCACAGCTTCCAAGGAAGCTTCCGGTACAGGTAATATGAAGTTTATGCTGAACGGTGCCATCACGCTCGGCACCATGGACGGAGCCAACGTCGAGATCGTGGAAGAAGTCGGAGCCGAGAACGCCGTTATCTTCGGTCTTTCTTCCGATGAAGTAATTAACTACGAGAAGAACGGCGGTTACAACCCGATGGATGTATTCAATAACGATGCGGACATAAGAAAGGTTCTTATGCAGCTTATAAACGGAACCTATTGTCCGGACAATACCGAAGAGTTCAGATCCCTTTACAATTCGTTATTGAACACACAGGAGACCGACCGTGCCGACAGATACTTTATCTTAAAG